>JAJZMD010000280.1 GCA_021803085.1 Actinomycetes bacterium
CCTCTGAGGTGAGCATCATCGACGACACGATGACAGGGGGGTGTGACACCTCGGGAGGGGGCGGCCGGGGCAGGGGGCCGGCCGGGCAGGGACCCGGCGGGCGGCCGTGGCCGGGGGCCGTCGTGAGGGGGCGGGGACGGCTATGCCCCCGGCCGCGGGCCGGAGAAGCGGTGAGGCCAGCAGAATCGCTCGCGCGAGGTGCAGAGAGGAGCGACCGTTCCTCCCGTGGTTCCGACGTGAGCGGCGCTCGCCGACAGCTTGGTGCCCGCGGCGAGCAGCTCGCCGCTTCCTGGTATGCGGCGCGAGGCTTCGAGGTGCTCGACCGGAATTGGCGCTGCGCCGCGGGAGAGATCGACCTGGTCCTGCGGAAGGGGTCGACGCTCGTGGTCTGCGAGGTAAAGACCCGCAGCACCCTCGCGTATGGCTCACCCGCAGAAGCGGTGACCGGCCGCAAGCGCGCGAGGCTCCGACGTCTGGCTGCCCGATGGCTCGCCGAGCACGACGTCCACCAGGCGTGCGTGAGGTTCGACGTGGCCTGCGTCCTCGGGGAGCGGGTCGAGGTCATCGCGCACGCCTGGTAGCGGACGTCGGGCGAAACGGTCGTCGCGGGGCCATGACGATCTGGGACCAGCGGCCAGCGCTCTCGCCTCTCCGCCAAGGCGTGGGCGCCATATAGTCAGGGTGGGACGGCTGCGGTCGGCTTGCGTACGAATGGCCAGATGGCGCAAGAGCCCGTTGAGGAGGCCGGCAATGCTGAGCGGTGTGCAAGGGATGGTCGGGGAGACCGCCGTGGTCACCAGGGCCATCGAGGGTGCCCAACACCCAGGACGCATCCGCGCGCGGGGCGAGGAATGGCTCGCGATCCCTCTCGATCCGAGCGAGCGCATCGAGAAGGGGACGAACGTGGTCGTAGCCGACATCGAACGGGGACTGCTCATCGTCTACTCGATAGACGACTGAACAAGCCGTGGCGCTCTCACCGCGCAGCGCACCGGCACACCGTCAAGCGCGGAGGGAAGTGGGGTGAGCACGATGGTGGCAGATCTCGGCCTCATCGTCGGCGTGGCAGTTGGAGCGGTTGCGGCAGCTGGCGTGGTCGGTGTGCTCGCCTTCAAGGCGATGCAGATCGTCCAGCAGGGAAGCGTGGGCGTGGTCAAGCGCCTCGGCGAATTCCGCGGAATCCGCCAGCCCGGTCTCCATCCGCTGGTGCCGTTCATGGACCGGATGGCGAAGGTGGACATGCGCGAGTTCCCGATGACGGGCGACCAACAGTCCGTCATCACGAAGGACAACGTCTCGCTCCGGGTGAGCGCGACGATCTTCTGCCAGGTCATCGACGTGAAGGCCGCGTTGTTCGAGATCGCGGATTATCAGCTCGCGGTCGACCAGCTGTCACGCACGGCGCTGCGTGCGGTGTTCGGCGAGCTGACGCTCGACCAGTCGCTCTCCGAACGCGACACCATCAACACCCGGATGCAGGACCACATGGCGGACGCGGCGATGAAGTGGGGGGTCCGGTTGAACCGGATCGAGATCCTGGACATCACGCCGCCGCAGAACGTCCTCCAGGCGATGTCGGAGCAGAAGGAAGCGGAGCAGCACAAGCGGGCCGCGATCTTGAAGTCCGAAGGGGAGCAACAGTCCGCGATCAACAGCGCCGGCGGTCAGAAGCAGTCGGCCATCCTCGAGGCCGAGGGCGCCAAGCAGGCTGCGATCCTGGCCGCGGAGGCTCAGATGCGGGTGCTCGAACTGCAGGCTGAAGGCGAGAAGAAGGCACGTACGCTCAGGGGCCAGGGTGAGGCGGCGGCGCTCGATGCCATCGACCAGGTGGCGATCCGTCCGAACACGCTCGCCGTCCTGCAGCTGCGGGCATTGCAGGACGTCGCGTCCGCGCCGAACACGAAGGTCGTCGTCCCCTACGAGGCGGCGGGACTCGTGGGTGGAGCGCAGGTGCTCGTCGCCGCGCTCAGATCGGGGGAGACGGAGGACGCAACTTCTGCTGCGACGACGAACGGCGCTGCACCAGGAAGTGGCAGTCCACCTGCGGTATCCCGCTGAGCGGCGGAGAGCTGGCGGCCGACTGCGTGCTGCGAGAAAAGACCATGCCCCGAGCTGCGACCGGGCGTGGCCGTCGTTACGATCGCTCAGGAGGGTTCCCAGGAAGAGGGAAAGCCAGGAAAGGTGAGACCGACCATGGATGGCCACATTGAGCGCTCGACCGCGCGCGTCCGGAGCCTTCCTCCGGCGAACGTCCGCGTGCTGCAAGGAGACGAAGAGCTGGCCGAGGCGGTCGCGCGGGCTGCAGTCTGCGCGAGCAGGCTGGACGTCCGGCTCGCCGCGCGTGCCGCCCGGGACGCATGGATGGCGGAGCACACTGCGCAGCGAGCCGGCTGGCTGCGTTTCGCACGGAGCTCCACTGAGGGCGACCGGATCGTGGCCGGTGACGATCCCCTGCATTGGGCCGCCTCGCCTCGACGGTCGTCGCCGAGCTCTCCTGCGGCGTGACCGCACGACCAGGGTTGTCCCGGCGCCAGCAGGGTTGTCTCGGCCCCGAGCAGGGTTCACGAGGCGCGAGAGTCCGGGCCTGATCGAGGACGCGCCGCCAGACCGGGAGCGAGCGGCGACCGTTCCGTCGCGTGATTGCCGCAGTGCACTCGGCGACGTTGACCGGGACGACCGGCCGGCCCGTCATCGTCGAGGTGCACGACTCAGGCGGGCTTCCTGGTTTCACGATCGTCGGCCTGCCGGACACCGCCGTGCGCGAATCGCGCGATCGTGTCCGTGCAGCGCTCCTGTCGAGCACATTTGCCTGGCCGCAGCGGCGCATGACCGTGAACCTCGCGCCTACGGCCGTCAGGAAGGCAGGTGCGGGACTCGACCTCCCGATCGCGTTGGGTGTGCTCGCCGCCGTCGGCGACCTGTCCTGGAAGGTGCTCGAGGGAGTCGCGTTCATCGGCGAGCTGGGACTCGACGGTTCGGTTCGCCACGTTCCCGGGACGATCGCGCTCGCCGAGGCGGTCCGGGGCCACCGGCTCGTCGTCCCCGAGTGCGACCTCGCTGAAGCGGCAGCCGTCCGACCCCGTCGGACGTTCGGCGTGCCCAGCCTGCGCACGCTCGTCGAGATTCTCCGGGGGACCCACCCATGGCCGCTCCCCGTGACGAACAGCGTGCTCGGCAGAGCCGACGAGCGGGCAGACAGGCACGGAAATGGGTCGCCGGCAGCCGCCGAGCAGAGGGCGTGGATCGAGCGGGCAGTCGCGTGCTATGGCGACCTCGAGGAGGTGAAGGGCCAGCGGGTGGGCCGCCGCGCCGTCGAGGTGGCCGCGTCCGGCGGCCATCATCTTCTCCTCGTCGGTCCTCCAGGGTCGGGCAAGACCATGCTCGCCCGGCGGCTCGTGGGGCTCCTCCCACCACTCGCACGGCCTGAGGCGCTCGAGGTCACCCGCATCCACTCGTCAGCCGGACTCTCCGCACCCGAGGGCGGCCTCGTGTGGGACCCACCGTTCCGTGCACCGCACCACGGAGCTTCGGCGGTCTCGCTCGTCGGCGGCGGAACGGCGTCGATGCGGCCGGGGGAGATCAGCCTCGCGAGTCGGGGCGTCCTCTTCTTGGACGAGATGGGGGAGTTCCCGGTGGCGGTGCTCGATGCGTTGCGTCAGCCTCTCGAGGAGGGCGTCGTGCGCGTGAGCCGCGCAAGGGGCACTGCGGACTTCCCGGCGCGCTTCCTGCTCGTGGGCGCCATGAACCCGTGCCCTTGCGGCGAGGGGGGCGCGGCGGGATCGTGCCGATGCTCACCAGCGGCCCGGGCCCGCTACGTTCGGCGTCTCTCCGGGCCGCTCCTCGACCGCTTCGACCTCGTCGTGCCGTTGCGGCGCACCACGCCTGACGAGCTCCTCTCTCCCGCGCCTGGTGAGCCGACCGCTGCGGTCGCCGCTCGGGTAGCGGCGGCACGACGGCTCGCTCGAACGAGAGGGGTGCGGTGCAACTCGGAGCTCCGCGCGTCGGTGCTGTCCGCGGTCGCGCCGCTCGACTCAGGCGCCGCCGAGCTCCTCGAGAGGAGCGTGCGCGCGGGGCGGCTCAGCGGGCGCGGCGTCGACCGGGTGCGACGGGTCGCGCGTACGATCGCCGACCTCGACCTCGCAGGTGATCTCGACCTTCCCGGCGCGGGCGCAGTGGCTGGCGAGCGCGCAGTGGCGGCTCCGGGTGGAGCCGGCATCGTGAGGGGGGAGCACGTCGCCGAGGCGCTGGCGCTCCGCGCCGGGCGCGAAGTGCTCGACGTCGGGGGATGAGACTCCGTGTTCATGTCCCTGTCTCCGCCATCGCCAGAGGGGGTTCGCGATCTTTCCAGGGAGCCGCCACCTCGAGCTGGGAGGCGAGGCGGAGCAGCCGGTCCTCGCCCCAGGGGCCTCCCACGAACTGCACGCCGACGGGAAGGCCGCTCGGCGACTGCGAGAGCGGCAGGCTCACAGCCGGCTGTCCGGTCATGTTGAAGAGGATGGTGAAGGCGACCATCACGAACGCGGCAAGGGGAGGCGTGCCGGGCTCAGCGTGAGCCTCGGCGAGCACCTCGCCCGCGATGGGGGGCTCGATGGGGATCGTCGGCGTGACCAGCACGTCGAAGTCGCGCCCCCAGTGCTCGACGACGTGGGGCGTCGCGCGTCGCAGCGCGTTCAGTGAGCTCACGAGCGTGAGCGCGTCGACCTCCGACCCCGCTTCGCGCCACGCTCTATTGTGGGGCTCGACCCGGTCCCAGTCGATGCCTTCGAAGCCTCCGTAGGCGGAATTCACGACGTCCAGGAACGGCCCCACTGCACTGGTGTCCAAGAGGTCCTCTGCGAGCAGCTCCACCTGGTGGCCGAGCCCTTCGAGCAGACGGCCGGCGTCCTCGACCGCAGCGCGGCAAGAGGCTTCCACCTCCACCCCGAGCGAGCTCGTGGTCAGGAGCGCGATCCGGAGGGGCCCGGGGTCGGCACCGACCTCCGTCGCGAACGGGCGCTCCGGCGCGGGCGCCTGCTCCCAGGTGAGCAGGCTCGGCGCGCTGAGGCAATCCAGCACCGTGGCTGCGTCGGCGACGGTCCGGCACAGCGCACCCTCGACCGCCATGCCGAACCATGCGGGCGTCGAGCTCGGGACTCGCCAGCGGCTCGGCTTCAGGCCCACGAGGCCGCAGCACGACGAGGGGATCCGGATGGACCCGCCGCCGTCGTTGCCGTGCGCCAGCGGCACCATCCCCGAGGCAACGGCGGCCGCCGCCCCGCCGCTCGATCCACCGGGGCTCCGCGCGGTGTCCCAGGGGTTGCGGGTGATGCCGTACCTGGTGTTCTCCGTGACCGGGAGCGGGCCGAACTCCGGCGTGTTGGACCTCCCGCAGAGCACGAACCCCGCACGCCGCATCGCGGCCACCACGAGGTCGTCCTCTTCGGAGATGCCCTCCGGCGCGGCGGCGGAGCCGTACGTAGCCGGCTGCCCGCGCGCCTTGGTGAGGTCCTTCACGAGCGTGGGCACCCCTGCAAAGGGGCCGACGTCTTCGCCGGCTGCGATCCGCTTGCCGATCTCCTCGGCTTGTGCGCGCGACGATGCGTCGTCTCGCCACACGACGGCGTTCAGCACCGGGTTCAGCCGATCGATCCGATCGAGCGAGGCTTCGAGTGCCTCCAGGGGGGTCAGCTCGCGCGACCGGATCCTCTCCGCGAGGTCGACCGCGCTGGTGAAAGGATCGAGGTCCAAGCTCATGGCGCATGCCTACCACCCGTCGGTTCGCGGCGCTGACCGCTCACCCGAGCGCTTGCTCCAGACCGGCCGCGCGCCCCCGTGCGTCGACCCGACCGTTCCTGGTCGATGAGCTCATCGGCCCCGCACACCGGCACCGCCCCGCGCACCGGCACCGCCCCGCACACCGGCACCGCCCCGCGCACCGGCACCGCCCCGCACGACCTCCCCGAGAAGGCGTACGCCGCCGCGCTCGCGTCCGTGCCCGGAGTGGGACCGAAGACGCTTCGCAGGCTCCTCGAAGGCACTGTGCCGCACGCTGCGTGGGACGAGCTGGTGACGGGGAGCGCTCGGGTCCGTGCTGCCCTCAGGACGGAATCCGCGCACAACGACGCACGCAAGATCGACGTCGCGCACGTCTGGGCGACCCACGTGCAAGCCGGCGTGGGCGTCTGCGTGCTCGGTGAACCTGGGTACCCCGCGGCGCTGCGCGCCGATCCCGAAGCCCCCGCCGTCTTGTTCTCGCTCGGCAGTCCGCGAGTGGTGGATACCGCACCGCGGGTCGCGATCGTGGGTACGCGCTCGGCGACCCGGTACGGCCTCGGCGTCGCGGCCCAGCTCGGCGCCGACCTTGCCGCCGCCGGCGTCGTGGTCGTCTCGGGCCTCGCGCTCGGCATCGACGGCGCCGCGCACGAAGGTGCGCTTGCCGCGTGGCGTGCGACGAGCGGTCGCGGGGAGCCGGCGGCCGACGCGGCGGAGCTGTCGCTCACGGCTGGTCCGTCGGGGCCCGAGGTGAGGGAGTCGTTCCCCACGCGCCCTGCCGCGCCGCCGGTCGCAGTCGTCGCGGGCAGCGTCGCAGCCCCCTACCCTCGCCAGCACTCGGGATTGTGGCGGCGCGTGGCAGAGGCGGGCGCGGTCCTCTCCGAGGCGCCGATCGGCGTCGCCGACGTCGCGTGGCGGTTCCCGGCGCGCAACCGGATCATCGCCGCCCTCTCCGACGTGGTGGTCGTCGTGGAGTGTCACAGCCGAGGCGGTTCGTTCCACACGGTGCAGGCCGCGACGGCGCGCAGCGTGCCGGTAGGCGCCGTGCCCGGCTCCGTGCGGAGTCCCGCGTCGGCCGGGACCAATGCCCTGCTCGCGGACGGCTGCTTCGTGGTGCGCGACCTGTCCGACGTCCTCGTCGCGCTGGGGCTGAGCCTGGCCGGGGCGGGTCCTGGCCGCTTGCCGGCTCAGCTGCCCGCGCAGGCGGCAGACGGCCTCCCATCGCCGACACGCGAGGTCGTGGGCGCGGTCGCGTGGGACCGGAGGAGTCTCGAGGAGATCCTCGAGCAGACGGGACTGCCGATGGACACGGTTTGCGGCGCGCTCGAACGGCTTCGAGCGCTCGGCGTCGTCCATGGCGAAGCCGGATGGTGGGAGCGGTGCTGACGAGAAGACGACCTGGGCGCACCACGATGCGAACCACGGAAGTCCGCACACGAGCCGGCCGTAAGCTCCACCGGTGGACCCGTCGCTGCGGCTCGCCGTCGAGCTCCCTCCCGTGCCGGCGCACCGTGCCACAGCTCCGGTGTCACTCGCTCCGTGGTGGCAGTTGGTCCTCGCCGCTGTCCGTGCAGGTGCAGGCGTGGTGTGGTTCACGGGCGGAGCAGGCGAGGGCGCGGGCCAGGGCGGCGAGGGCGAGGGCGAGGGCGGCGAGGGCGAGGGCCAGGCCGGGGGCCAGGCCGGGGGCGAGGGCCAGGGCGGGCGTCGGGGCGCGGGCCTCGCCTGCGATGCCTGCACGATCGCCGCTGCGGCGATCACGCTCCAGGACGCCGCGCTTCTCGGCGTGGTCTCGATGCTTCCTGTGGACCGGCATCCCGCAGTGCTCGCTCGGGACGTGACCACGCTCGACGTGGCGTCCGGTGGTCGTGCGGCCGTGTTGCTGCGCTGGGCTCGGAGCGGCGCGCTCGGGCAGCCTTCCACCGGACCTCGGGGGGAGGCTCCCGGAGAGCCTCCCGACGCCTGCACGTACCTGGGCGAGGCGGTGGCCGTCTGCCGGAGCGTGCTGGGGCACGACGTCCCGGTCTTCGATGGGGAGTACCTGCACGTCGCAGGGGCGGTGAACCGCCCGCCTCCGCGCCGCCCTGGTGGGCCGCCGATATTCGTCGAGGTTCCGGTCGGTGCCGCTGGGCTCGTCGGACGTGAGGTCGGACCGGGGTTCCTCCTCCGTCAGGCGTCGTCCGCCGCGGCGACGATCGTCTGCCCTGACGATCCTGGCGAGATCGAGCTGTGGCGGGACTTCGCCGAGGAGTCGACCGAGTCGCTCATGAGCCGAGACGACGCGAGCCGGGAGCCTGACATCGTGTGCCGAGCGACGCTCCGGCACGCCTGGGCGGGCGCAACGACAAGGAGCCTGAAGGCGCCGACCCTTACGGGATCCAGCCCGGGGTCCGGATCCGAGCCCAGCCCGGGGTCCGGATCCGAGCCCAGCCCGGGGTCCGGATCCGAGCCCAGCCCGGGGTCCGGACCCCTTTCCGGCCTTCGCGCCCGACTGGACGCTGCACGCGCCGCGGGAGCGAGTGGGGTGATCATCCGCGTGCCGTCGGTCCGCCGGGGAGACGGGACGCCCCATCTCGAGGACGACGACGCGCAGGCCCTCGTGGCCGAGCTTGCCGAGTGCTTCGAGCCGTGGCGTCGCTGACCACGGCCCGACTCGCGGGGGGTACCGTCGGAGAGTGTTGATCGGCGCCCACGTGCGGACGGAGGGAGGCCTCCTCCGCGCGCTCGATCGCGCGGAGGCCATCGGCGCCGATGTCGTCCAGGTCTTCACCCAGAGCCCGAGAATGTGGAAACCTCCGCAGTACGGCCCCGATGTGCTCGCCGCGTACCGTGAGGCCCAGGCTGCGAGTCCGTCTGTGGCTGCGACCTACTGTCACGCGACGTACCTCGTGAACCTCGCGACTCCCGACGAAGCCATGTTCGAGCGCTCATGCGCGGCGCTCGCCGCCAACCTCACCGCCGCGCGAGGCATGGGAGCCTCTGGGCTCGTCCTGCACGCCGGGAGCCACCTCGGCCGGGGGTTCGACGCGGTGGCCGGCCAGGTGGTGGGCGCCCTGCTCGCGGCGCTCGAGGCCGCAGTCGACCCGGTCGGGGGGGCCGCCGCCCAGGACTCGGGGACCGGCACGTCGCCGGCGGGGGAGCCCTGCCCGATCCTGCTCGAGAACACCGCCGGCGCCGGGGGAGCGATCGGGCGCAACTTCGAAGAGCTTGCCGACCTTCTCGAGCGAGCCGACGCCCATGACGCGCTCGGTATCTGCCTCGACACGCAGCACCTCTGGGCGGCGGGAGCCCCCTTCGGGTCTCCCGCCGAGGCCGGCGACGTCGTCGCCGCGCTCGACGCGACCGTCGGGCTCGGCGCCCTGCGCTGCCTCCACCTGAACGACTCGAAGTCCCCCTTCGGGGCGAGGGTGGACCGCCACGCGAACCTCGGCGAGGGGACGATCGGCGAGAAGTCGCTCGGCTGCCTGATCGGGCATCCGTCCCTCGCGAGGCTGCCGGCCATCCTGGAAGTTCCCGGGTCGGGCGGCGGCCCGAGGGCCGAGGACGTCGCCGAGGCGAGACAGGTGCTCGCCATGGGGCAGCGTCAGTGGGAGGACGCGTGGGACGGGCGTGGGGCGGAGGGTGCGCGCGGTAGCTTCGGCGCCTCAGCGCCGAGAACGAGTTGACAGGCATACGAACCGACGTCGGTGAAACGGGGGAAGAAGGAGGAACGGTGAGCGCCACCAGGATCGAGACCGACAGCATGGGGAAGATCGAGGTGCCCGCCGATCGCTACTGGGGGGCGCAGACTCAGCGGTCCCTCCACCACTTCGCCATCGGCCGGGACGTGATGCCAAGACCGCTGATCCGCGCGATCGGAATCCTGAAAGAGGCCGCCGCGCTCGTAAACGCCGACCTCGGGAAGCTGGACGCGCACCGAGCCCAGCTGATCGCAACCGCGGCGCGCGAGGTACGCGACGGGAAGCTCGACGACCACTTCCCACTCCGCATCTGGCAGACGGGAAGCGGCACCCAGACGAACATGAATGCCAACGAGGTCATCGCCAACCGCGCGATCGAGATCGACGGCGGCCAGATCGGCTCGAAGTCCCCAGTGCACCCGAACGACCACGTGAACATGTCGCAGTCGTCCAATGACACGTTCCCGACGGCGATGCACATCGCCGTCGCCGAGGAGCTGTTCCATCGGTTGGTCCCGGCGGTCCGCGCGCTCAGAGACGCGCTGGACGAGAAGGCGAAGGCGTTCGCCGGGATCACCAAGATCGGACGCACCCATCTGATGGATGCCGTCCCACTCACCCTGGGCCAGGAGTTCTCGGGGTACGTCGCACAGCTCGACGCCGATCTTGAACGACTCGAGCAGGTGCTTCCAGGGCTCTACGAGCTCGCTGCAGGCGGCACCGCGGTGGGGACGGGGCTCAACACTCATCCAGAGTTCGGCGTGCGCGTCGCCGAGAAGATCGCCGAGCTCACCGGGCTGCCGTTCGTCACCGCCCCCAACAAGTTCGCCGCGCTCGCCGCCCACGATGCGCTGGTCTGGGCGAGCAGTTCCTTGCGAGTGCTCGCGGGCTCGTTGAACAAGATCGCCGACGATCTGCGCTGGCTGGGCTCCGGGCCGCGCAGCGGGCTCGGCGAACTGGTGCTCCCGGCGAACGAGCCAGGCTCGTCGATCATGCCGGGCAAGGTGAACCCGACCCAGTCCGAGGCGATGATCATGGTGTCGATCCAGGTGATCGGGAACGACACCGCGGTCGGCATCGCGGGCGCTCGTGGCAACTTCGAGCTCAACGTCAACAAGCCGCTCATCGCCCACAACGTCCTCCACTCGATCGAATTGCTCGAGGGTTCGTGCGTCTCGTTCCGGAAGTTCGCGGTAGAGGGCGTGGAGCCCGACCGGGTGCAGATCACGCGCCACTTGGAGCAGTCGCTCATGCTGGTCACCGCGCTGAACCCGGTGATCGGCTACGACAAGGCGGCCGACGTCGCGAAGAAGGCGTACAAGGAGGGCATCTCGCTTCGTGAATCTGCGATCGCACTCGGCTATCTGACCGGCGAGCAGTTCGACGAGGCCGTCCGGCCCGAGGAGATGACGCACCCGTGACGGAGGTGCTCGCGCCTGCAGAGGTCGACGCGGCGCTCGCAGAGCGCAGCTTAGGGTGGCGCCGCGACGGCGGTGTGCTGGTGAAGGAGGTGGACTGCGGGGACTTCGCGGGCGCGCTCGCCTATGTCCACCGGGTGGGCGCGGTCGCGGAGGCGGCGAGCCACCACCCCGACGTGGACATCCGCTGGAAGAACGTGGTCCTGCGGCTTTCGACGCACTCGGCCGGCGGGCTGACGGGGCGCGACCTGGCGCTCGCGGCACAGATCGACGCGCTGGATGCGGGGGGCGCCTGACCGGTCGGCGCGGTCATTCGAGCATCCGCTCTTGAAGTGCGGCAATGACGCCCGCCCCCGCGCCGTGTGCCGCGGCGTAGCCCGCGATCGAGCCGTGCTCGGCTCGCACGCCGTCGAGGAGCGCGAGGATGTTGGCGGGTGTCGCTGACAGCATCGTGGCGGCCACGCTGCGGATCTCCTCTTCGTGGTCGGGGAGGCGAGCAAGGAGCCGGCTGAGATGCGCGTCCATCGCCTGCGCGCTGAGCGCGTAGTCCTTGGCGATGGTCTCGTCAGGGACGCCGAGCAGCGCGAGGAGGAGCGCGACGAGGACGCCGGTACGGTCCTTCCCCGCTGCGCAGTGGACGATCACCGGGCACGACCCCGGCGTCGCGACGATGGCGACCGCTCTCGCGATCTGGATCCCCGATTGGCGCGCGATGTCGAGGTAGTGCCCGGCGAACCACCCCGGGCCATTCAGGTACTCGGCGAACCCCGGCAGGTCGCCGATGAGCGGGAGGTGGTGGAAGCCGACAGGGATCTCGTCGACGGGGAAGCGCTCGGCCTCGACCTCGGCGCGGGAGCGCAGGTCGATGACCGTCGCGATGCCCAGGCCGCGCACGACCGCACGGTCTGATCGGCTCAGGCGGGAGACGTCGTCGGCACGGAAGAGCGATCGCCAGCGGGTCGACCGGCCGTCGACGGTCCGGTATCCGCCCAAGTCTCGGAAGTTCACCGCGCCCTCGAGGGTGACGTGGCGGTCGTCGGGCACGGCACCCAGCGAGATCACGGTCATTCCCCCGGGACGCCGGTGCTCAGCGTACGGGCAGGTCCCACAAGGGGAACCACCGCGTGAGGTCCGGTTCGACCGGGAGGTCCGAGCCGAGGAGCGACCGGACCCGAAGCTCGAGCTCGTTGTCGCGGCGCTCCTTGCCCACCGGGGCAAAGGGGTAGAAGGTGCCGCGCTTGAACAGGTACACGAGGTAGAACGGCCGTGCCGTCGTGTCCGCGTCCCCGCCGGGGACCACGCCGAAGACCGAGCAGAGGAGCTGGGGTCCCCACCCGTTCTCGGCGAGCAGCGAGTTCACGAGGTGCACCCGGTTCACCAAGTCCTCGACGTCGCTGTCGTCGAGGAGCAGCCATCGGTAGCCGAAGGCGTCTTCGGCCTGGGTGAGCAAGCCCGCTTTCGCACCGCCGCCCGCGCCGCCGCTCCCGCCCGGCGACGTCCCCTCTGCCGTGGCCTGGCCCGCCGCGGTCGGGTCGTCGGGGATGTCGAGCAGCTGGGAGATCTCCTTCTGGACGTCCGCTGCGGACTGACCGGCCGGCGGCATCCAGCACACTCCCGCCCTTCCCGAGAGCACGAGGCCCGCGGCGCTCTGGAGCGTCACCGCGGCGGAAGGGAGGGCGAAGAGCGAGTCCAGATTCGGACGGACTGGCTTCGTGCGCCCGAGGAGGGTGTCGAGGAGGCCCACAGGGAGAGCGGAGCGGTCCTGCCCAGCCTCAGCGAGGTTGGCCCATCTGGGCTTCGAGCTGCGAGAGCTGGGCGAGGCGTCGCTCCAGCGAGGGGTGCGTCGAGAAGAGCGCGCTCAGCGACAGCCCACCCTGCCCGGGCTGCTGTCCCGGACGCTGGGTGATCGCCGGAGTGAAGAAGAACGCGTTGAAGGCCTCCGCCTTCCGCAGGTCCCTGGTCGGTATGCGGGCGATCTCGCCGGACACCTTGACGAGCGCCGACGCGAGCAAAGACGGCCTGCCGATCAGGATCGCGCCGGATCGGTCCGCCGCGAGCTCGCGATAGCGCGAGAGCGCCATCGTGAGGAGGTAGCTGATCGCGTAGACGATGATCGAGACCAGCATGATCGCCATCTCGATCAGCACGATCTGACCCGCCCCCTGGTTCCCGCGTCCGCGTCCTCCTCCGCTGAACATGGCCGAGAAGAGCATCATGCGCGTCATCAGTCCGGCGAGCACGCCGAGGGAGCTCGCGATCGTCATGACGGCGACGTCGCGGTGCGCCACGTGCGAGAGCTCGTGGGCGAGCACTGCTTCGAGCTCCGGCTCGTCGAGCCGTCGGAGGAGGCCGGACGTCGCGCACACGACCGCCGCCTTCGGGCTCCGCCCGGTCGCGAAGGCGTTCGGCATGTCGATGTCGGCGATCGCGACCTTGGGCTTGGGCATGTCGGCGAGCGCGCAGAGCCGGTCCACTGCGCCATGCAGCTGCGGGGCTTGCTCGGCGCTGACGATCCGCCCGTGCATGCCCCAGAGGGCGATCTTGTCCGAGAACCAGTACTGGCAGAAGAGCAGGCCGAAAACGACGACGAACAGGACGACGAAGCTCCTGAAGACCTCCCACAGGATCGCGCCGAAGACCCCGTAGAGGATGACGAGGAAGAGCCCCGTCAAGAACATGCGGGTCGTGAGCCCTCGATCGGCGGGGATCCGTCCTGCGGTGCTCATCGTTCGATTCCTCCAGTGGCCACGTCGTCCGCCGTGGCCGGTTCAGCCGTGTTCGCTCCGGCCGTGGCCGGTTCAGCCGTGTTCGCTCCGGCCGTGGCCGGTTCAATTGTGGCGGCTCCGCCGCCGGCCGTGGCGTCACCCCCAGATGCGGCTCCGCCTCCAGGGGTGTCGGGTTCCTCTACTGCGTCGATCACCGCTGGTGGCGCCTGCGTCCCGTCGTCCTCGCCAGCGGTGGGGAGCGCCCCGGCGGGCCCGCCCGCGGCGAGCTGCGCCTTCAACGCGGCCAGTTCGAGGTCGACCTGGGACCCCGCCTGTACCTTGTCCAGCTCGGCCTGGATGTCTGTGACCGGGGACGTGAGGTCGGTGAGCGCCCCGGAGGCGAGGAGCTCGTCCATCGCGCCCGCCCGGGCCTGCATCGAGGCGATCTTGTCCTGAGCCCGCTGCATCGCGGCGCCCGCGTCGCCCATCGACGTCGAGATTCCGCTCACCGCCTCGCCGATCTTGGTCTGTGCCTCGGCGGCGGTGTAGCTGGCCTTCAGCGTCTCCTTCTTGGTCCGGAACTGCTCGATCTGGGTCTGCAGCCGCTGCTGGGTGGCGATCAGGCTCTCCTGTTGCTGGGCGACCTGCTCGTGCTGGGACTTCAGGTCGGAGAGTTGCTCGCCGATTGCCGCGCGGCGCGAGAGCGCCTCCCTGGCCAGGTCCTCGTTGCCGATGGTGATCGCTTGTTTCGCCTGGTCCTGGAGCTTGTCGGCCTGTTTCTGCAGCTGGGCGGCCTGCAGCTCGATCCGCTTGCGGGCGGTCGCGACGTCCGCGACGCTCCGCCGCACCTTCTGAAGGCTGTCCAGCTGCTTCTCGTAGGAGAGGTCGAGGGTCTCGCGAGGATCCTCCGCCCTGTCGAGCACCTTGTTGGCCTTTGCTTGGAAGATGTTCTTGGTCCGCTGCCACACGCCTGGCACGCTTCTGCCCTCCTGTGGGCCGGCTCGCCGGCGGGCCGCCGGCGCACGCTTTGAGCATAAGGCCCCACAGCCCGATGCGGGGTACGCTGGCGCGCCGCCAGACCGTGCCATTGGCTCACGCCCCGTGTCCAGGAACGGTCCTTGCCATGTCGGACCTCGGGTGCCGGTAGCCTCACGGGCCGTGGCCGA
>JAJZMD010000024.1 GCA_021803085.1 Actinomycetes bacterium
CGGGGAGCTTCTCGAACGCCCATCGGGGGATCTTCACCACCACGTAGTCGATCGTGGGCTCGAAGCTCGCCGGGGTCGCCCTCGTGATGTCGTTGCGGACCTCGTCGAGCGTGTAGCCCACCGCCAGCCGCGCGGCGATCTTGGCGACGGGGAACCCCGTCGCCTTCGACGCCAGCGCGGAGGACCTGGACACCCTCGGGTTCATCTCGATGATGAGGCGCCGGCCCGTCGCGGGGTCGACGGCGAACTGCACGTTCGAGCCACCCGTCTCCACCCCCACCCGCCGGATGCACGCGAACGCGTCGTCCCGCATCGCCTGGTACTCGACGTCGGTCAGCGTCTGGGCGGGTGCGACGGTGATCGAGTCCCCGGTGTGGACCCCCATCGGGTCCAGGTTCTCGATCGAGCAGACGACGACGCAGTTGTCCGCCCGGTCGCGCATGACCTCGAGCTCGTACTCCTTCCACCCCGCCACGGACCGCTCGACGAGGATCTCGCCGATGGGGCTCGCGTCGAGGCCGTCGGCCGCGAGCCCGACCAGCTCCTCATGGCCCGGCGCGATCCCCGTGCCCCTCCCGCCGAGGATGAAGCTCGGGCGGACCATCACGGGGTAGCCCACCTCCGCTGCGATCGAGAGCGCCTCCTCCAGCGAGTGGGCGAAGCCGCTGGCGGGGACCTCGAGCCCGATCTCGGTCATCGCCCGGCGGAACAGCTCCCGGTCCTCGGCGGTGCGGATCGCCTCCGGACGCGCGCCGATCACCTCGACGTCGTCGAGGGCGCCGCGCTCGAGCAGCGCCATCGTGAGGTTCAGCGCGGTCTGGCCGCCGAGGGTCGGCAGCAACGCGTCGGGGCGCTCCTTGGCGATGATCGCCTCCAGCACCTCGGGGTCGAGCGGCTCCACGTAGGTCCGGTCGGCGAGCTCGGGGTCCGTCATGATGGTGGCCGGGTTCGAGTTGGCCAGCACCACGCGGTAGCCCTCGGCGCTGAGCACCCGGCAGGCCTGGCTCCCCGAATAGTCGAACTCGCAGGCCTGGCCGATGACGATCGGCCCTGAGCCGATGACGAGCACCGAGGAGATGTCGTCGCGCCGGGGCACTTCCCGCTCCCTTCCGTCCGTCTCGAACCGGGCTAGCCGAGCATCTCGGCGAACGCGCGGAACAGGTACCTGGCGTCGTGCGGCCCGGGACCTGCCTCTGGGTGGTACTGGACCGAGAACGCGTTCGCCCTCGGAATGCGCACGCCCTCGACGACCCCGTCGTTCAGGTTCACGTGCGTCACCTCGGCGCCGGGGACGCCGGTCACCGCGTAGTTGTGGTTCTGGCTCGTGATCTCGACGGCCCCGTCGAGAAGCCGCTGGACGGGATGGTTCGTCCCGTGGTGGCCGAACAACAGCTTGTACGTCGAGCCGCCGAGCGCTGCGCAGAGGAGCTGGTGGCCGAGGCAGATCCCGAAGATGGGCACCTTGCCGACCAGGTCGGCGATCGCCGACGTCGGACCGGCGAGCGCGCCCGGGTCGCCGGGGCCGTTCGACAGGAGCACGCCGTCAGGCTCCATGGCGAGGACGTCGGAGGCCGGCGTCGACGCGGGGACCACGGTCACCGTCCCGACCTCTTCGAGCTGCCGGAGCATCGTCTGCTTCACGCCGAAGTCGTACGCGACGACCCGGCGAGGGCCGCTCCCTCGTACGTACGGGGCCAGCGTCGTGACGTCCGACACGAGGTCGCGGCCGTCGGTCGGAAGCGCCTGCGCGGCCGCTTCGCGCAGCGCCGCTTCGCCGGCGGTGCCGAACGCGCAGGGCATGGCGCCCTTGTCGCGCAAGTGGCGCGTCAGGCGGCGCGTGTCGACGCCGCTCACCGCGGGGACGCCCCGGCGCGTCAGCCAGCCGTCGAGGCCCTCCCTCGCGCGCCAGCTCGAAGGCTCCGGCGTGAGGTCGCGGACGACGACGCCGCGGCAGTGGACCCGGCCCGACTCGTCGTCCTCGCCGTTCGTGCCGTAGTTCCCGATGTGCGGGTACGTGAAGGCAACCACCTGGCCGGCGTACGACGGGTCGGTGAGCACCTCTTGATAACCGCAGAGCGCAGTGTTGAAGACGAGCTCGCCCGTCGCGACCGGTGCCGGCGCTCCGGCGGCCTCACCCTCGAACACCTCGCCGTCCGCGAGCACGAGCAGCGCAGCGGCACGCGGGGCCCCGCTCACCGCTGCGCCTCCGCGTCGACGACGACCGCCTCGCCGGCCGCGATCGTGTGGCGGTTCCTGCCCGTGAACGTCCACCCGGGAAAGGGGGTGTTCCGGCTCCGGCTCGCAAGGCGCGCCGGGTCGACCGTCCAGGTGGCCGCGGGATCGATCACGCAGAGGTTGGCGCAGGCGCCCTCCACCACCGGGCCGCCCTGGCGCGGGGCCAGGCCGGCGATCTGCGCGGGCCGCCAGCTCATGCAGGCGAGCGCGAGCTCGAGGCCGAGGAACGAGAGCGCGACCGACAGCGCCGTCTCCAGCCCGAGCATGCCGGGAGGCGCCTCGTCGAAGGGGAGGTCCTTCGCCTCGGGCGCGTGCGGGGCGTGGTCGGTCGCGATCGCGTCGAGCACCCCGTCGGCCAGCCCGGCACGAAGTCGCTCCACGTCCTCTTGCCTGCGCAGCGGCGGGCTCACCTTGAACACGGGGTCGTACCCGGCGCACGCGGCGTCCGTGAGCACGAGGTGGTGCGGGGTCACCTCTGCGGTGACGCACAGCCCCTCGGCCTTGGCCCGCCGGACCAGCTCGACGGAGCCCTCGGTCGACAGGTGGAGGAAGTGCAGCCGGGCACCCGTGAGACGCGCGAGCGCGATGTCGCGGGCGACCATCGTCTCCTCGGCCGCCGCCGGAGCCCCCGGCAGCCCGAGCCGGCTCGACCACGCCCCCTCGTGCATGGCGCCACCCGCCGCCAGGGCGGCGTCCTCGCAGTGCTGGGCGAGGGTCACGCCGAGCCCGCGCGCGTAGTCGAGCGCCCGGCGCATCAGCGCGCCGTCCTGGACGCCCGCGCCGTCGTCGGTGAAGATCCGGACACCGAGCGCGGCGAGCTCGCCCATCGGTGCCAGCCGCTCCCCTCCCCTGCCGACCGTGATCGCCCCTGCGACCGCCACCTCGACGGGCGCGCGTGCCCCGAGCGCGAGCACCTCGGTCGCGACCGCGGCGCAGTCGACCGGCGGCTCGGTGTTCGGCATGGCGACCACCGCCGTGTACCCGCCGAGCGCCGCCGACCGGGCGCCCGTCTCCACGGTCTCGGCCTCCTCCCTCCCGGGTTCGCGCAGGTGGGCGTGGAGGTCCACGAGGCCCGGCGCCACCACGCACCCGCCTGCGTCGAGCACCAGCGCGCGGCCGGGCGCCTCGCGCGCGACGTCGGGCCCCACGGCACGGACGACGCCGTCGGCGACCACCACGTCGGCCCGGCGGCGGCCGGCCGCGTCCAGGACCTCGCCGCCTCGAAGCACGAGCGGCCGGCTCACATCGCACCGCCGAGCACCAAGAAGAGGACGGCCATCCGGACCGCGACCCCGTTGGTCACCTGGCGCGTGACCACCGCCTGGGGCAGGTCGGCGACGTCGCTCGCGATCTCGACGCCGCGAACCATGGGACCGGGGTGGGTGACGACCGCGTCGGGGTCCAGGAGCTGAGCCCGCCGGGCGGTCAGGCCGAAGCGGGCCGTGTACTCGCGCAGCGTCGGGACGAACGCGCCGGCGCCGCGTTCGGCCTGGAGCCTGAGCAGGGACACGACGTCGGCCTTCGGCAGCGCCGCGTCGAGGTCGTCGGTCACCTCGACCGGCCATCCCTCGAGGGAAGCGGGCAGCAGGCTCCCCGGCGCGACGAGGGTCACCGACGCGCCGAGCGCGTCGTAGGCGAGGACCTGGGACCGGGCCACCCGGCTGTGGAGGACGTCTCCGACCACGAGGACCCTCAGCCCCTCGATGTCGCCGCGTACCTGGCGCACCGTGAAGCAGTCCAGCAACGCCTGGGTCGGGTGCTCGTGCCACCCGTCGCCCCCGTTCACCACCTTGCAGCGCCGCACCCACCTGCTCACCTGCACCGGCACGCCCGCCGACGGGTGCCGGACGACGAGCGCGTCCATCCCCATCGCCTCGATGGTCTCGACGGTGTCGCGGACCGACTCGCCCTTCTTCACCGAGGAGGCGCCGACCGAGAACGAGAGCACGTCGGCGGACAAGCGCTTGGCCGCCGTCTCGAAGGAGAGGCGGGTACGGGTCGAGTCCTCGAAGAACAGCGTCGCGATCGCCTTGCCGCGCAGCGTCGGGACCTTCCGGATCGGGCGCGTCCCGACCTCGGCGAAGGCCTCCGCGACGCGCAGGACCTCCTCGATCCCGTCGCGCCCGAGGTCCGACACCGAGAGCAGGTGTGTCACTGCAGGGTTCCGATCGTGACGCCGTCCTCGGAGACGTCCACCATCTCGTCCCGCCGGGTCGGGAGGTTCTTCCCGACGTAGTCCGGCCTGATCGGAAGCTCTCGGTGGCCGCGGTCGACCATCACCGCCAGCTGCACCGTGCGCGCCCGCCCGAAGTCGCTCAGCGCGTGGAGCGCGGCCCGCACGGTGCGCCCGGTGAACAGCACGTCGTCGACCAGCACCACGGCCTTGCCTGTGAGCTCGCAGGGGATCTCGGTCACCGCCTCGGGCAGCACGGGCCGCAGCCCGATGTCGTCGCGGTAGAAGGCGACGTCGAGGGTCCCCACCAAGACGTCTGCGTCCTCGGCTTGGCGCAGCGTCTCGGCGATGCCACGCGCCAGCGGCACGCCGCCGGTCTGCAAGCCGACGAGCACGACGCCGTCGAGGCCGCCGTTGCGCTCGGCGATCTCGTGCGCCATCCGGACGAGCGCGCGGTGGAGGTCCGCTGCGGAGAGGACCTGGGTCCGTGGCACGAAGACGCGGCCGCGGGTGTGACTGCGCTCGCGCTCGGCCAACGGTCCTCCTGTCCGTACGGGCCTCACGGGACCCGCTTCACGGTCGAAGGGGAACCTTACCGTTCCTCAGAACGTCAGCGCCCATCAATCCGGCCCTGACGGCCCGGCCCGAACGGTCTTGGCTGGACTGGTCCCGCTCCCTGCCACCTCGCCACGCCGGGTCTGATGGGCGCCCGGGTGCCTCCGTGGTGGTCGGGGGACGTGGTGGCGAGCGTTCGGTGCCCGGTTGCCGTCTGCGTGGTAGCTCGCCGCACCGGCAGCACTGCGCACGGGCTCCCCCGTGGCTGCGGCTTCGGTCCTCTGGCCGGGTGCGGTCACACCTGGGACTGCTGCTTGCAGATGGCGCCGTCGGGCCGAGTGCCCGAGGGCTCGCCTCCCGAGCACGACCGCTGCTGCGGTGTGCCTCGAGACCTTGTGCTGCGTGTTGGAGAGGGGTGCCTGCCAGTGCTCGGCACCCCAGATGGAGCTGTAGGCGGCGGGGACCCCGACGACGGCGATGCCCCGGCGAGAGGCCATGACCACCAAGCGGTCTCGGAACTGGGCGGTCGGGATGCCCGAGACCGTCCTTCGGAACCGCTTGCTGGACCCGTAGCGCTCCCTGCCGGTGGTGCGCATGTCGGAGAAGCCGAGGTTCTCGACTGCGACGAGCTTGCAGCGGTGGGCTCCTGCCATGTCGAGCAGCTCGGTGACGGCGTGGCGGAGATGGCCGTCCCTGGTCGTGGCGGGGAGGTCCTCGGTCAGAAGGGGGATGTGGGGGAGCCTCCCGATCATGTTGCCGGCGGCGTCCACGACCGCCGGGGCGAGGAAGCCGTGGTTGAGGTCGACGGAGAAGACCCGGAGGTTCGGGTCCGCCTTCAGCTCCTCGAGGCTCGGCACTTCGGGCGTCTCAGCCGGCGTGAAGCTCGCGTCGAGGTAGACCCGGCCGGACTCGGAGAGCACCACGTCGTAGGCGACAGCCCGGTTGGCTTCGACCTGCGCGAGCCACTCGGCCCTGCGGTAGGAGAAGGCGACGGGAGCCGAGAGGCGATACCGGGTGGTGCCGCGGGCGGTCACGTTCGCGAGGTGGGCCAACTGGGCCGGGAGGTCGGCTTCCAAGGTGCTGTCGGGAGACAGCCGGATGGTCTCGTTGCCGAAGGTCTTCTGCGCCTCGCCGTTGGCGCCGAAGGAGAGGCGGGCTGCTCGCCAGCTGCTGCGCCACTCCTCCTCACCCAGCCCGGCCTCGTCGAGGTGCAGCCGGCTGCGCAGGAGCTTCTTGCCCCCACGGGTGACATGCACCGTGCCGGCGGCGAGGTCCTGGGCCAGGCGGGCACACTCGGCCCGGAGCACCCCGAGCCGCCGGCGCTTCATCGCGTGCTCGTGCCCCGAGCGGTAGCCGAAGTCGAGGTGCCTGGGACTGCGGCCCTCGGCCCTGGCCAGCTGGCGCTCGGCTCGCACGGCCTCCTTGCGCTCGGTGACGCTCGAGATGGGGAGCACGAGCCTCTTTGCGATGGCGGCCGCCGCCTGTGCCTTGTCGTCGAGCGCACGGCGCTGGTTGCGCCGGGCGGTGGCGTAGGCGTCGTTCGACGACTTGGTCACCCACCCCGCCCACCGGGACGAACAGTCCTTCGTGAGGGCCTGCTTCCTCTGGCGCCAGTCCTCCTTGTCGTGGGCGCTGCCGGCTCGACAGCGTGCGGCGAGGTCCTTGCCAAGGAGGACGGAGAGGTGCTCCCCCAGGGCCGTGAGCACCGCCCGGTCGTCGTCGCTGGCGTGGACGCGGGCCCGGATGCGCAGGGTGGTCGTGGTGGGCGCCTGCTCTGCCCCGTGGACCGGGTAGCGGGTCTTCTTCACGACAGGTCCCTCGGTCCGATGTCGCGTTGTGCACAGCGCAAGGCCTTCTCTGCGCGGTTCCTGGCAGAGCGTCGCCCGTAGAGGCGTGCGCAGAAGCTGGTCAGCACCCCGACCATGTCACGTGCCAAGTCGTCGTCGACTTCGCCCTCGTCGAGCACGACCAGGCGGCGGCCGTGTGCCGACAACGCGGCCTCGACGAGCTCGGTGTTCAACCTCCCCAGCCGGTCTCGGTGCTCGACGACGACGGTCGTCACCTTGGGGTCGGCGAGGAGCCTGCGGACTTTCGAGCGGGCGCCGTTCATGCCAGAGCCCACTTCTGCTTCCACTCGGACGACTGGGTGCCCGGCCATGGCTGCCCACTCGCTCAACCGAGCGATTTGGCGATCGAGGTCTGCTCGCTGGTCGTGAGACGACACCCGTGCGTAGAGACCGAGCGCCTGGGACTCGCGGCAGGGCCGGGGACCGGCTTCGATGAGGATGACGCCGGTCGGGGTCTGGATGGCGGGCACCGGCAAGGTGCCGTCGCGGAACCACCTCCACGCCGTCTGGTAGTGCACACCCTGGCTCTCCGCCCACTCTCGCAAGCGCACCGCGCCAATGTGGTACATGTGTTCGCTGATACCTGGTGATGCCAGAGGCGAGCTGCTCCAACCCCGCGGGTGCCCCCGTCAGCGCACCTGCGCTGCGACCGTCCGCAAGATGCCGTTCACGAACGCGCCGGACTCCTCGGTGGAGTAGCACTTGGCGAGCTCGACCGCCTCGTCGAGCACGACGGCGGTCGGGGGCCCGTCCTTCTCGAGCAGCTCGGCGACGGCCATCCGCAGGACCAGACGATCGACCACGGCCATCCGTTCGAGCGGCCATCCGATCGAGGCGGCCGAGATGAGCGCGTCGGCGCGGACCCGGTGGCGCTCCACCGCGGCGACGAGGTCGGCGGTGAAGCGGTCGGGCGGGACCGCCAGCGCGTCCACGACCGCGGCCGGCGCCTCCCTCTTCAGCTCCGCCTCGTAGAGCAGCCCGAGCGCGCGCTCGCGCGACTGGTGCCTCGTGGGCTCGTCGGTCGGCATGGTCGCTCGGGGCTCGTGGTGGGCACGGTCGCTCGGGCTCGCCGGCGAGCTTCCTGCGCGCCCGCCGGGCCTGCTCAGGCCCGTGCCAGGTACTCGCCGGTCCGGGTGTCGACCCGGATCGACTCCCCCGAGTTGACGAACAGCGGCACCTGCACGACGAGGCCCGTCTCGACGGTCGCGGGCTTCCGGGCGCCCGAGACCCGGTCCCCCTGGAGACCCGGCTCCGTGTCGGTCACGGTCAGCTCCACTGCGGCGGGAAGGTCGATCCCGATGATGTCGCTCCCGTGCATCTGGAGGTAGACGGCGTTCCCCTCCCGGAGGAAGCTGGCGGCGTCGCCGAGCGTCGGGCGGGAGACCTGGATCTGCTCGTAGCTCGTCGAGTCCATGAAGACGTACTCGTCGCCGTCGCGGTAGAGGAACTGCATCTCGTGCTTGTCGATGATGGCCTGCTCGAGCTTCTCGTCGGCGCGATAGGTCTTGTCGAGCACCGCGCCCGTCCGCACGTTCTTCAGCTTGGTGCGGACGAACGCTCCGCCCTTGCCGGGCTTCACGTGCTGGAACTCGACGACGGTGAAGAGACCTTCGGGGAGATCGAGCGTCATGCCGTTCTTCAGGTCGTTCGTGGAGACGGGCATCGGGTCCTCTCGGCGCTCCTGTGGTCTTGGCTGCTCTGTCCTGCTCCGGTCGCGTTCGGGCGGTCGCCTGCCCGCGTCCTCACGCCGCGGCCGTCTTGGTGAAGTTCGTGAGGGCTCGGCTTCCCGTCTCGACCACCACCAGGGTGTCCTCGATCCGGACGCCGCCGGTCCCCGGGAGGTACACCCCCGGCTCCACCGTGACGATCATGCCTGCGGCCAGGGTAGCAGTGCCGAGCGCGTTCACCGTCGGCGCCTCGTGGATGTCGAGCCCCACACCGTGGCCGGTGCCGTGCTCGAACCGCTCCGCCCAGCCGGCCGCCGCGATCACGTCGCGACAGATCGCGTCGACCTTGCTGCAGGCCACGCCCGGAGCCACCGCCGCCACGCCGAGCGCCTGGGCGTCGGCCACGACGTCGAACACCTTGGCCAGCTCGCCCTCGGGCTCGCCGCCCACGTAGAACGTCCGGGTCATGTCCGACCGGTAGCCGTCGAAGGTCGCGCCGAAGTCGATCACGACGGCCTCCCCCCGCCCGATCCTGCGGTCCGTCGGGCGGTGGTGCGGCTTCGCGGAGTTCGGCCCGGCCGCGACGATGGTCTCGAAGGCGACGCTCTCGGCGCCCCCCCGGCACATGGCGGCGTCGAGCTCCAGCGCGAGCTGCGACTCCGTCACCCCGCTCGACAGCATGGCGAGCACGTCGCCGAGCGCGGCGTCGGCGATCGCGGCGGCGCGCGCCACGCGGTCGACCTCCCCGGCGTCCTTGATCTCGCGAAGCGCCTCGACCTGGCCGCTCGTCGGGAGGACCTCGCCGACGAGCTCCCTCCACTGCCGGCTGTCGTTCCAGCTCACGTGGTCCGCCTCGAGGCCGACGCGCGCCGCAGCGGAGACGAACGCCCGCACCGCCTCCCGCTGGGCACCCAGCGCGCCGACGGCGATCTCGACGGGGGCGCCAGCCGCCGCCACCTGCTCGGCCGACTGCGTGCGGTACCGGCCGTCGGTGGTGAGCAGCGCGCCGGCCGCGCTGACCGCGAGCAGGCCGGCGGAGCCGGTGAAGCCCGTCAGGTAGCGGACGTTCGAGAGGTTCGTGACGACGAGCGCGTCCACGCCCGCGTCGTGAAAGCGCTCCCGAAGCCGGTCGAGCCTGCCCGCGACGTCGAGGGGGATCATGGTCGTGGCTCCTCGTCTTCGTGTCGGTCTCCGCGTGCGGGCTCGGGCACCGCGGGGGCCTCTCCGCGTGCGGGCTCGGGCGCCGCGGGGGCCCCGCCTCGCAGGTGCGCGCGCGCCCCGCAGATCCGCACCGCGGCTTCGACGGCGAGCTCGTAGCCGAGCCCGCCCATGCCGGCGACCAGCCCGTCTGCGGCGGGAGCGACCACCGAGGTGTGCCGGAACGGCTCCCGGGCGGCGGGGTTCGACAGGTGCAGCTCGACGACCACCCCGTCGTACGCACGGAGCGCGTCGTAGAGCGACCAGCTCGTGTGCGTGAGCGCACCGGCGTTCACCACCACCGCGTCGGCCCGCCCTCGTGCCGCGTGCACGGCGTCGACGAGCGCGCCCTCGTCGTTGGACTGGAAGTGGTCGAGCGTCCATCCGTGGGACGCCGCAACGGCCGCGGCGCGGCCCACGTGCGACGCGAGCGCGTCGGTGCCGTACACCCCCGGCTCGCGGCGTCCGAGCAGGTCCAGGTTCGGGCCCGAGAGCAGCGTCACGTGCATGCGAGCTCCTCCAGGGCGGCGAGCGCGTCCCGCGGCGCGACCTCGCGCACGAGCTCGACGCCGCGGGGGCCGTCGAGGACGAACGCCAGGTCGTGCGCAGCCTTCTTGTCCCGTGCCATGTACGAGAGGAGCTTCTCCTTGTCGACGCCCGCGAGTCCGGAGGGGAACCGGCCGGACAGGCCGAAGCGTGCCAGCACCTCGCGGTGGAACGCCACCCGATCGTCTTCGATGCGACCGAGACGCCGGGCGAGCAGCGCAGCGTAGACGAGCCCGACGGCCACCGCCTCCCCGTGGCGGAGGTCGTCGCCCGCCTCCAGGCAGGCGGCCTCGAGCGCGTGGGCGAGGGTGTGGCCGTAGTTCAAGAGGACCCGCTCCCCCGTGTCGCGCTCGTCTGCAGAGACCACCGCCGCCTTGCGGGCGACGCAGCGGGCGACCTGGTCCTCGAGCCCGAGCAGCGGGAGGTCGGGCTCACCCAAGAACGCGTACTTCGCCATCTCGCCGCGTCCCGACGCCCACTCGCGCGCCGGCATGGTCTCGAGCAGCGCGGTGTCGCAGATGACCCCGGACGGCTGCCAGAAGGCTCCCACGAGGTTCTTTCCCTCGGGCAGGTCGACCCCGGTCTTCCCGCCGATCGCCGCGTCGACCTGGCAGAGCAGCGACGTCGCGACGGTGCAGTACGGCGTGCCACGGTGGTAGCAGGCCGCCACGAACCCCGCGAGGTCGCTCACGACGCCGCCGCCGACGGCCACCACCGCGTCACTCCTCGAAAGGCCCGCGCGCGAGAGCGCACGGCAGAGCGCCTCCACGTTGGCCAGCGTCTTCGCACGCTCCCCCGCCTCCACCGTGTGGACGGTGAACGGGATGCCGGGGTCGATCCCCGCGAACCACGGCGCGGCGGCGACCGCCCCGTCGGTGACGACGGCTGCCTGCCGGGCGGCGGGGACCCGCCGGGCGAGCAGGCCGGCCAGCTCGCCGGACGCACCCTTTCCGACGAGGGCGT
This sequence comes from Actinomycetes bacterium, assembly GCA_021803085.1. Taxonomy (GTDB): domain Bacteria; phylum Actinomycetota; class Acidimicrobiia; order Acidimicrobiales; family RAAP-2; genus JAJYVT01. The sequence continues at coordinate 11,184 of JAJZMD010000024.1, forward strand.
CGTAGCCGAGCGTGCCCAGCGCGACGGGCACCGTCGTCACGTTCGACGCGCTCATGCGCCCGCCCGCGCCTCGGGTACCCGCCGCTGCACCTCGTCGGCCACGCCGGCAGGGTCGAGGTCGTCCACGTCGACGACCACGTCTGCGATCTCCTGGTAGAGACGGCGCCGCTCCCGGTCGAGCCGGACGAGCGCGCCCTCGGGGTCGCTGACGAGGAGGGGGCGGTGGTCGTCCGCCCACGAGCCGTCGCGGGCCGGCGCGGCCATGTCCGCGCGCACCCGCCGGAGCAGCGTCTCGGGCCTCGCCCGGAGCCACACCACGGTGCCGGCCCGGCGCAGGAGCGCCCGGTTCGCCGGGTCGAGCACCGCGCCGCCGGCGACCGAGACGACCGCGGGCTCGTCGTCCTCCAGCGCGGCGGCGAGCGCCTGGCTCTCCAGAGGGCGGAACGCCTGCTCGCCGCCGGCGCAGAAGAGCTCCTTCACACTGCGCCCGGTCAGCGCTTCGACCTCGTCGTCCGAGTCGACGTAGCGCCAGCCGAGGCGGCGCGCGAACAGCTCGCCCACCGTCGTCTTGCCGGCGCCCATCATCCCGACGAGGAGCACGCGCCGCGGCGTCGTCATGCGCGCACGGGCGGCGACAGCGTCTCGCCGAGCGCGCCGAGGTAGCCGTCCCGGTTCCGGACCACCTCTGCGACCGAGTCCCCGCCGAACTTCCTCAGCGCCTCGTCCGCGAGCACGAGCGCCACCATCGTCTCGGCGACGACGCCCATCGCGGGCACCGAGGTGACGTCCGTGCGCTCCTTGAAGCTCATGGCCGGGCTGTTCGTGGCCACGTCCACCGTCTCGATGACGGGCCGGCCCAGCGTCGCCAGGGGCTTCATCGCCACACGGGCGACCAGGAGCCCGCCGATCGAGATGCCGCCCTCGATCCCGCCCGCGCGCGCCGTGTCGCGGACGTAGCCGCCCGAATCGGCAGCGGCGGCGTCGACGCGGATGGCGTCGTGCGCGGCGGACCCGCGGCGCGCGGCCACCTCCCACCCGTCGCCGATCTCCACGGCCTTCACCGCAGGGATGCTCACCAGGGCCTGCGCGAGGAGCCCGTCGAGCCGCCGGTCCCAGTGGACGTGGCTCCCGAGCCCGACGGGGACGCCGTAGGCGAGCACCTCGGCCACCCCGCCCAAGGAATCGCCCTCCTTCGCCGCGGCCCGGACCGCGGCCACCATCCGCTCCTCGGCGTCGGGGTCGGCCGTCCGCACGGGTGAGGCGTCGATCCGCTCCAGGTCCCCGGGCCGAGGCCGCATCTCGTCGCTGGCGCGTTCGGCGCCGATCTGGACGACGTGGCTCAGCACGTGCATCCCGAGCCGGGCGAGCAGCAGCTTGGCCAGCGCGCCGGCCGCCACCCGCGCCACCGTCTCGCGGGCGGACGCGCGCTCGAGCACGTCTCGCGCGTCGTCGAAGCCGTACTTCTGCATGCCCGCGAGGTCCGCGTGACCGGGCCGGGGCTGGGTCAGCACCTTCGAGGGCGTGCCGGGAGCGGGCGACATCTCCTCGGTCCACTTCCGCTCCCACTCGGAGTTCCCGATCTCGATCGCGACCGGCGACCCCAGGGTCCGCCCGTGGCGCACGCCGCCCAAGATGGTGAGCTCGTCCGCCTCGAAGCGCATCCTCGGCCCTCGGCCGAAGCCGAGACGGCGCCGGCGCAGCTCCGCGCCCACGTCGTCGGCCGTCACCCGAAGCCCGGCGGGCAGGCCCTCGACCACCACGACGAGCGCCTTTCCGTGCGACTCGCCGGCCGTCAGGTACCGCAGCATCCCCCCACGCTACCGAGCGCCGCGGGACCAGTCGGCGACCGGACCGGACCAATTGCCGGGGGGCGCCGGCGGCACGTACCCTGAGACGCGTGCTGCCTGGCCGGCATGGACCCTGGCCGGGCCACCGGAGGGGGGCGCTCCTCGCCCTCTCCGCGGCGATCGCCGCCGCGAGCTGGGCAACGGGCAGCGCCTGCGGCACCACGAAAGCGTCGAGCGCGGAGCCCGGCGGCGCGAGCTGTCCCTGGGCGAGCCCCTCTGCGCTGGAACGGAGCTCGCCGGCGTCGCTCGCCCGTGAGGTCGTCTCGAAGATGACCCTCGAAGAGAAGCTGCACTTCGTCGTCCTGTACACCCGCCGAGGTCTCGTCGAGAACAGCAACCTGGGCATCGGCCGTCTTTGCATACCCCCGCTCACCCTCCAAGACGGACCGGCGGGCCTCGCCTACGGCGCGTCGCACGTCACCCAGCTGCCGGCACCGCTCGCCCTGGCGGCGACCTTCGACACGAGCCTGGCGAGGAGCTACGGCGCCGTGATGGGATCAGAGGCCCGCACGAAGGGCATCGATGTCCTCCAGGGTCCCGAGCTCAACCTCGCCCGCGTGCCGACGAGCGGGAGGCTCTTCGAGTCGTTCGGCGAGGACCCGACGCTGACGGGCGACATGGCGGTGTCGGTCACCGAGGGCATCCAGTCCAAGGGCGTCATGGCGCAGCTCAAGCACTTCCCCGTCTACACCCAGGAGACGGCTCGTGCCTTCCTCGACCTGCGGGTGGGGAACCGGGCACTCGAGGAGGTCTACCTCGAGCCGTTCGAGATGGCCGTCGCTCAGGCGCACCCGGCATCGATCATGTGCGAGTACGGGTCCGTGAACGGCGTGAACGCCTGCCAGAGCCGCGCGCTCTACGACGAGCTCGAGAGCTGGGGGTTCCGGGGCTTCGTCCGCTCCGACCTCGGCGCGGTGAGGAACCCGGTCGCCGCGTTCGAAGCCGGCCTCGCCCTCGTCAAACCGGGCTCGTACGCGGACCTCCGAAAGGCCGTGCTCGGGGGCGTCCTGCCCGTCTCGGTCGTCGACGCCTCCGTGGAGAAGGTCCTCGCGCCGATGTTCTCCTTCGGTCTCATCGACCACCCCCGCGCCCTCGAGCCAGGTGCGGTCGCGGACACGCCCGCCCACGCGGCCGTCGCACTTCGTACGGCCGATCGCGCCATCGTGCTCCTCGACAACAGCGCCGGCATCCTCCCGCTCGGCACGGGCAGCTCGGCCCGCCGGCCGGCTTCGATCGCCGTCGTCGGACCGGGCGCCGGCGCCGGCGCCATGACCGCCGGGTACGGAAGCTCCTACGTGCGGCCGGAGCGGCACCCGTCCCCGATCTCCCCGCTCTCGGCGATCCGGTCGGCCGCGCCCGGCGGCACCGTCGTCCGGTCGGCGGACACGGTCCCCGTTCCCACCGTGCCGCTACCGGCGAGCGTCTTCGTGAAGGGAAACCCGCTCCCGCCCGGGCCGCCGCCCTTCGACGAGCTCGGCGAGCACGAGCGCGTGGACTTCGACCCCAAGGGTGTCCCCTCCAGAGCGCTGACCGCGGTCGCGCCCAGCTCCGGCGAGCTCTGGCACCGCTGGAACGCCGAGATCGCCGTGCCGGCGTCGGGCCTCTACGTCTTCTCCATCGTCGGAAGCGGAGACGTGTTCATGAGCGTCGACGGCCGGCAGGTGTTCGCCGACCGGGGCCTGCACTCCCGCTCGCCCTGGTCCTTCGGCGTCACCCTGCAGGCCGGCCGCCGGTACCGGCTGTCGCTCAGGTGGTTCTCGACGCCCACGCTGCCGGGCCCGTCCATGACGTGGGCCGACGAGACGCCGAGCATCCGGGCGGCGGTGGCGGCCGCGCGGAGGTCCTCGGTCGCGGTCGTCGTCGTTGACGACTGGACGAGCGAGGGATCGGACCGCCCGACGCTCGACCTGCCGTCCGCCCAGAACGAGCTCATCTCGGCCGTGAGCTCCGCCAACCCGCGCACGATCGTCGTGCTCTCGACCGGCGGGCCCGTCCTCATGCCGTGGCTGTCGCGCGTGAAGGCCGTGCTGGAGGGCTGGTACGGAGGAGAGGAGGCGGGCACGGCGATCGCCAACGCCCTCTTCGGGCGCATCGACCCCTCCGGTCACCTGCCTGTCACGTTCCCGAGATCAGCCGAGCAGGGGCCGACCGACGCGACGAGCGCCTACCCCGGGGTCGCAGGAACCGTCACCTACAGCGAAGGGCTCGACATCGGCTACCGCTACTATCAGGCGCACCGGCAGAAGCCGCTCTTCCCCTTCGGATTCGGCCTGTCCTACACGACCTTCTCGCTCTCGTCCATGCACGTGGCGCCTGCCCGCGGCGGAACCGCCTGGGCGGTCTCTGCCAAGGTGGCGAACACCGGCAGGCGGACCGGCACGGCCGTCGTGCAGGCCTACGTCGGCTTCCCCGCAGGCGCAGGCGAGCCGCCGCACCAACTGGCGGCGTTCGCCCGGGTCACACTCGCTCCCGGCCAGTCGAAGCGGGTCGTCCTCGGCCTCACCCTCCGCTGCTTCCAGGCATTCTTGAACGGACGTTTCCGGACCGTCCCCGGCTCCTACGTGGTATCGCTCGGCCAGTCGTCGAGCAGGCTCCCGCTCCGGGCGAGCGTGCAGCCTCCGGCCTGAGCTCCGCAGCGCCGTCCGGACGCGGCCCGGACAGCGCACCGCCGGCGCGGGCCTCAGCGGGGGTGGAGCCAGACGCCGCCGAGCCAGGGACCCCACAGGACGCCGAACATCGTGCCGAGCGCGAGCGCGGGCGCGAACGGGAAGCGACGGCGGCCGCGGGTGCTCAGGACCGCGACGCCGAACAGGGCGCCGGCGACGAACGCCGCGAGGAACCCGAGGTAGAGGGCCGCGAACCCGAGCCATCCGAGCGCGCCGCCGCACAACCCGGCGAGCCGCACGTCTCCGAAGCCCATCGCCTTGGGGGAGATCCACCACACCACCCCGAAGAGGACGAACGCGATCGCTCCGCCGCCGAGGGCGTCGACCATCGGGCGCCACGCGTGGTCCGTCGCCGAGGCGGCCAGGAGCGCCGCACCCACCGCCGCCACGGCGACGTAGACGATCCGGCGCGGGACGAGGCCGGTGCGCAGGTCGGTGACCGAGACGACCACGAGCGCGCCGGCGAGCACGCAGTACGCAGCGAGCTGCGGGACCGCTCCGAGCCGGACCGCGGCGAGCGCGCAGGCGGCCGCGGTGACGAGGGCCACGGCTCCCGCCTCGAGCACGGCCGGCGCACCTGCAGGCACCACCGTCGTCGTCGCGTCCCCCGGCGACCGTGCACCGGCTGTCGGCGCCCCTGCCGGCGGCGGTCCGGCAACGGCCAGCGTGGGACTTGCGGCGCCGTCCACGGCGAACTGGTCGACGGGTGCGGCGCCCGGGCGCCGGACTTGTCGCGCGACGAGGTCGAGCAGCGGCCCGGCTGCTGCTCCGCCGGCGCCGCAGACGGCCACAACCCAGGCCGTCATGGCGCGCTCAGTAGTACGGGTTGGCGCCGACCGCGTGGTCCGTCACGTCCACCACCCGGGTGATCTCGGGGACCTCCTCGCGCAGGGCGGTCTCGATTCCCTGCGACAACGTCATGCGGGACATCGCGCAGCCCTGGCAGCCGCCCGAGAGCGCCAGGTACGCGACGCCGCCGCCTTCGTCGATCGCGACGAGGTCGGACCGGCCGCCGTGCGCGGCGATCGAGGGGTTGACCATCTCCTCCAGCACCGCCCTCACGCGGGTGCCGAGAGGGCCGTCGAGGCCCGCCGCCATCACGTCTTCGGGGACGCCGACCTCGGGCTCGGGCGAGTTCGGGTTCACCAGGACGAGGCCGCCCTCGCCCTCGGCGTTCCAATCGAGCCGCGCGCCGCGCAGCCGGTCGACGCTCGACTTCGGGACCACGATGGTCAGCTCGTCGTCCACGACGAGGGTGTCGTCGTCCGCCGCATCCGCCCGGGCCTGGAAGTAGAGGTCGTAGACGAACTGGGCATGCTGCACGCCGCGCACCTCGAGCCACAGCGCGAGGCCGCCAGGATCCTGCTCTTGCGCGAGCGCCTCGCGCACGACCTGGCGCGCCTCGGGCGACAGCGTGACGAGTGCGAGCTCTTCCGCGATCCGTGCCATCGCGCCATTGTACGGGGTATGGTCCGGCGCCATGGCCACCCGCGAGGTCCCCGTCCACGAATGGGTGAGCTTCGAGGATCCCGACGAGGACCGGACCTGGGTGTTCGACGTGACGTTCCTCACCAGCAACTGGACCTGCATCTACGGCCGGGGCTGCCAGGGGGTCCTCACCGAGACCGCTCCGGAGCTGGTCCACGGATGCTGCTCCTACGGGGCGCACTTCGTCGACGACGACGACGTCCGCCGCGTCGAGCGGGCGGCCGGGAAGCTGAGCGACGGGCAGTGGCAGCACCGCAGCCGTGCCCTGAAGAAGGGGATCACCCGGAAGACCAGGCGGGGCGAGACCATCACCCGGCTCGTCGACGGCGCCTGCATCTTCCTCAACCGCCCGGGCTTCCCCACCGGTCCGGGGTGCGCGCTCCACCAGGCCGCGCTCGCCGGGGGGCGTCGCCCGCTCGACCTGAAGCCAGAGGTGTGCTGGCAGCTGCCGCTCCGCAGGGAGGACCAGGTCGCCGACGACGGCCACGTCACCTCGACGGTCGGACAGTGGGACAGGCGCCACTGGGGGGCCGGGGGGCAGGAGTTCGCGTGGTGGTGCACCGAGTCCGAGCAGGCGTTCGTCGGCACCCGGCCCGTGTACGTGGAGATGGCCGACGAGCTCGCCGAGATGACGGGCAGGAAGGTGCACCGGGCGCTTCGCACCTACCTCGAAGACCGGGCCAAGCGCGTGCGGGTCCCGCTCCCCCATCCGGCGGTCCGCCGCCAGGCTCGCGAGCAGGGCTCGGTCCCGGGTACCGGCGCCGGCTAGCGCTCCGGGCGTGCTCGCCGGCCCTGCGCGGCGGTCAGTCCTCGAGCGGGTCGCGCTCCCAGTCGTCGTGGGAGGGCGCGAGCGACCCGAGGATGCGGTCGTACTGGTCCTCCTCGGCGAGGCACCACGACGCGTGCACATCCTCGGGCTCGGCTCCGCACTCCGGGCACCGCTCCCCAGCGGTGGTGACTGAACGCTTGAGGCTACGCGCTTCTTCGAAGCGCCGATGGCGTCCCTTCTTCACGACCACTCCCTTGCTGCCCGTCCGCGCTCGAGACGCTTGGTCGACCGAGCCTGGGGCCATGTAGACGACCTGGCCGACACCTGCCCATCGCAATCGGCGGGCGCCCGGCCGCGCTTGAAGTGTAGTCGCCCGAACGCACCCCTCCTCGTCGCGTCCGGGGCGTGTGCGCCGGCCCCACCCCTCGTATGCTGGCCCGACGATGGATTTCGACACTGACGCGATGGTCGCGCGGTTCCGTGAACGGGCCCAGGCGGTCAAGGACCGCGGGCTCCCTCCGGTCGAGGGGCCGGAACGCCAGCGGTTCAGGGAGCAGGCGCAGCTCGACTACATGGACTTCGCCATGATCGGCGACGCAGAGGCGACGCTCGAGGACGGGATCCTGACCCTGCGGGTCGACCTCCGCCCGCGCTGATCTCAGCCCCCGTAGCTCATGCGGGTGTCCTCCATCCGAAGCAGCGGGGGCAGGTCGCCCGCGGGGCCGCCGACCGCGACGACCTCGCCCACGAACAGCTCGTGGCTGCCGAGCAAGAGGCGGTGCCGCAGCGAGCAGTCGATCCAGGCAGCGGCGCGCGTGAGCACGGGCGCGCCAGTCGCGTGCACCTCCACGGCCTCGCCCGCCATCGAGACGACCGCGCCGCCGCCGCGCCGTTCGATCTCGTCTTCCGAGACGGGCTTCACGAAGCGCCGGACCACTGCACGGTCCTCCCGTGCGAGCAGGCTCAACGAGAAGCCCCCGCCCGCAGCGACGAGCTCGTGGGTCACGGAGGCGGCGTCGACCGCCACCCCGACGAGCTTCGGCTCGACCGCGACCTGGAAGGCGAGGTTGGCGGTCATCAGGTTCACCCTGCCGCCCGCCGCGCTCCCCACCACGTAGAGGCCGCTCGGCATCGCCCACAGCACCCGCCGGCGGAGACGGTCGTCGACAACGTCGGGCACGCCGCCTCCGGCACGGCCCGGCATCAGAGGATCCCTGTTGTGACCGGCAGCACGGTCGTGGTCGTCGTGGGCGGCGTCGTCCCCGTGAGCACCCGGACCCGGCGCAGCACGTCGCCGAAGAGGACCGCCGCCCGGGCCCGGTCGCGTCCGAACGCGCCGAACAGCGGGGTGCTCGCAGCCGGCGACCGGTAGCACGCCTGAGCGGCGTCGTACTCGAGGCCGTAGGCGCGCGCAAGCAGCTGGGTGACCACCGTGTCGGGTGAGGGCAGCTCGTCGTTGAATGTCTGCGAGCTGGTCGCCATCGCCGCGCACACCGTGTGCGCGGCGGTGATGCCCTTGCCCGCGGCCAGCGCCTTGCGCACGTCGTTGCCGTCGCCCTCGAGCGTGCCGATGTCCTGGCCCAGGCTCGTGCTGCCCACCCAGCTCGCGAGGCGCTGCGCCGGGGTGCCCGACGCGCCGTGACCGAGGGAGACGAACGCCACGACCCCGACGGCGGCGACCACGAACGCCCCCAGCACGAGCCACCACTTGCCGATCACCGCGCGCGGGCCGCCTCGGTCGCCGGCGCCATCTGGTTCACTCGACGACGAGCAGGTGGTACTCGCGCCTCCCCCGCCGCAGCACGAGGTAGCGGTCGTGCAGCAGGTCGCCCGGGCCGAGCAACCGATCGGGGTCGTCCACGCGCCGGTTGTTCACGTACGCGCCGCCCTGCGCGATGGCGCGGCGCGCCTCTCCCCTCGAGGCGACGAGCCCCGACGACGTCAGCGCGTCGACGAGGCCCAGCTCGCCGCTCAGGAGCGCCGAGCGCGCGACGCCGCTCGACGGCGCCTCGCCGACGACGTCGAGCAGCGTCCGCTCGTCGAGCGCCGCGATCTCCTCGCCGAACAGCGCGCGCGACGCGCGCTCCGCCTGCTGGGCCTCCGCTTCGCCGTGCACGAGGACGGTCACTTCGTGCGCGAGCGCGCGCTGCGCGGCGCGGCGCTGTGGGCGCGCTGCGGTCTCCTCGTCGAGCGCCCCGACCTCGTCGTGCTCCAAGAACGTGAAGTACCTGAGGTACGTGCCGACGACGGCGTCCTCGGTCTTCATGAGGTACTGGTAGAAGTGGAACGGGCTCGTGAGCGCCGGGTCGAGCCACACGGCTGCTGAGGCCGTCTTGCCGAACTTCGTCCCGTCGGGCTTCAAGACGAGCGGCGTCGTCATCCCGTGCGCCGTCTTCCCGGACAGCTTCCGGATGAGCTCGACGCCCATCGTGATGTTGCCCCACTGGTCGCTCCCGCCGACCTGCAGCTCGCAGCCGTAGTCCTCGTGGAGGCGGAGGAAGTCGTAGGCCTGGAGGAGCATGTAGCTGAACTCGGTGTACGAGATCCCCTGGTCCGGGCGCTCGAAGCGCGAGCGGACGGCTTCCTTGGCCACCATCTGGTTCACGGTGAAGTGCTTGCCGACGTCGCGGAGGAAGTCGATGACACCCAGCGCGGAGAGCCACGCGCTGTTGTCGAGCACGAGACCGTCGGCGAGGTCGATGAAGCGTGCGAGCTGCGGCCGGATGCCCTCGAGGTGGGCTGCGAGCTGCTCGGCGGAGAGGAGCGGCCGCTCGTCGGTCTTGCCTCCCGGGTCCCCGATCATGCCGGTGCCCCCGCCGCAGAGCGCGATGGGCCGGTGGCCGGCGAGCTGGAAGCGGCGGAGCGTCGCGAGCTGGAGCAGGCTCCCGATGTGGAGGCTGGCGTTCGAAGGGTCGAAGCCGACGTACAGGGTCAACCGGTCGTCGTCGAGGCGGGACCAGAGACGCTCGTCGGTCACCTGGTGCACCACCTTGCGGAAGCGGAGGTCCTCGGACAGGGTCGGCACCGGACCAGCCTGCCATATCCCGCGTTCTGCCCTTTCGCCGCGCGCCCTCGTCGCGCGGCGCCCTACGCCGTTCCGGGCTGCAGCCCGACGCCCCGCAGCGCGTCGCCGACGGCCGCGTGCACCCGGCCGTGCACGGCCACGTTCACCTGCCGGGACACCACCCGCGCCCGGACCACCGTGACGCCCTCGCCTCGGCACGCCGCCTGCACCGCCTCTTCCAGCTCTGAGAGCGTGGCCACGTCCGCGGTCCGATGCCCGAGCCCCGCTGCCGCGCGCACCACGTCGGGCGCCTGGGGCGTCGCGAAGAGCCGCTCGAACCGGGCCCTGTCGACGGCGTCCGCCTGCTCCAAGAACTCGAAGATGCCGCCACCGCCGTTGTCGACCACCACGATGGTGCAGGGCATGCGCTGCGCCCCGCACGGCGCGACGAGCGACGACAGGTCGTGGAAGAACGCGAGGTCTCCTACCAGCGCGAGCACCGGGCCCGTCGCCGCGGCCGCCGCGCCCATGGCGGTCGAGCACACGCCGTCGATGCCGTTCGCGCCGCGGTTGGCGAGCACCTTCGGCGGCGCAGGTCGCGGCAGGCAGAACCACTCGAGGTCGCGCACCGGCATCGACGAGGAGACCACGACGGTCGTGCCCGCGGGCACCTCGGCGAAGAGCCGGCGCGCGACGAGCGGCTCGCTGAAGCAGTCCCCGCCGAGGGCCGCGTCGACGGCCTCCTGCGCGACGCGCTCGGCGTCCTGCCACCCTTCGAGCCAGCCGGGGGACGGCGCAGGTCGCGGGACGCGCCGCGCGGCGGCGAGCCACGCCTCGGGGTCGGCGCGGTGGACGACGGCGGCGCGGCGGTCCGCGTCGTCCCACCGCCACCACGGATCGACCGCGATCGTCGCCGCCTGGGACAGGAAGGCGGGGACCGCCTTCGACGCCCACGGCGAGCCCAGCCGGACGACCGCGTCCGGCCGGAGCGCCGCCGGCGCGTGGCGTGCGATCGCGTCGGCCGCCGCGACGACGTGGGGGTGGGGGACCCGGCACCCCGAACGCGGGTCGGCGAGCACCGGCCAGCCGAGCCACTCGGCCAGCGCGAGCACGCCCGCGGGCGACCCGCAGCCCGCCCCGGCGAGAAGGACGCCGTTGGCGGCCGGCCAGGTCCACCCCTCGGCGGCGCCGGCGTGGGACACGACGCGGTGCGCGGCCTCACCGGCGGGCCGTCCCTCGGGCAGCGGCCCCGGCTCGCAGGCGAGCGGCTCGCGGAACGCCAGGTTCAGGTGGACGGGCCCCGGACCCAGAGGGCCCGAGATCGCTTCGGCCACCGCACGCGCCGCGAGAGACCGCCACGACCACGCGGCCTCCTCGACGGGGACGCCCGGGTCCGCTGCCCAACGGAGCACGCCAGGGTAGATGCCCCGCTGGTCGATGGTCTGAGGCGCGCCGACGCCGTGGAGCTCCGGGGGGCGGTCGGCGGTGCAGACGATCAGCGGGACGCGCCCGTAGTGGGCTTCGACGACCGCCGGGTGGAGCTCTGCCGCCGCGGTGCCGCTCGTCACGGAGACGACGACGGGACGCCCGGTCGCGCCGGCGAGCCCGAGGGCGAAGAACCCCGCCCCTCGCTCGTCCAGCCGGACGTGCAGGCGGATCGCCCCGTTCCCGGCGAGCGCGAGCGCGAGCGGGGTCGAGCGCGAACCGGGGCAGACCACGGCGTCGCGCACGCCGGCTCGAACCCACTCGTCGGCGAGGGTCGCCGCGAAGGTGGCCTGGACTACGCTCACCGCACGTGCTGCACGCGGAGTCGAGCGGGTCGGGTCCGCGGCTCGTGCTCGCGCACGGGTTCACCCAGACCGCGAGGTCGTGGGGACGCTTCGCCGATCTCGTGGGCGCAGGCCGGGAGCTCGTCCGCGTCGACCTTCCCGGCCACGGGGGATCCGCCGCCGTACGGGCGAACCTCGTCGAGTGCGGCGCGCTCCTCGCGGAGGTCGCCGGGGCAGGCGGGGTGGCCTTCGACCTCCTCGGCTACTCGCTCGGCGCCCGCGTCGCCCTGCACGCCGCGCTCGGCCGCCCCGACGGGCTCGGCCGCCTCGTCCTCATCGGCGCGACCGGGGGCATCGAGGACGCTCCGGCACGCGACACGCGGCGACGGCGCGACCTCGACCTGGCCGCGGAGGTGGAGGCGGACGCGGACGCGTTCCTCGTGCGTTGGGTGGCCCAGCCGATGTTCGCCGCGCTGGGCGACCCCGGCATGGAGCAGCGGCGCCGCAACACCCCGGCCGGCCTCGCCTCGAGCTTGCGGCTCGCGGGCACCGGAGCCCAGGAGCCGTTGTGGGATCGCCTCTTCGAGCTTCGAGCTCCTCTCCTCGCGCTCGCAGGCGCGGACGACGTGCGGTTCGCCCTCGCGGCGGCGCGCCTCGCCACGGCCGCGCCGGCCGCGGTCTTCTCCCTCGTCCCGGGCGCGGGGCACGCGGCGCACCTCGCCCAGCCGGAGCTGTGCGCCGGGATCGTCCGCCGCTTCCTCGACGCCGGGCGGCCGGTCCGCACGGGGCCCTGACCGCACCCGGCACCGGGGGCTCACAGCACGATCCCGAGCGCGAGCAGAGCGCCCACCGCGAGCTGAAGCTGCCCCGTCCTCGCAAGGACCGCCAGCAGCTCCCGTCCGCTCGCGCCGTCGAGCACCGCACGCGAAGGCCGCAGCGCAAGGGGGAGCGCGCCCAGCGCGACGAGCGCCCAGGGGCGGACCACCGCCGCGCCCGCGATCCCCGCCACGACCCCTGCGAGGGACCCGACGTACAGCCAGCGGGCGCGCCGGGGGCCGACGCGCACCGCGAGGGTCCGCTTCCCCGCCGCCGCGTCCCCCGCCACGTCGCGCAGGTTGTTCGCCTCCAAGAGCGCGGTCGAGAGGAGCCCGACCGGGACGCACACCCACCACAGGCCGAACGCCTGGCGCTGCACGTACGCGGAGCCCACCGTCGCGACGACGCCGAAGAAGAGGAAGACGAACGCTTCACCGAGCCCGAGGTAGCCGTAGGGCCTCGGTCCGCCCGTGTAGAGCCACCCGGCGACGACGCACGCCGCGCCCACAGGGACGAGCCACCACGTGGTCGACGCGGCCAGCGCGAGACCCGCCGCGCCAGCGACCCCGAAGCACGCGAGCGCCGCTCGCCGGACCGACTCGGGGGTCGCCGAGCCCGACGCGACGAGGCGCAGCGGCCCGACACGTCCTCGGTCCGTGCCGCGGACCCCGTCGGAGTAGTCGTTCGCGTAGTTCGTGCCGACCTGCAGGGCGAGCGCGACGACGAGCGCCAACCCCGCGCGCCACCAGATGACCTCCTCCGGGCCGGCGACCAGCCGTCCGCCGCCGGGTGCGCCGCTCCGCAGCCACCACCCCACGGCGGTTCCCACGACGACCGGCACGGCCGCCGCCGGGAGCGTCCGGGGCCGCGCGCCGGCCACCCAGCGCGACAGCGGCCCCGGGACCGCCGCGGGCGCCGTGCTCACGAGCGGCTCAGCTCTTCGTCAGGGACGGCGGGGAAATCTCGAGAAGTCGGGCGCTCGTCGCCCGACGTACGCGTCGCGCCCCTCCTGCCCCTCCTCGGTCATGTAGAACAGCATGGTCGCGTCCCCCGCGAGCTGTTGGACGCCCGCGAGGCCGTCGTCTGCAGCGTTCATGCCGGCCTTCAGCATGCGCAACGCGATCGGGCTCAGCGCGAGCATCCGACGGCACCACGCCGCGGTCTCGGACTCGAGCTCCGCGAGCGGGACCACCGCGTTCACGAGACCCCAGTCGAGCGCCTCCTTCGCGCCGTACTGGCGGCAGAGGAACCAGACCTCCTTCGCCCGCTTGAGCCCGATCGTGCGAGCGAGCAGGCCCGCGCCGTAGCCGCCGTCGAAGCTCCCGACCTTCGGCCCCGTCTGGCCGAAGCGCGCGTTGTCGGCCGCGACCGTGAGGTCGCACACCAGGTGGAGGACGTGCCCGCCCCCGATCGCGTACCCGGCGACGCTCGCGAGGACAGGCTTCGGGAGCCGCCGGATCTGGACCTGGAGGTCGAGCACGTTCAGCCGGCCCACGCCGCGACGCGCCAGCTCGTCGTCGCCGACGTAGCCGTCGTCGCCGCGGATCCGCTGGTCGCCGCCCGAGCAGAACGCGTCGGGCCCATCGCCTCGCAGCACCACGACGCCGACCTCGGGGTCGTCGCGGGCCAGCTCGAAGGCCTTCGACAGCTCCGACACGGTCTGCGGCCGGAAGGCGTTGCGCACCTCGGGGCGGCAGATCGTGATCCGCGCGATCCCTTCCGCCGTCTCGTAGCGGATGTCCCGCCATTCGCCGGCCGCTTCGAACTCCGGGAGCGGGAGCGCGCGCAGCTCGTCGAGCGGGTCGATGGGCCTGCCGGAGACGACCGTGTCCACCGCGTCCATGGCCCTCTAACCTACCGGCAGGTGCCGGAGCTCGTCGCAATCGATCTCCCCGGTGGACCCGGGTTTCTGGACGCGTTGCGAGCGGCCTGGGACGCCGGCGACGCCGTCGCGCCGCTCGATGGGCGGCTTCCCCCTGCCGCCGCGCGCGCGCTCCTCCGCGCGCTCGCGCCGACGAAGGTGATCGCTCCCGACGGCGACGTCGTCACGCTCGAAGGCGGCATCCCGGTCGAAGAGGGGGACGCCGTCGTGGTCGCGACGAGCGGGTCGACCGGCAGGCCGCGCGGGGTCGTGCTCACGCACGACGCGATCGACGCGAGCGCGCGGGCGACGAGCGCACGCCTCGCCGTCGACCCCGGCCGGCACCGCTGGCTCGCGTGCCTCCCGCTCTCCCACATCGGGGGCCTGTCGGTGCTGACGCGCTCGCTCGTCACCGGGACCCCGTGCACCGTGCTCCCGGGCTTCGACGCCGACGTGGTCGAGTCCGTCGCCCGACGGGGCGACGCCACGCACACGTCGCTCGTCGCGACGGCCCTCGACCGGGTCGACCCTGCGCTCTTCGCATGCATCCTGCTCGGCGGCGCGGCGCCACCGCACGTGCTCCCCGCCAACGTCGTCGCCACCTACGGCATGACCGAGACCGGCTCGGGCGTCGTCTACGACGGCGTCCCGCTCGAGGGTGTGGACGTGGCGGTGGGAACCGGGCGTGCCGGGGAGGGCCGCGCCGGAGAGGTGCTCCTCCGCGGCCCCATGCTGCTGCGCGCCTATCGCGACGGGACCGACCCGAGGGTGCCCGGCCCCGACGGGCGCGGCGGGTGGCTCCCGACGGGCGACGGGGGGGCGCTGTCCGGCCGCCGCCTCGTCGTCGACGGCCGGCTCACAGAGGTGATCACCACCGGCGGCGAGAAGGTGTGGCCGGTCCCCGTCGAGCAGGCGATCGCCGCCCTCGCCTCCGTCGCCGACGTCGCGGTGTGGAGGCGGCCGGACCCCGAGTGGGGCGAACGGGTGGTCGCGTGGGTCGTCCCCGCCGACCCCTCGGCTCCGCCCCAGCTCGTCTCCCTCGTCGAGGCGGTGCGGGCGACGCTGCCGCCCTGGGCCGCGCCCAAGGAGCTGGTGCTCACCGACCGCCTGCCGCGCACGGCGTCGGGAAAGCTCCGGCGGGCGGGGCTCTCCTGACGACGCCTGGCTCCGGGGAGGCGGGCCTCCCTGACGACGCCTGCCTCTGCGCAGGCGTCCACACCCACGGACGCGCCGGCTACGCGATGCCTCCGGACGGCCGGCTCGTCGCGCCGCCGTCCACGGTGAAGACGGTGCCGGTGACCCACGACGCCTCGTCGGAGACGAGGAAGAGGGCCGCCGCCGCGACGTCGTCGGGCTCGCCGATGCGGCGCATCGGGATCTGGGAGGCGACCAGCTCCTCGTGGGGCTCCCACAGCGCACGGGCGAAGCGGGTGCGGACGAGACCGGGCGCGATCGCGTTCACCCGCACGCCGGGCGCGAGCTCGTACGCGAGCTGCCTGGTGACGTGGATCACCGCGGCCTTCGTGGCGCTGTACCAGCCGATGCCGGGCTCGGGGCCGAAGCCGCCGGCGGAAGCGATGTTCAGGATCGACCCTCCCCTGTCGCGCAGCGCTGCGGCGTACGCCGCCTGGCACCACGCGAGGACGCCCAGGAGGTTGACCTCCAGCGTCTTGGTCGCCCGCTCGCGGTCGATCTCGAGGAGCGGGCCGAAGTGGGGGTTGGTCGCGGCATTGTTGACCAGGATGTCCAGCGCGCCGAACCGCTCGATGGTCGCCTCGACGCACGAGGTCACCTGCGCGGGGTCCCCGGCGTGCGCGACGTGCCAGGCCACCTCGCCGTCCGAGCCGGCGAGCCCGTCGGCGGCCGCCGCCAGGGCGTCGGCCCTCCTCGACGAGAGCATCACGGAAGCTCCCGCCTCCGCGTAGCGCCGCGCGATCGCAAGCCCGATGCCCCGGCTCGCACCGGTGACCAGCGCGACCTTGCCGTCGAGCCGCACGTCCATAGCCGACCACGCTATCGACGCGCCGGCGCCCCTACCATCGGCGTCGTGAACCGCATGCGCGAGGCCTCGAGCCCGTACCTCCGCCAGCACGCCGACAACCCGGTCGACTGGTACCCGTGGGGGGCCGAGGCGTTCGCGCGGGCGAAGGAAGACGGCAAGCCCCTCTTCGTCTCCATCGGCTACGCGGCGTGCCACTGGTGCCACGTCATGGCCCACGAGAGCTTCGAGGACCCCGCGATCGCACAGGTCCTCTCTGACGCGTTCGTCTCGGTCAAGGTCGACCGCGAGGAGCGTCCCGACGTCGACGCCCTCTACATGGCGGCGGTGCAGGCGATGACGGGATCAGGAGGATGGCCGATGTCGGTCTTCTGCACGCCTGACGGCCGGCCCTTCTTCGCCGGGACGTACTTCCCGCCGTCCGACCGTCACGGGATGCCCTCGTTCCGGCGGGTGCTCGAGGCGGTCGCGGCTGCGTGGTCCGAGCGGCGCCACGAGGTGGAGGCGCAGGCGTCCGCGCTCGCGGACGCGCTCGAGCACCACACGACAGCGCTCGAGGGACTCGCACGGCCCGCTGACCGCGTCGCGTGGGACGAGGTGTCGAGGCTCGCAGTGGGAAGGCTCGCAGAGAAGTTCGATCCCGCATTCGGCGGTTTCGGCCCTGCGCCGAAATTCCCGAGACCCGGCTTCGTCGAGCTGTGCCTGCGGGCCGCGAGCGAAGATCCAGGCGGCGACCCGCTGGCGATGGCGACGAGGACGCTCGACGCCATGGCGGCCGGTGGCATCTACGACCACCTCGAAGGCGGGTTCGCGCGCTACGCGACCGACGCGCGCTGGCTCGTGCCCCACTTCGAGAAGATGCTCACCGACCAGGCGCTGCTCGTCCGGGCATACCTGCACGCCTGGCAGGTGACCGGCACGCCCACATACCTCCAGGTCGTGCGCGAGACCATCGACTTCGTCACCGGCTCCCTGTCGACCGAAGACGGCGGGTTCTGCGCCTCGCTGGACGCGGACTCGGCCGGCACGGAAGGCGGCCACGCGACGTGGACGCCTGCAGAGGTCGCCACGGCGCTCTCGACGGAGCTCGAGGAGCCCGGCGGCGCGGCGGACCTCACCGGGGCGCTGTGCGACTGGTGGGGAGTGACCAAGCAGGGCGACATCGAAGGGCGCTCGGTCCTCCACCGGCCGCTCGGCGCGACGCTCGCCCGGCCACCGGAGATCGAAGCCGGGAGGATGGCGTTGGCGGCCGCCAGGCGCCGCCGCCCCCAGCCTGCACGGGACGAAAAGGTCCTCACCGAGTGGCACGCGATGTTCACCGCCGCCCTTGCCGAGGCCGCGTGGGCTTGCGGCGAGGAAAGCTGGGCGCTGCGCGCGCTCGGAGCCGCCGAGCACCTGTTCTCGCACAACCGCCGCCCCGACGGACGTTGGCTGCGCTCCGCCCGAAGCGGCGTGCCTGCGTTCGCCGGCGACTACGCGTGGGTCCTCGAGTGCGCGACGCGGCTCGCGACGTCGACCGGGGAGGAGCGCTGGATCGGGCGTGCCGAAGAGACCGCCGACGGGCTGCTCGAGCTGTTCTGGGACGAAGGGCGCGGCGGCGTGTTCACCACGGGGCGGGACGCCGAGGCGCTCCTCGTACGCCAGAAGGACGTGACCGACGGGGCGCTCCCGTCCGCCAACGCCGCGGCTGCGGTCGCGCTCCTGCGTCTCGGCGCGCTCACCGGGGCCGACCGGTGGACCGACGCGGGGGCGCGGATCGCGGAGCTGGCCCTCCCGCTCGCCGTCAGCCAACCGCTCGCCGTCGCCGACATGCTTCCCGCCCTCTCGCTCATGGAGCGTGGCGCGCAGATCGTCGTCGCAGGAGACCGAACCGAGCTGCTCGACGCCGTCCGGCGGCGGTGGCTCCCCGACGCCGTCGTCGCCTGGGGCCAGCCGACGAGAAGCCCGCTGTGGGAGGGACGAGAGCCCGGCGCGGCGTACGTGTGCCGGGGCTTCGTCTGCCACCAGCCCGCTCGCGACGTCGCCACGCTCGAGGCGCAGCTCGAGGAGCTCGTTGCGGGGCCGCGCCGGTAGGCTCGTCTGGCCGCCCGGCGCGTCGACCGGGTCTGCATCGAGGAGGTGAGGTGCCCGGCACACGACGCCAGGACCCGCATGCGCCAGCGCACGCGCGCAGGGGCACCGCGACAGGTCGTGGTGCCGGCGCGGTCGGTGACGGCGCGGGCGGTGCCGGCGCGGTCGGTGCCGGCGCGGTCGGTGCCGGCGCCTCCGTGACCGCCCCGGGGGAGCAGCTGACGGCGGCCGGCGGTGCTGCACGCTCGGGGGAGACCCTGGCGAGATCCTCCCTCCGAACCGCTGAGCCCTCCCGCCGCGGCCGCGCGCTCCTGCGCGACGTCGTACACCGGGATCGGACGCTCACCGCGGGAGGTGCCGAGCTCCGGCTCCTCGTGCTCGCCTGCGCGCCGGAGGACACGATCGCCGTCGACCTCGCGTCGGGATCACTGGTACGGCTCCGCGTCCCATGGCCGGCCGGCCACGCGCCGGACCTCGCCCTCTTCGACGTGGTGGAGGCCATCTTGGCCGACGATCCCGAGTCCGACGACCTGGCCCAGCCCGAGGCGGTGACGGTCGTTGCGCCCCCACGCCACGTCGGGTCGCTGCAGGGGCGGCGCGTGCGCAGGGTGCTCGCGCGCCTCGTGACCACCCACGACGACCCGCTGCTCGGGTTCCACGGGCCGTCCGCACCGTACTGGGGCTTCCACGGGCTCCGGCCTTCGCTGGCGCTGATCCGGCCGGCGCGCGGCCCGCAGCTGCTCCGTCGCGGCGCCGACGGCTCGATCTGGGTCCGCTTCGGCTGGGCGCGCGACGACGTCTGGCTTCCTGTGGAGGACGGCCGCGCGGCCCGGGCGCTCGCCGCGTCCCGCCGCGACCGCCTGTCGGGAAAAGCCCTCGCGACGGCGCTCGGCTTCTCTCCGCACTACCTCCTCGTCGCGCTGAGCAGTCCTCGCGCCGGCCACTGCTACAAGGTCTGCGCGGCGGTGCTGCCGAAAGGCTGACGGAACCGCCGAAGAGGTGGCCAGTCGGCCCGCGCCGGATGCCCGCGCCGCACCCGCGACCTCCGCAGGCGGACGGCTTGGACGTCAGCGGGAGAACTTGCCTCCGGCCAGGTCCTCGGCCATGGCCCAGCCGAACGCGACGAGCCGGTCACCCCGCGCGGAATCGACCGCTCCGAACACCTCGAGCGCACCCTCAGGGAGCTTCACCTTCGGGTGCACGAAGTCCAGACCGCCGGCTGCAGAGCCATCTCCCTTCACGACGAAGGTCCGGTCGTCGAGCCTGGACTCCGCACCGAACCGCTTGGCAAGACGCCGCGCCCACGCCCGCTCCTCGCCCGAGGGGCGGTGACCTGCGGTCGGGACGACATCGACGAGCCCGGTGAACGCACAGAAACCGTCGGCGCGCACGAGCCTCGTGCCGAGCAGGACGTCCTCGTCGGGGAACGCGAGCAGCGCTCGCCGGAACTGGTCCGCCATCATGGCCTTCAGCGCGGACTCGGCGCGGCTGGTCCGGTCGACCGAGGCCACGCCCACGAGCAGCGACGGGGTGCCGCCGATCCGCTCGAGCGTGCAGAAGGAATAGCCGCGGAGCTTCCTCCCGTCCCTCACGGTCGTGACGAGCACCCACTCCTCACGTTCCTTGGACAGGAACCCGATGTCGAACCCGAAAGGCTCTACCCCGAGATCGGCCAGCTCTTCCAGCTCAGCGTCACTGAGTGCGGTGCAATCCTTCGTAGTGACCACCATCGGCATGGCGAGATTCTACCGCCCGAGCCGAGCGGTCACAGCCGGGCGCACCGGCGGGAACCCCGCTCGGACCGCGCGCTGCAGCGCCGCGGCCCCGCCCACGGGGCCGCACCGGTAACGGCTCACAGGTACGTCCCCGGGCGCGGCGGGACCGGTTCGTCGTCGTCCGGGCGGGGCAACCCTCGTTGGCGCATCTGGTCGAGCTGCGCTCTGGCGGCCATCTGCTGCGCGACCAGCGTCGCCTGGATGCCGTGGAACAGCCCTTCCAACCACCCGACCAGCTGGGCCTGCGCGACCCTGAGCTCCGCCTCAGAGGGGACCTCGTCGTCGAATGGGATCGTCATGCGGTCGAGCTCCTCGGACAGGTCCGGTGAGAGGCCGGAGGAGAGCTCCCGGACCGACTGATCGTAGATCTCCTTCAGCCGCACCCGCCCGGCTTCGTCCAACGGCGCCTGGCGGACCTCGTCCAGAAGCTGCTTGACCATCGTGCCGATCCGCATCACCTTGCCGGGCTGCTCGACGGATTCGCGGCGCTCTTCGGCGCCTTCCCCTCCGGCGCCGCTCGCGCCGTCAGCTCCGCCGCCCCGTGTCGCGGAGGGCGATGGTCGCCCCCGCCCCGGCAGCACCTCGTCTGGCGAGACCGCCTGCTCGGCGTCCGTCGTCGGTGTCGAGTCCACTGTGCTCATGGCGTTGATGATGCCAGAGGCCGGGGTGTCCCAGAGGATCCGCCGACGGCTCCGCTCGCGCGAGCGATCACGGCTTGGCCGCCCACGCGAGCAGCGGGACGGACATCTCGTCCGGCGTGAGCGAGCCGTGACGGCAGACGAGGCGCTGCTCCCCGGTGTCGGCAGGATCCAAGAAGGCCGTCGCCGCGAACGGCACGAGCGCGACGTCCCCGAGCCGCGCCCGCACGTCCGCGGCGGGGACCCCGCCGAGCCAGCCGTCGTCGACCACCTGCTCGACGTCGCGCACCCAGGCGACGTCGGCGTACCGCTCGGAGGCGACGGCGAGGAGGTCGTCTTTCGCGCCAGGCCGCGCGTGCAGCCACCGGAACCGGCCCTCTCCCGAGAGCAGCCTGACGGCAGCCATCACCTCGGCGCCGAGCACCTCGATCGACGGACCGACCTCGACCTGCCCGTGGTCGGCCGTCACGACCAGCGCCGCCCCCGGCCGGAGCACGTCGAGGAGGTCGCCGACCAGCCGGTCCACGGCACGAAGCTCGGCGTCGTAGTGCTCGTCCAGCCCGCACGCGTGCGCAGTGCGGTCGAGCCCGTCGTAATAGGCGTAGACGAAGGGCGCGCCGTGCACGAGCAGCTTCCACACCTCGACGACGAGGCCCGCGGGCGTGCGCCAGCCGTAGAGAGGCGAGTCGCCGAGGTGAGCCGCGGTGAACCCGGTGGCGGCGTACTCGTTCCTCGAGACGACGGGCGTCGGTCCCGGGCTCGCCGGGAAGGCCGGGCGCGGCTGGAAGGAGCGGGGTGGGACGAGCCGGCGTCCGTCGCGCTCCCCGAGACGCCACCCGAGGACGTTCAGGATCTCGTCGCCCACCGCGACGCGATAGCCGACCACGCCGTGCTCCGACGGAGGGAGCCCGGTCGTCAGGCTGGTGAGCGCCGAGGCGGTCGTGCTTGGCGCAACCGACGTGATGGTCGTGCCCGTGCCGCTGCCGAGCACGGGCGCCAGACTCGAGACCCTCGCGTCGAGCTGCCGCGAGCCGAGGCCGTCGAGCACGAGCAGCACGATCTGACGCGCTCCATCGACCGGCTCGGGCATCCAGTCGGCCCGCGGCTCTTCGGCCGGCTCGTCCGCCGCGCCGACCTCGGCGAGCAGCAGGCGGACGACCTCGGTCAGGCAGCGCCCGCCGAAGTCCGGCAGCACCGGCTCGGGCGTCGAAGCGGCCGGCACCGGGCTTGCGACCATTGCCGCCCAGCGTAGAAGTCCGCGGGCCCGCCAGGCGAGACGGCACCCCGCGACACGTCCTCATCGGCGACTCCTCGTCGGCTCACGCCGAGATGCCTGGGAGCCGGGCCGGCCTCCTCTGATACGACAAGACGTCCCGGTAACATCGGGACGTGAGAGTGTCCACCCGCGGCGACTACGCCTGTAGAGCCCTGCTCTCGCTGGCCTTGCACGGCGCCACGTCGACACCCACCTCCGTCCGCGACATCGCGGAACGGACCGGGCTCCCCCAGCCGTACCTCGAGCAGATCCTTCTCGCGCTGAAGGGGGCAGGGCTCGTCCGCTCCAAGCGCGGCGTCGGAGGCGGCTACGTGCTCGCTCGCGAACCGGCCGACATCACCCTTGCACAGGTGGTGTCGGCGGTCGACGGACCGATCGTCGCTGGCGACTTCGGCGAGCCGCACGAGAACGGCGCGTGCGACCACGAGGGGCAGTGCGTCCTCCTCGCGGTGTGGGCCGAGGTCGGGGCGACCATGCGCGAGCACCTCCAGTCCTTCACGCTCGCCGACATGGTGCGCCGTGCGAGAGGAACGACGTCGCCAACGCCTCCTGGCGCGCCGGGACCTGTCGGCGACCGGGGCCAGGAGGGAACCAGCCTCGACGTCCTGCTCGAATCCCTCGTCGGGCCCGGGTAGCGCGGGCCGCTGCTCGGCCCGGCTCGACCTCCTCGGGTTCAGGCGACGGGCGAGTGCTCGCGGGGAGCGCCCGGCGGCTCCACCAGCACGTTCCAGCGGGAGACGACGGGCGTCTCGCGCTCCCAGCCGAGCGCACACACCGCGCCGGGGCCGAGAGAGAGGAGCCGGCCGCCAGTTGGTGGGAGGCCGACCCATCTGGCCGCGACCACGCGGAGGAAATGGCCGTGCGAGAAGAGGACCACGTCGCCGCCGGCACCCCGTACCCGCCCGATCACACGATCTGCTCGGCGCCCGACGTCGGCTGCCGACTCGCCGCCGGGTACGCCGTCCGCCCACAGCGTCCAGCCGGGCCGCCCCGCCCGGATCCGCTCGGTCGTCTCGCCCTCGTACTCCCCGTAGTCCCACTCGACGAGGTCCGCGCAGACATCTGCGCGGTCCCCGAAGCCTGCCAGCCGGCAGGTCACCGCTGCACGTGACAGCGGGCTCGTGAGCACGAGCGCCGGGTCCGGAACCACCCGGGAGAGCCATCGGCCGGCGGCTCTCGCCTCGGCCATTCCTCTCGGCAGCAACGGCACGTCCGTGCGTCCCGTGTGGCGGCCCGTCGCGCTCCACTCGGTCTCGCCGTGCCGGACCAGCCAGACGTCCACACCTGAACGTCACCATTCTCGGAGGCCGCCTGCAAACCGCCAGGCGTCCAAGGGAGGCGGCGGCGGGCTCGGCCGAGCGCCTGCGGTCCCACGAAGGGGCGGGGACACCGGGTTCTCCACGGTGCTCCGGGCACGATCCGTTCGGGCACGGGCGGGTCGCTGCGGGTTTCGCACCGGCCTTTCGGGCACGGAATGACACCGAGGGCATGGGCGTTGTACCCGTCTGAACGGGTAGGGCTGTTCTGTGGAGCCAGTCGAGCCCCACCCGCCGCCTCGGGGCGGAGACGAAGCCGACCCCTGTGACCACGACGAGCGACAAGAGAGCGACGACGCACCCGATCATGAGCACCTTCACCAAGAGCAGCGCAGCCACGGCCGACAGCCTCGGCCTGCTACTCCGCGACCTCGACCAGTACCCGATGCCCGATCACGATCAGCAGATCGCGTTGGCGAAGCGGGTCGCGGCCGGCGACGAGAGTGCACGCAAGCAGATGGTGGCCGCGAACCTCCGCCTCGTCGTGCATTGGGCCCGCCGGTACCAGGACCGCGGCGTGGACCTCGCCGACCTCGTGCAGGAAGGAACCTTCGGGCTGCTCCGAGCGGTCGAGAAGTTCGATTGGGAGCGCGGCTTCCGGTTCTCGACGTACGCGACGTGGTGGATCCGGCAGGCGCTGCAGCGCGCCGTCCAGCAGCACGGCCGCACGATCCGCATCCCCCTCGAAGTCGGTGAGCGGCTCCAAAGGCTCGACGCGATCGCCGCGGAGCTCGCGGGCCAGCTCGGACGCCAGCCGACCGACGAGGAACTGGCCGAGGTGACGGGCATGACGATCGAAGAGCGGCGACACCTCGAGGACGTCGCCAGGGTGACGGCCAGCCTCGACCAGCCCGCAGCCATGGACTCGTCCACGTCGCTCGGCGAGCTCGTCGCGCCGGACGGCGACGACTGGACCGAAGAGGTCGACCGCGAGCTCGTGTTCGAGCGGATCCGCGCGGCAGTGGGTCGCCTGCCCGACCTTCAACGCGACGTGCTGTGTCTGCGGTTCGGCTTCAATGGCGACGATCCCGCATCGCTGCAGACGACCGCCGAGCGGCTCGGCGTCGGGGTCCGCCGGGTGCGGCGTGCCGAAGAGGAGGCGCTGGCGACCCTGTCGGCCGACGGCCTGGTCATCGGAGCGCGGGCAGTCGCGGCCTGACGGGCACGCGGGGCGCGGCAGCGTCGCCGGGGCACGCCCCCGCCGAACCCCGGTCAGCTGGTCGTGCCTTCGAGCACCGCGCGGAGGTCTGCCGGCAGTGCGCGGGTCCAGGTGGTGCGGACTCCGGACGCGGGGTGGTCGATCGAGAGCTCCGTCGCGTGCAGGAACAGGCGTCCCGGCGCTACCCCGTGCGCCGCCGGCGCCCCGTAGCGGTCGTCCCCGACCACCGGATGGCCGATCGCGGCGAGGTGCACCCTGATCTGATGGGTCCGACCCGTCTCGAGAATGCATGTGAGGAGCGTCGCCGGGCGGTCCACCCGATCTCGGCCGCCGAAGAGGCGGTCGTAGCGCTCCACGACGACGTAGCGCGTCCGCGCGGGGCGGCCTGCGGGCGTCACCGCCATCCTGGTCGGCGTCCGCGCCGACCGGCCCACCGGCGCGTCCACCACGCCCCGGTCGTCGGGCACGATCCCCGCGACGAGCGCCAGGTACCGTCGTCCCACCGTGCGCGCGCTCATCTGGGCGACGAGCGACCGGTACGCGAGCGCCGAACGCGCGACCACGAGCAGCCCGGACGTCCCCTTGTCGAGACGGTGGACCAGGCCGGGACGGACCGGGTCCGACACCGAAGCCAGGGCACCGATGTCCGGGTACCGGGCGAGGAGACCGGCGATCAGCGTCCCTCCACGCGTCCCTGCCCCCGGGTGCACCACCACCCCTGCCGGCTTGTCGACGACCACGAGGTCCTCGTCCTCGGACACCACCTCGAAGGGCACGCTCGGATCGGGCTCGAGGACGTCAGCCTCTTCGGGGAGCTCGACGACGAGCTGACTCCCCGCCGCGAGCGGAGCGCTCCGCTGCACGACGGGGCGACCGTCGACGAGGACGCGGCCGCCCGCGACGAGCGCTGCAGACTCCGACCTCGACAAGCCGGTGAGCATGGACACCGCACGGTCGACGCGCACCCCCGCGAGCGTCTGGGGCACCGTCGCGACGAACGAGCCGGACGGGTCTGTTGTCACTTCGGCCGCGCGGCGTGCGGGGGAGCCGGCTGCGACGTGTCGCTCTCGCCGTCGTCTCGGCAGTGCCGAGCGGGGAGCAGCACGCCCAGGGCAAGGAGCGCCACGCCGACGGTGATGCACGCGTCGGCGACGTTGAAGGTCGGCCAGTGGCTGAGGGTCACGAAGTCGACGACGTCCCCGTGGTGACCGCGCAGCAGGCGATCGGCGAGGTTGCCGAGCGCGCCGCCGAGCACGAGCCCGTAGGCGATGGCGAGCAGTCGGCGCCGCGCGCGCCAGGCGAGCCAGCCAACGACGGCGACCATCGCCACGAGGACGGGGACGATCCAGTCGCCGGCACCGGCGAACAGGCTGAACGCCGTACCCGAGTTGTACTGGAGCGCAAGGCCCAGGGGACCGACCAGGTGAACGGGGTGGCGGAGGGCTGCGAGAGCCCACGACGTCGTCGCCTGGTCGGCCGCGATCACCAGGACCGTGACGGCGCCGGTCACGATGAGGACACGGTTCCGCCCCCCGGTCAGCGTCGCGACAGACCTCCGCTCTTGCATGCGACGCAGAGCCTCGCGTAGGGCAGTGCCTTCAGCCGGGGCTTCGGGATCGGCTGCAGGCATCGCTCGCACACGCCGTAGGTGCCGTTCGCGATCTTCTCCAGGGCGGCGTCGATCTCCTCCACGGCGGCCAGCGCCTGCGCAGACAAGGCGAGGTCGCGCTCACGGTCGACGGTGACCGTCCCGCCTTCCCCCGACTCCTCGTCGAACTGCACGTCCCCGGGTTCGCGCTCTTGGGCGAGCGAGTCCGCCTCCGCCTTCAGGTCGGAGGCCTGGGCCAGGTACACGGCCCGCTCGCCCTCGAGAAGCTGGCGCTGCTCTGCGAGGAACTTCTCGTCCTCTGCGTAGGGTCCCGCGAGCGCTGACGGAGCACGCCGGCTCGTGGGCTTCCTCTCCCGCCCGGTCACCGGCCGTTGCTCGGCGGCGGCCTTCCGCTCGGGAGCCGCCTTTGCCTGTGCGGAGGGGGCCGCCTTTGCCTGTGCGGAGGGGGCCGCCTTTGCCTGTGCCCGTCTCCCGGTTCCCCTCCGCTCGGGGGTGGCCTTGGCCTGCGCCGTGGTCTTCGCCGTAGCCGACCTCGACGTCGCCGGTGCTCCCGCGCGCCGCTGGGGCTTCGCCGCCTTCGCGACCGAGGCTCTCTTCTTCGTCTCCTTCGTCGCGGGAGAGGTCGAGGTCACTGCCGTCTTCACCGTCGCTTTCGCGGCCGCGCTCCTGGCGGCCTTCGTCGTCGTGGTCTCTGCGTCACCGCGCGGCGATCCGGCGCGTCGTCGGGAGCCCGAGGGCGCCACCTCCTTCGGCGACGACTGGGAGCTGGTCCTCCTCGGCACGGCGAGGTGCCGTGCTGCAGCCTTGTGAGCAGTCGACGCTGCCCCGCGAACAGCGCTCGCCGGGCGCGCCGCCGATCTCTTCGGGGCCTCGCCCGTTCGGCTCCCCTTCACCGCCGGCGCCGCCCGCTTCTTCGGCGGGGTCGAACGGCTCGCCGCTCTCTTGTCGCCCTGTGCCACGCGCGCCGTCGGCTGTGACTTGCGCGCCGCCCTCGAGGCGCCACCCGTCGTCGCTGGCGCCATGCCGGACCTCCTCTCCGTCTTGTCCCCCGCGGCGCCACCAGCGCGCCGTTGGAAGAGCCGGTGACCCTAGCGGACCGCGCGCGCCCCTTCAACCACCCCGGCGCCGACCTGCGGGCAAGGCGACCCGCCCCCGGCGGTCACTCGCCGATGCGGCTGCGCTCGAGCTCGACCGTCTCGTCGCGGCCGGCATCGAAGAGCTCTCTGTGCAGAACGCCCGGGCGAGCTCCGACCGGCGTCTGCGACCGATCAGGTGCTGCGATCGCGTGCGACCTCGAGGGAGCCGGCGGGTGACGTTCGGGCGCACCGGATTGGGGCGTTGGCTGCGGACGCGCCTCACCCGCTTGGCCCGCGAGGGGCGAGCCTGGCCCGGCACCTCCCGGCGAGCCGGAGCGAACGGCACCCGAACCGCCTGGCTCACCGCTCGCGGCGCTCCCCGTCTTCTCGGTGCTCTCGGCGGGCTTGCGGTCGGCGGTCGGCTGGGCAACGGAGCGGTCGGCGAGAGGCTCTGGGGATCGCGCGGGCGTCGTCAACCGCTCGTCGACCCAGCGGAGCATCTCGGTGAGCGACGCTCGGATCTTCGTGCGCTGGTCCTCCAGGTGCCTGCCCATCGCCTCCAGGTCGCCTGCGAGCCGCTCCCGGGCAACTTCGAGCCTCCCGACCTCGTCACGCAACCGTTCCTCGGCCTCAGAGGTCAGCTGCCGGGCGCGCTCCTCGGTCTGCGCGAGCAGCTGCCGGGCGCGCTCCTCGGCCTGGCCCACCAGACGCGCTGCCTCCGCCTCACTCTCCCGCTTCGTCTGGTCCACGAACTTCTGAGCAAGCAACAGGGTGCGCTGCAGCGTGTCGTTCGACACCGCGGCCTCCTGCGGCCCAGAGCCGCTCATGGGCGGAGCCTCTCCCGGCGCGCCCGGGTCGACTGCGGTGCGCTCAGCCCGTGGATGCTCGAGCTCCTCTTCGAGCTGCGCGACCCGCTCGGTGGCCACCCGGAGACGTTCGTTCGCCGAACGGAGCCGCTCTTGGACCTGCTCCGCCTCCACCGCCGCCTTCTCCAGGTACTCGTCGACCTCGTCGACGTTGTACCCCTTCAACCCGAGACGGAATTCGACCGTGCGCAGCGTGTCAAGGATCGAGTGGCCGGAGGGTGCGTTGTCCATGCGCTCGAAGTGTAGTCCTGGGACCTTCTTTCCCCTTGGATGGTGCAGGAAATGCTCAAGCGCGGAGCAGCGGGATCACGACGAGCTCGGCGACGATCACGACGATGATGATCGAGAGGTCGATGCCCATCCCGCCGGCACGGACGGGCGGCAACACCCGGCGGATCGGTCGGAGCACCGGCTCGGTGACGGCGTCGAGCACGCGGACGACGCGGTAGAACGCGGTACCCGGCCTCGCCGGCAGCCAGCTCAAGAGCGCCCGCGCGATGAGGACGACCACGTACGCCTCGACGAGGTAGGCGATGATGTTGAACACGTTCACCTGGCGGCCTCCACGGGTCAGCTCCGCCCGTAGCCCCGCTCCTGCAAGCGCTGACGCTCCTCCTCGGAAACCTTCACATTGGTCGGAGCGAGCAGGAACACCTCGTCCGCCACTTTCTCCATCTCGCCGCTCAACGCGTAGGTGACGCCGCTGCAGAAGTCGATCATGCGACGCTGCAGATCGCGCTCGGCGACCTGCAGGTTCACGATCACCGGCCGGTTCGACTTGAGGCAGTCTGCGATGTCCTTCGCGTCGCCGAAACGCGTCGGCGCGACGACTTGCACCCGCGTCGCCTCGCCCGCGCTCATCGGGCGGATGACAGGCTGGCGGGTCGTGACCGCACCGCTCCCGAAGGCGGGCATCGACGGCGCGCCCTCACGCGGGATCGTTCGGATCCGGCTCGGTGGCGCGGGAGCTGGGCGCTCTTCCTCGACGTACTCGGGTTCACGCTGGCTCCGAGGCTCCGAGCGGGACACCGACACGAAGTTGCGCTGCGCGTGGTCGCCGTACTCGTCGTACTCGTCGTACTCGTCCTCGAGCAGACCGAGATAGACCATGGTCTTTTTCAAGAAGGTGGGCATCGCATTTCTCCTCGGCGGGTAGCGTACCGCCTCCCCCGCCGATTGGGCGGACACCACCCGGTCACGTTGCGGTCATGCGACGGGAGGGGCGATCACCGAAGAGCGCCCGTCCCACGCGGACCATCGTGGAGCCCTCGGCGACAGCGAGCTCGACGTCGTCGCTCATCCCCATCGACCGCTCGCTCAGCCCCAGGTCGTCGGCGAGGGACCGGACCGTCCTGAACGCGCGCCGGGCACCCTGCGGGTCGGTCGGCGCGACGGTCATGAGCCCGCGAACGTCCAGCTGAGCAGCGCACAGCTCGGCGACCAGCCCAGGGACCGCCTCGGGTGGGCAACCGTTCCGACCCGGTGCCCCGGTGGTGTCCACCTCGACGAGCACGACCGCTCCCGGGCGCCGCCGCGCGATCGCCTCCCCTTCCACCGCCCTCGCGACACCTTGCCAGCACGACACGACCGGGGCAAGGGTCGCCACCTTGTTCCGCTGCACCGCGCCGAGGAAGTGCCAGCGCACGCCGAGCTCCGCGCCGCCACCCTGCACACGGGCTCCTCCGCTCCCGGCGCCTGTCTTGTCCGCGGCGGCCCCGATCCCGGCAGATCGCACCGCCTCTACCTTCGAGAGCAGCTCCTGCGCGTAGTTCTCCCCCACGTCGGCGATCCCGGCGCCGAGCGCCGCGCGAACGGCCTCCGCGCCGAACCCCTTCGTGACGGCGACGACGCGGACTGCCGCAGGGTCTCCGCCCGCGTCGGCGATGCGCTGGCGCACCCGCTCGAGCGCTGCCGCCACACCGCAGAAGGCCTCGGCCCCACGAGAGGCCATGGCGGGCTGGCCGCTCAGCGCAGGAACGACGGCACGTCGAAGTCGTCGTCGTCGAGGTCGAGGTCGCTGTTCTCGCTGGTCGCGCCGAAGATGTCCACCGGCGCCGGTGACTCCAGGCCGAGCGACTTGTCGGATCGCTCGGCGGGGCGGGTCGACTCGTCCCAGCGTTCGAAGCCTGCGGCGATCACCGTCACCCGCACCTCCTCGCCCATGCTGTCGTCGACGACGGCGCCGAAGATGATGTTCGCGTCGGCGTGGGCGACGCCGTGGATGATCTCTGCCGCCTCGTTCACCTCGAACAGGCCGAGGTCGCTCCCCCCCGCGATGTTGAGGAGGATCCCACGGGCGCCCTCGATCGACGCCTCGAGCAGCGGGCTCGTGATCGCGGCTCGGGCGGCGTTGACGGCCCGGCCGTCTCCGCTCGCGCTCCCGATCCCCATGATGGCGGTTCCCGCGTTCAACATGATCATGCGCACGTCGGCGAAGTCCGTGTTGATGAGCCCGGGCACGGTGATGAGGTCGGTGATCCCCCGTACGCCCTGGAGCAGGACCTCGTCCGCCATCTTGAACGCGTTCACCATCGAGGTCTTCTCCGTCGACACCGTGAGCAGGCGGTCGTTCGGGATGACGATCAGGGTGTCGACCTTCTCCTTCAGGTTCTGGATGCCCTTCTCCGCCTGCATCGCACGGCGCCGACCCTCGAAGGTGAAGGGCCTCGTGACCACGCCGATCGTGAGGGCGCCGACATTCTTGGCGACCTCGGCGACCACGGGCGCGGCACCGGTGCCGGTGCCGCCTCCCTTCCCTGCGGTGATGAACACCATGTCAGCGCCCTGGAGCGCCTCTTCGATCTCGGCTCGGTGCTCCTCGGCCGCTTGGCGCCCGATCTCCGGGTCGCTGCCGGCGCCGAGCCCTTTGGTCAGCTGGCGGCCGATGTCGAGCTTCAGGTCGGCGTCGCTCATGAGCAACGCCTGTGCATCCGTGTTCGCCGCGATGAACTCGACGTGCTTCAACCCGGCGTCGATCATGCGGTTCACCGCGTTGACGCCGCCACCTCCTACACCGACCACCTTGATCAACGCGAGGTAGTTGCTCTGCGACGGTCCGGTCATGTGCTCCCTCGATGCTGTGGCGGCCGCCGGCCGATCGCATGTCCCCGTGGGCGCTTGGGCGGGCCGGCTAGGGAGCGGGCTCCGCAGCGCCGCGACCATCAACCTGACGCGGAGGTCGACGTCAGCTGGACGCGACCCGTCGACACCATAAGGGAGCGACCAGCCGCGGTCAAGCGGCGAGAGGCCGAAGCATGGCGCCCGTCGGCGCCGCGGTCCTGCGGAGGTCTCTTCCCGCCAACGGACGCGCTCGCGGTCGCGGCCCAGCCCGTCTGTCCAGCCCACCTCTTCACGGTCTCACGACCGGCGTCTCCGGCGCAGCCACGTCGATCGTGGAGCCGGCGGTCAGGTCCGCACCCTTCAGGATCGCAGCGACGTCCTCGTACTTCTGCGACAGCTGACCCGTGGATCCCAAGTAGACGGTGAGCGTCGACGTCAGCTCGAGGGTGACATCGCCGCCGCGGTCCTGGGTGACGGTGGCGACCTGGTCGGCGAACGCCTTCGGAAGCGACGTCACCACACGTAGCGCCGCGCGGAGACCGCCTGCGGTGGACCCCGGCCGCCCTGCCGGCCGAGCGCCGACGACACGAGGCAGACCCGTGGGTTGCGCCCGCACCGCGAGCACCTTGCCGGTCCGGTCCACGAGCGCCCAACCCGTCGTCGCAGGAGCTTCTTGCACCGCGGCGACAGGCGTCCGCTCTCGTACCGCGATGCGGACGCCGTCCGGCCATTCCCGCGTGACGGTCGCGCTCGCGATCCACGGGAGCCGCTCGACCCCTGCCACCGCTCCCGCGCCGACGTCCAGCAGGGGCGGATCGCCGGAGAGCCCCGCAGCGGCGACGATCTGCCTGACGGGCGTGTGCACCGCGCCGACGACGGTGACGACGCGGGCCGCGAACAACCGCGAATGCAACGCCGACCACCCGACCACCACGACCACGACCACCCCGAGGACGACGAGCGCGATGCGCAATCGGCGCCGGGCCTCGCGCCGCAGGACCTCGGCCCGGCGGGCGCGGATGCGCGGATCGACGCCCGTCAGGGCCTGAGGGTCCTCGCTCGAAGCGGCACGCGTCCTGGGCACCTCCGTCCGGCGTCCCGCCCACCGAGGGCGAGCGCGCGGCCGACGACCAGGGCTCGTCTGGGAGGAGGCAGGGCGCGTCGGAGGGGAGGCAGGGCTCGTCGGAGGGGAGGCAGGGCGCGTCGGAGGGGGCGCCTTCATGTGCCGACCTCCATCGCGGCCCTCTCGGCGTCACCAAGCGGGTCGTCGCCGAACCCGACGAGCTTCAGCTCAGGGCGGAGAAGGACTCCGGTCGCCGCCTCCACCTTCCGGCGCACGTGCGTGACCAGGGCCAGCACGTCGGCCGCCCTGCCACCGTCGTCGGCCTGGAAGAAGTTGGCGTGCTTCTCGGACACGCGTGCCGTCCCGAGACGGAGCCCCTTCATGCCCGCCGCCTCCACCAGCCGACCCGCCGAGTCGCCAGGCGGGTTCGTGAACACGGACCCCGCGTTGCTCCCACCGGGCTGGTGCTCGCGGCGCCAGCGGACGATCTCCGAGATGAGCGCCCTGCCGGTCTCGGGGTCTCCCTGAAAGGTCCTGAGCTCTGCCCACACCACGACCTCGGCGTCGCCGAGGGAAGAGGTCCGGTAGCCGAGGCGCAAGCGGGCAGCACCGAATTCTCCGGCGCCGGCGGCGGCGCCCTCCAGATCCACCGACCGGTACCGGACGAGACAGGACGCGGTGTCGGCACCGTGGCCCCCCGCGTTCATCTTGAGCGCGCCGCCGACCGAGCCAGGGACCCCCACCGCCCACTCCAAGCCTCTCAGTCCCTCGTCGACGGTCCTGCGCGCGAGGACCGGCAGGTCCAGCGCGCCCCCCGCACGGACCAGCACCGCCGCGCCGGAGACGGCGGCGAGCCCGGCGTGATCGGGGTCGCCTGACACCTCGGCGTCCAGTCTCTCGAGCGCCGCGAGGCCGCGGCCAGGACGGACGACCACACCGGGGAACCCGCTGTCCGCGACCAGCAGGTTGGACCCCTTCCCCAGCACGAGCACCGGCACCCGGCCAGCCACGCCGCTCGACACCAGTGCGTCGCGGAGCCCGAGCAGGTCGTCTTCACTCTCGACGTCGACTAGCACCGCGGCGTTGCCCCCGACGCGGTACGTCGTGAGCGCGCCGAGCGGCGCGTCGACACGGACTCGCGAGCCGAGACGCGCCGCCAGAGCGGCCAGGGCTTCTGCGAGGATCTCCCGTCTGGCGCCCTCGTCGGACGTCTGGTGCTCCCGCGCGTACGGCGCCTCGGCCGACACGTGCTCCCGCGTCATCGGACCACCTCTGCGCGCAGCGCCACGAGCTCCTCCGGCAGGGTGGTGAGGTCGCCCGCCCCAAGAGTCACGCAGAGATCTCCGGGCGCCAGCGCGGCGGCGACGGCAGCACGCAGCTCGTCACGCGACGGGACGTACAAGACCCGGTGAGCCCCTCCGCGGCGGATCACGGCGTCGGCGACGAGGCGACCCGACACGCCGGGCGCCGGAGGCTCCCCCGCGCTGTAGACGTCGGTGACGAAGACGACGTCGGCGTCGTCGAACGCCGTGGCGAACGACTCGGCGAGCGTGGCCGTCCGCGTGTAGCGGTGGGGCTGGAAGACCGCGACCGTGCGCTGCCAGCCTCCGGCCCTCGCGGCGGCGAGCGTGGCGCGCACCTCGGACGGGAGATGCGCGTAGTCGTCCACGAAGGTCACACCGCCCGCGCTCCCGCGGAACTCGAAGCGACGGGGAACGCCGGCGAAGCGGGCGAGCGCCGACACCACCGCCTCGAAGGGAGCGCCGACCTCGAGCGCGCCGACCGCGGCGATCGCAGCGTTGCGCGCGTTGTGCGCACCCGGCACCGCGAGCTCGATCCGCCCGAGCAGCCCGTCGGGTCCGTGCAGGTCGAAGCCGATCGAGCTGCGCCCGGCCACGACGCCGTCCATGCGGTACGCAGCGCCGGGCGACGTCCCGACCGTCACCGCTCCCGCCTGAGCCCCGAGGCGCGCCGCGACGGGGTCGTCCGCGCCCACCACCCGCCGCCTCGCGGATGCGAGGTACCGTGCAAATGCGTCGGTGAGCGCGTCGAACGTCCGGTAGTGGTCGAGATGGTCCGGCTCGACGTTCGTGACGATCGCGATGTCGGAGCGGAGCGAGCCGAAGGAGCCGTAGCTCTCGTCGGCCTCCATCACGAGCCACTCGCCGGCGTCCCACACGGCGTTCGTGCCCGTCTCGTTCACGTCCGCGCCGATGAGGTACGAAGGACGCAGGCCCGCCCCGGCGAGGGCGAGAGAGAGCATGGACGCAGTGGTGGTCTTGCCATGCGTGCCTGCGACCGCAACGCACTTGCGGCAACGTGCGATCGCCGCGAGGACCGAGGAGCGGTGCACGACGGGGATACCACGCCGGCGCGCCTCGGCGAGCTCCACGTTGTCACCGGGGACCGCCGGCGAGTAGGTCACGAGATCCGAGCCCGAGACCTGACCGGCCGCGTGGCCGATCGAGAGTTCGATGCCCGCCGCGCGCAGGCGACCGGTGACCGGCGAAGCCTTGAGGTCGCTGCCGCTCACGTCATGGCCCATGCCCACGAGCACCATGGCGATCGCGCTCATCCCAGCGCCACCCACCCCCACCACGTGGACGTGGCGGGCGACGGAGAGATCGACCTCGTCAGCCGGTGACCGGGGCGTCGGGGAGTCAGCGGGCATGGGCGACCACGATCTCGCAGATCCGCTCCGCCGCGTCCGGGCGGCCGAGGCTCCGGGCGGCCTCTCCCATCGTGCGCAGGCGACCGGGGTCGTCCAGCAGCCCATCGAGGACCGACGCCAGTCGGTCTGCGTCGCAGTCGTCGTCGGGAACGAGGACGGCGGCGGCCGCGTCGACGAGCGCACGCGCGTTCGCGCTCTGGTGGTCCCCGGGCGCGCCCGGCAGCGGCACGAGCACGGACGGAACTCCCGCGACCGTCAGCTCCGCGACGGTGCTCGCGCCCGCACGACACACCATGACGTCGACCGCCTCGTAGAGGCGCGCCATCCGGCTCTCGAAGTCGACCATGCGGTAGCAGACCCGGTCGCCGCCGGCGCTCAGGCCACGCGCCGAGGCCTCGGCGCGCAGCTGCCCCGCGTCGCGTCGGCCCAGGACGTGGTAGAGCGCACGATCGTCCCGATCGCGCCAGCGCTCAGCGAGCCCGAGCGTCGCGAGGTTCAGGCGCCGGGCGCCGAGCGAACCGCCCATGACCCCCACCACCGGGCGGCGCTCGGGAAGCTCCAGCTCCCGGCGCGCACGGGCAACGGCCGGACCGCTGCGATCGACCTCGGTGATCTCGGGACGCACGGCCACCCCGGTCACCACCGCCCCGGGGAGCCCGCTCCCCGGGAAGGCCACGGCGTTCGCCGCGGCGCGGCTCGCGAAGAGGCGGTGCACCGCGCCAGGCACTGCGTCGATGGTCACGAGCACGAGCGGCACGCCGAGCACGATCGCGGCCGCATCAGCCGGAAAGCTCGCGTACCCGCCGACGGACACGACCACGGCTGGCCGCCGCCGCGCGAGGTCTACGATCTCCCGGATCGTCGCGGACACGAGGCCTGCCACCGCACCGAGGTTCGCCCGCAGCGAGCTCGAGTCGAGCCGCCGCACGATTCCGCGGCCGCCCAGCAGCGTGAACGGGAAGCCCTGGCCCTCGAGAAGCAGCGCTTCCTGCCCGCGCCTGGACCCGACGAGCTCGATCGATCCGGGCTCGTGGCCGAGCGCGCGAAGTGACCGGGCGATCGCCAACGCCAAGAAGACGTGCCCGCCCGTCCCTCCACCGGAGATCACAGCGAAGGGTCTCCTGGTCATCCCGGCCTGATCCGACCCTCGCCGGCGATCCGACCCTGCCCGGCGGTCCGACCCTCGCCGGCGGTCCTCTCCCGGCGGGCGACGCTCACGAGGACGCCGGCGCCAGCCATGGTGACCACGAGCGAGGAACCCCCGTAGGAGATGAACGGCAGCGGGATCCCGGTCACCGGGAGCAGCCCGATCACGGCTCCCACGTTGATCAGCGTCTCGACGCCGATCCACACGACGAGCGCCACCGCGAGGAGCCCGCCGAAACGGTCGGGGGCCCGGTTCGCGGCCCTGAGCCCGAACCAGCACAAGGTGCCGAGCAGCAGGAGCACGCTCACCGTGCCGACCAGCCCGAGCTCCTGCCCGATCACCGAGAAGATGAAGTCCGAGTGGGGATTGGGCAGGAAGCCCCACTTCTCCGTGCCGTTGCCGAGCCCGACCCCGAAGACGTGACCCGATCCGAGGCCGATCAGCGACTGCACGACCTGGTAGCCCGAGCCCGACGCGTGGGCGCCTGGGTCCACGAAGGAGAGGAGCCGCTGGCGGCGGTAAGGGTCGACGAGGCTCACCAGGACCGCCAGCGCCACCACGACCCCCCCGATCTTCAGGATCGGACGGAACGACACGCCGGACGCGAAAAGGATCGACAGGCCGATGCACCCGAGCACGACGGTCGTGCCCATGTCCGGCTCGAGCAGCACCAGCCCGGCCGCCGAGAAGGTGACGAGGAGGAGCGGTCCGATCACGGTTCGGTCGCCTCCCCCTGCCTCCTCCCTGCGCACCACGACGTCCGCGCCGAAGACGCACAGTGCGAGCTTCATGATCTCGGACGGCTGCACGTCGAAGGACCCGAACCCGATCCATCGGCTCGCGCCTGTCGCCTGCACCGCGAGGTGCGGCACGAGGACGAGGACCAGGCCACCGAACGCGACGAGGGCGATCAGTCGCGCGAGCCGCCGTAACTTCGTGTAGTCCATCCGGCTCGTCACGACCATGGCCACCGTGCCGAGCACGAGCCAGAGGCACTGCCGGATGAGGATCGACCACGCCGACCCGTACGTCTCGATCGAGACCACCTCGGACGCGGACCCGACCATCACCGTCCCCACGACGCAGAGCACGGCCACGAGCGTCACGATGATGGTGGAGGTCGGCATCTCGCGAAGGAGAACCACCGCGCGTGCCTGGCGCGCCACCGACTTGGTCGCCGTCATGGGGTCTTCCCTCTCGACTTCGCTCGCCTTCCCGACGCACCATCGTCGCCGACCGGGCAGCGTCCGTGGGGGACCGTCCGCATCAGATCTTGGCCACCGTGAGGAAGACGCCGTAGAAGACCCCCAGGGCGAGCGCGGCGAAGAGGCCGGCACAGATCCACAGCCGCACGATGACCGTGGTCTCGGGCCACCCGATCAGCTCGAAGTGATGGTGGATCGGCGCCATCCTGAGGATCCGCCTGTGGAAGAGGCGGAAGCTCACGACCTGTGCGATCACCGACACCGTCTCGATCACGAACAGCCCGCCGAGAATCGGAAGCAGCAGGTCGAGGTTCAGCAAGAGGCACAGCGCGCCGAGCCCCGACCCGAGGGCGAGCGACCCGGTGTCCCCCATGATGATCTTGGCGGGCGCTGCGTTCCACCACAAGAAGCCGAGGCACGCCGCCCCGAGCGCCACCGAGGTGAGGGCGAGGTCGATCCCGTACGCAGGCAGCAGGTGGAAGATCCCGTAGTGGCGGAAGATCCAGTACCCGAGGATCGCGAGCACGGTGAAGCAGAAGCCCGACGAGCCGGCGGCGAGCCCGTCGAGCCCGTCGGTCAGGTTCACCGCGTTCGACGTCCCCACGAGGACGAAGACGGCGAAGGCGACCCATCCCGCTTCGCCGAGCTGCACGCCGGGCGAGCTCATGCGGGTGAACGACAGGGCCGTGGAGGTGTGCGCCCAATGCACGGCGAGCTCCGCGACGAGCACGGAGGCGGCCACCTGGGCCACCAGCTTCGCCCGCTTGTTCAGTCCGAGGCTGCGGCGGTTCCGCACCTTCATCCAGTCGTCGAGGGCCCCGATGGCACCGAACAGCACGACGGCGATCACGACGAGAACCCCCTCGGCCGAGAACCTCACCTCGGTCCCCAGGTGGCCGATCAGGTAGCCGCCGACCACTGCGGCGACGATCGCGAGGCCTCCCATCGTGGGGGTGCCTGCCTTGGCGGTATGGGTGGCCGGGCCTTCCTCCCGGATCTGCTGCCCGATCCGCTTGCGCATGAGCCATCGCATGAGGACTGGCGTGCCCAGGATGGCGAGCCAGAACGCGGATGCCCCGGAGGCCATGATCGAGAGCACGGTCAGCCACCTCGCCCGAGGCGCCGGCCCGACGCGCGCGCCGCCAGCGCCTCGGCGATGACGACGTGATCGTCGAAGCAAAGACGCTGGTCACCCACCTCCTGAACCGTCTCGTGGCCCTTGCCCGCGACGAGCACGACGTCCGCGGGGCGGGCGAGCTCGATGGCTGCCTCGATCGCACTGCGGCGGTCGGGCTCGACGACGAGGCGCGCCTCGGCCGTGACGATCCCTCGCAGCACGTCTTCGACGATCGCACCGGGATCCTCGTGGCGCGGGTTGTCCGACGTGACGACGACGACATCTGCCGAGCGCGCCGCGACTGCGCCCATGAGCGGACGCTTCAACGGGTCACGGTCGCCCCCGCACCCGAAGACGACGATCGTCCGCCCTCCGCCCTCGGCAGCCATGCGGCCGGCCTCCGCCAGCACGCCCTCGAGCGCTGCAGGAGTGTGGGCGTAGTCCACGAGCACGCAGAAGCCCAGCGCGCCGGAGCCGACGACCTCCATTCGGCCCACGACGGGCCCAGCGGCGGAAAGACCCTCGGCCGCGGCGCCGGGCGGCAGCCCCAAGGCGACGGCGGCCTCGGCCGCGAGCTGCGCGTTCTTCACGTTGACGAGGCCGGTGAGCGGCACGACCACCCGCTCACCGCGCCAGGTGAACGCGGAGGTGCCGAGGCGGAGGGTCACGTCGCTCACCGCTGCGCGCGTGACCGCGACCGTCGGGATCCGTGCGCGACGAAGGATGCGCCGGCCCCACGGGTCGTCGGAGTCCACGACCGCGATCTTCGCCCGCTCAGGTTCGAACAGCGTCGCCTTCGCCTCGAAGTACGCCTCCATCGATCCGTGGAAGTCGAGGTGGTCGTGGCTCAGGTTCGTGAAGACAGCCACGTCGAACTGGACCGCGTCGACGCGCGACTGGGCCAGCGCGTGGCTGGACACCTCCATCGCGACCGCCGGGCGCGCCGAGACAGGGTGCTCGTCCCGGGCTGCCGCCAGGAGCCGTTGCAGGTCCGTCGACTCCGGCGTGGTGCGAACGCCCGTGAGCGTGCCGATGACCGTCGTCGGATGTCCTGCATGCTCGAGGATCGCGCCCAGCAGGTGCGTGACCGTGGTCTTCCCGTTGGTTCCGGTCACTCCCGCCATGAGGAGCGACGAGGCCGGGTGACCGTAGAAGGCTGCGGCGAGCCGCGCCATCGACGCGCGTCCCTTCCCCGGCGCGACTCGCAGCTGGACGACCTGGCGCGGTAGCGGCCCCACCTCGTGCTCCCGCACGATGCCGACCGCTCCCATCTCGACCGCCTCCCGCGCGTAGGAATGGCCGTCGGTCTGCTGCCCGACGAGGCAGCAGAACAGCGCACCCGGGCTCACGCGCCGGCTGTCGTGCTCCACGCCGGCGATGTCGACCGCGTCGGGGTCGCCCGACTTCTCGAGCACGTCGATCTCGTCGAGCAGGAGGGTCATGCGCACAGAAGGCAG
The DNA here is from genome assembly GCA_021803085.1 of Actinomycetes bacterium. Taxonomy (GTDB): domain Bacteria; phylum Actinomycetota; class Acidimicrobiia; order Acidimicrobiales; family RAAP-2; genus JAJYVT01. Next base: position 50,908 of record JAJZMD010000024.1, read on the forward strand.
TCGGAGAGCTCGGGCACGGACCATCCGTGAGCCGAGGCCCCAGCGGATGGTAGCCGCCTCACGTCGCTTTCCGGACGAGCGCTGTGAGTGTCGTGGGCGCTGTGGCCTGCGGCTTGCCGCCGAGCCCCGGCGACGTCGGGACGTCGTAGCGGTGCAGTGCGTACGTCATGATCTTCGAGAACACCGGAGCAGCCGCGGCCCCGCCGTAGATGGGGACCGGCCGGTCGAGCACCACGATCGCCGAGAGGACCGGGTGATTGGCCGGCGCGAACCCGACGAACGTGGCGTCGAACGCCCCTGTGATGTACCCTGACCTGCCGTTGTCGTACGGGATCTGCGCGGTGCCGGTCTTTCCTCCGACGAGGTACCCGGGCACTGCGGCGGCGACGCCGGTCCCGGAGTCGACGACCTGCTCGAACATCGCGACGAGCTCTTTGTCCACCGTGGGCGAGATGACCCTCCCCCTGTGCGACGGCGGCGTCGGGCGCACGGTCCCGTCCGAGGCCACGGTGGCCCGTACCAGCTTCGGCGACACGAACACCCCGCCGTTCGCGACCGCGTTGAACGCATCGAGCACTTGCAGCGCGCTCACCGCGTCCACCTGGCCGATCGGGAGCGAGACGTAGTCGGTGGGCTCCCATTGCGGCGCTGTCACGATCAACCCGGGTGACGCGCCCGGGAAGTGCAGCCCGGTTGTCTTCCCGAAGCCGAGACGCTTCACCTGCTCGAGGAGGCGAGCCTCACCCAGCCTCTGCGCGATGAAGGAGGTCCCGATGTTCGAGGACTGGGCGAGGATCTGCGTCGCGGTCATCTGCTCGGTCGGGTGCGGTGTGGCGTCGCTGAAGAACGAGCCGTCGAGGAAGCGCTGGTCGGGCACGACGAAGGTGGTCCGCGGCGTGATCACGCCCGCGGAGAGCGCGGCGGAGAACGTCACGATCTTGAAGACGGACCCTGGCTCGTAGACCTGCGTGACGGCGGCGTTGGTGGGCGCTTCCTCGACGGGGCCGCCCGGGCCGATGCGCACCGGAGTGCCATTGGCGCTCGACGAAGCGGTGGACGGCGGCGGGGAGGCATTGGTCGGCGCAGGCTTGGTCGGCGCAGGCTTGGTCGGCGTCGCGACGAGGTTCACCATCGCCAGGATCTGGCCCGTGGCGGTGTCCATCACGATCGCGTCGCCGCCTTTCGCGTGCGACGCCACGATCTCCTGCGCAAGGTCCTGCTCGGCGGTGTACTGCAACGGCTCGTCGAGCGTCAGCTCCAGACCCGTGCCTGCAGCGGCGGGCATCTTCTGGGCCACCGGCGTACCGGGGAGCTGGACGCCGAGCGGAGACTCGAGGATGGTCTCGCGGCCCGGGTGGCCAGCGAGCATCCGGTTGTACTGCGCCTCCAGGCCGGCGTCGCCGTTGCCGGACGCGTTCACGCCGCCGACCACCGGGGACGCCACGCCGCCGCCCGTCGTGACGTTGACCGAGGTGTCGACCATCGTGATCCCCGGGAACGCCATCGACGAGACCTTGTCGGCCTGGCTCACCGAGAGGTTCCGCACGAGCGGCACGTACCCGGAGCGCTCGGAGAGGAGACGGGCGAGGGTCGACGCCCGAAGATGCAGCAACGGGGCCAGCGCGCGACCCTCTGCGACCGGGTGGACGACCTGGAAGTCGTCTGCGAGGACCATCTTGGTCGGGATCGACATCTCGAAGACGACGCCGCTGCGGTCCGTGATCGCGCCGCGTAGTGCAGGGATGACGACCGGCTGCGCCGTCTCCTGCGCCGCCTCGGCTTCGTATCGCCCCGCGTGGAGGACCTGCACGTCGACGAGCCGTGCAGCGACGACGACGAGCGCCAGCACCAGGACCACCCGCGCCATGCGGACGCGACGCACCAGCAGTTGGCGCCGCGACTCCGCCGATCGCCGTTCCCGCCCCCGGCCCCGAGACGGCGGTCGCCAAGGGCGCGGGCGCGCGGGGGAGGCGCCCGGCAGCTCAGGAGCAGCTCGACGGCGGGGAGGCGACGCTGGACGCGTCGCCGTCGGCGCGGGGCTCACCCGCCTGACGTGGCACCGAGCGCGGGTGTGCGACCCGCCGATGCCGCGACGTGCGGAGCCGCCAGCTTGACCCCGAGAGGGACGTGCGCGAGCTGGCGCACCTGTGACGGCGACCTCATGTGGAGGGTGCCCTCGGCGACCGCCAAGATGCGCGAGGGGTTCTCCAGCTCGGCGAGGCCGAGCACCTCGCGCTGGTGCAGCAGCTGCGCCGATGTGATCTCGGCCTGCAGGCTCGCGAGCCGCACCTGTCCCTGCGCGAGCTCGGCATGGCCGACCACCACGAACAACAGGCTGCCGCTCACCATTGCCGCCGACGCGAGGGGTGCGAGCTTGCGGCGCCGGACGCGACGCGTGCGCCGCGCAACGACTGCGAGCGGCGCGCGACGGGCGTCTTCCTGGATCGACGCTGTCGTCGACTCGCGTGGCGCGACCCGCGCGCCAGCGACGAACCGTGCGCGCTCCGCCGCGGTGCTCACGCGGCAGGTCTGCGCTGGATCGCGCGGAGCCTTGCTGACTCCGCCCGATGGTTCCGTGCGACCTCAGCTGCCGACGCCTTCCGCGAGCCCCTGAACACGAGGTCGTGCTCGGGCATCGCGCCGCACACGCAGGGCAGCCCGGGAGGGCAGGTGCAGCCGCCGGCGACTGCCTCGGCGAAGGCCGCCTTCACGAGGCGGTCCTCCCCTGAGTGGTACGAGATCACGACCAGCCTGCCCGTCGGCGCCAGCAGGTGCATTGCGACCGGCAACGACCGCGACAGCTGACCGAGCTCGTCGTTCACGGCGATGCGGAGCGCCTGGAAGACCCGGCGAGCGGGATGCCCGCGGCGGCGGGCGGGGGCCGGCACGGCTCCCGCCACGATCCCGGCGAGCTCACTCGTCGTCGTGACCGGCCTCGCGAGAACGACCGCCCGCGCGATCCGTCTGGCGAAGCGTCCTTCGCCGTTCGCCACGAAGAGCGCCGAGAGCTCCTCGACGGTCGCGGTGTTGACCAGATCGGCTGCGCTGGGGCCGCCAGACCCGTCCATGCGCATGTCCAGCGGAGCCGAGGAACGGTAGGAGAAGCCCCGCTCGGGCCTGTCGAGCTGAGGCGAGCTCACACCGAGATCGAGGAGCACGCCGGAGACCGCCGTCGACGACGCAGAGGACTGCGGCCACGACGCCGGGTCGGATGCGGTCTCCCTGACGACTTCCTCCATGCGGTCGAACGTCGCGCCCCGCACCACTGCACGCCGCCCGAAACGAGCGAGCCGCAGCTCGCACGCTGCCACAGCGTCCGGGTCGCGGTCGAGGGCCAGCACGCCCAGGTGCGCGTGCGCGTCGAGCAGCGCTGCGGCGTGCCCGCCGCCGCCCGCGGTGCCGTCGACCACCACGCCGGAGGGCACCGACCCGAAGAGCGAGACCACCTCGTCCACCATGACGGGCTCGTGTGCGAACGTCTGGGTCATCTGCAGCCCCTCGACGAGCGAGGTTCCCCGGGAACAGGTCCCTAGGCGACCAGAGCAGAAGAGGGCGGAGAAGAAGTCTTCCACCGTGCCGGTCGAGGGGCTGCACATGGTCCAGCACCGCACAGGTGCCGGGGAACGCTGTGGCGCGACGCCACGAACAGCGGTGCAGAGCTCCTTTCCGTGTTCGTTTCCGTGTTCGTTTCCGTGTTGCTTGCCTTTCCCTTCTCTGCTTCCTTCGCTTCTCGTTCCTCGCCTGGCGCGACCGCACGAGCCGCGGGCGCGACGGGAGTCACGTCGCTCGGCGCGCGAGCCGGTCAGTCCGCCTCGAGGAGCCAGCGTTCCTCGGGAGCGACCCGTTCCTCCCACACCGCGGGGTTCCACAGCTCGATGCGGTCGATCGCGCCGTGCACGAGCACGTCCGCCTCCAACAACGCGAACCCACGCAGCCGCGCGGGGATGGCCATCCGGCCCTGCCGGTCGATCTCCACTTCGTACGAGCTCGCCGACCACAGGCGGGCTCGGTTGCGTGCGGTCCTCCCCTCTGCCGCCTGCTGCTGCATGGCCTGCAACTGTCGCTGGAACTCCCCTGGCGTCCACAGTGCGAGGCAACCCTCCCGATGCTGGGTCAGGTAGCCACCTCGCTCGAAGTCGGGACGGAACTTGGCGGGGAGGATGATCCTGCCCTTCGTGTCGAGCGAGTGCTCGTACTTGCCAACGAATGCCGCCACCGACCCAGTTCCCGTCCCCGTTCACGACGCTCCTCAGCCCGCGCCCCGTGCTCCACGTCCCATCTGTGCTCCATTTTGAACCACTTTCCTCCACTTTACGCCTCATCCCTCCACCAGTCAACATTGTCACTCCACCTGACCTCTTTACGGAGCGGCCACGCTGGAGGAGGAGAGAACGCGTGGGAGCAACCGGACCGGGGCGCTGCACCTGCTGCGGCGAGCGGGTGAGCGGCCGACCGGTGGTGCGGTGGTGAGCGGCCGGCCGGTGGTGCGGTGGCGAGCGGCCGGCCGGTGGTGCGGTGGTGAGCGGTGTGCGGTGTACGGCGCGCCGGGCGAGGCGAGCGGGCGAGGTCGCGCTCCGCCTATTCGCGCACGGTCACGACTGCACCACTTCCCAGGATGCGGGCTCGACGAGCGCGCCGAGCAATTGGTCGTGGCCCCACGACTCGACCCCGATCTCCCCCAGGCCGAGCGCCGCGGCGCGCAGCGGCCCGACGAGCGCGTGGCGAGCCGCCGACGGCAGATCGAGAAGGTCGACCAAGCGCTCAGGGTCCCACCGTCGGTACGCGCACCCGTGCACGAGCACCCCCTCGCGGCTGCGCCATTGGGCAAGGCCCACCACCTTCCGGCCCTCCCACACCACCTCCCCGGGCCCGACGCCCGCAAAGCACACCACATCGCTTCCCGGCGCTCGGATCGACGCTCCGCGGTGGACGCTCAGGCCGTCGGCCACCTGGCGGGACGCCGCGCCGAGCGCGCGCGCCCACCACTCTCCGGCGACGGCCGCGCTCACCCGCGGCTCGACCGACCAGAGCGGGTCGTCGCGCGGGACCCACAGGTCTGCCCAGACCTGCGCGCCCGGGAGAAGAAGCACCGCTGCCCCTCCGCTCCGCCGCCGCACGACCGAGACCCCGCGGCGGAGCACGCGGTCCGCGTCCACCACCGAGCCCGCCTGCGCGCTCCCCATGACGAGCACTGGCTTCTCGACGTCGCGCAGGACCACCCGGCGACCCGCGCTCCGGAACGGCTCGACGTCGAAGGCGCCCAGCTCGCGGGCCCCTGGCACGCTCAGGAGGCTGCCGCCAGGTACGGCTCCCACAACGGGTCGATCTCGGCGAGGTGCCGGAGCCGCCAGAGATGACCGTCGGGCGCCCATGGCTTGAACGAGAGCGTCCAGCCGATCTCCGAAAGGAGCTGGTCCCCCTTCATGAGGTTGTCCCGCTTGCAGGACGCCACGACGTTGGTCCAGTCGTGTCGCCCCCCACGACTCCTCGGCACGACATGGTCGACGGTGTCGGCGGTCTGCGCACAGTACGCGCAGACGCCGCCGTCGCGGCGGAGCACCGAGCGCCTCGTCAGCGGGGGCGTGCGGGCCCAGCGCGGAATGCGCACCATGCGAGAGAGCCGGACGATCGCGGGCACCTCCACGCTCAGATGCGCCGACCGGAACACTCGCCGCTCAGGCCTGAACGCGACCGCCTCCGCCCGGCCGTCCAGCATCAGCACGATCGCGCGTCGGTCGGAGACCAAGGCCAGCGGTTCGTACGTCGTGTTGAGCAGGAGTACCCGCTCCATGGTCCCGAAGGCTACCGGAGCGCGCGGACCTGACGACGACATCTCCCCCTGCACCACTGGAGAAACTCGCGCACGTCGTCGGGATCGGGATCCGCGTCGCCCTCGCCGCCGTAGGCCGTCTCCATGCGAAAGCGCCAGTACCGCGCGTCCGGCCACGGCGCGGGTGGCCATCTCCGCCACCACCCCGCCGGCGCCAGGCGCACGGCCACCACCACCGCGACGGGCCACAGCTCGGGCCGGGCGGCGATCCCCCGCGCGACGTGCCAGAGGCCGTGCGGTCCGCTCACGCGCCGGCGAGCCACGTCTTTCCCCCGAGCTCGGTCCCGCGAAACCCGACGGCGGCCGCCCCCACGAGCGGCCCGTCGGCTCCGAGCGCTCCCGGCACGATCCTCGCGCGGGAGACGAAATCCAGACGCGCCCGCGCAGACAGCTCCCTTTGCGCCGCGGCGAAGAAAGGCGCGCCGAAGCCCAATGCCACGGACCCGGAGACGACGGCGAGATCGAGGTCCAGCAGCGACGCGACCGACGCGACCGCTCGTCCCACGAGCGTGCCCGTCCGCTCCACCACCTCGGGCGACGCTTCGGCGGGCGCGACCTTGGTGATGGCCTCGATCGCAGTACCAGAGGCCTCCGCCTCGAGGCACCCCCTCGCGCCGCACGTGCAGCGACGCCCGTCGGGGACGACGATGACGTGCCCGACGTGGCCCGCGTTGCCCAGCCGCCCGTCGAGGAGGCGCCCGTCCACCACGAGGCCGCCGCCCACGCCCGTCGAGACCACCATCGCCAGGAAGTCGAACGAGCCCTTCGCGCTCCCGTACCGGCCCTCGGCGAGCGCCAGAGCCTTCGCGTCGTTGTCGACGAAGGTCGGCAGGCCCGTCAACGCCTCGAGGCGGCTGCGCAAGGGGAAGTCCCGCCACCCGGGGATGTTGAGCGGCGAAACGGCGTCGCCATGGTCGCGCATGGGCCCGCCGCAGCCCACGCCGCACGCCAGCGCGGCGCCTGCGAGCGGGTGCTCGACCATCTTGCGCACCAAGGAGGCGAGCGCGACCCACACGCCCTCGGGGTCCGACATCGACGGCGTCGGCACCGTGCCCGTGGCCAAGATCCGGCCGTCTGCCCCCACGATCCCGGCTCGCAGCTTGGTGCCGCCGATGTCGACGGCCAGGACGTGCGCGGTGCTCAGCGGTCTCGCCGGAAGAAGTGCGAGCGGAACCACTCCTTGGTGCCCTCGAGCGCTTGCAC
>JAJZMD010000001.1 GCA_021803085.1 Actinomycetes bacterium
CGACGGCACCCGGATCGACCTCGACCGTGAGCGCCTCCTGGCGCCGCTCGAGCGCGGGTTGCGCGCCCTGGCCTGGGCGTCGGTGCTCTTCGCCTCGGCGCTCGCGGCGTACCGCCTTGGCTGACGCGTGCGCGGGGACGTCCCGCGCCCCACCACCTCGTCTCGCACCGGCAAAGGGTGCGGGCGGCGAAGCGCGGCCTAGACTTCGCGCCTCGTGCCCGAACCCGACAGCGCCCGAGAAGACTGCGACGCGCAATGTGCGAGCTGTTCCGGCGAACGGGACATTCGCGCGTCGCAACTGCTCAGCGCAGTGTTCCGAGCGCCGCTCACCCTGGGGGCTCGGGCAATCGCCCCGGTGCGAGCCGATGTCCGCCGGAGCGTCCGCCGGTCGCTCGGCGTCCCCCCGGACCCGCCGCCGCGTGCAGAGCGGGCGGGTGACGCCTTCCTCCCGCCCGGGGGCATGGCGCGCCAGGTCCACGGCGACCTCCCCTCGATGGTGGTCGGGGGACTCGCGGCACTGCTGCTCCAGACGCTCCATCCCCTCGCGATGGCGGGGGTCGCCGACCACTCGAACTACCGCGAGGACCCGATCGGCCGGCTCCGCCGCACCGCCAGCTTCGTCGGCGCGACGACGTTCGGTACGGTCGAGCAGGCGACGCAGGCCATCGACAGCGTGCGGGACGTCCACCGGCACGTCCGCGGGCGTGCGCCGGACGGCCGGAGGTACGCCGCCAGCGACCCCGAGCTCTTGACGTGGGTGCACGTCGCGGAGGTGTCGAGCTTCCTCGCCGCCGCTGAGCGGTACGGGCCGAGGCGCATTCGCCCCGACGAGCGGGACCGCTACCTCCAGGAGACGGCCGTGGTCGCCCGCTCGCTCGGCGCCCGCTGGGTGCCCGAGACGCTGGAGGAGGTCGAGGCGTACTTCACGCGCATCCGGCCGGAGCTCTACGCCGGCCCCCAAGCGATCGAAGCGAGGAACTTCCTGCTGCGCGGGGCAGCCCGGAGGCCGAGCGACCGCGTCCTCCACGCCGCCATCGTCGCCGCGGCCCTCACGATCGTCCCGCGCTGGGCACGTGACGAGCTGGGGATCCCCGCGCCGCCCCTGGTCGGCGACATGATGGTCGTGCCGTTCGCGCGCACGTTCTGCGGCGCGTTGCGTTGGACGCTGCGACCCTGACAGGCACTCGATCGTGCGGCGTCGTCGGTGCGTGCGCCGGCGGTGCGCCGACGGTGCGCCGACGGTGCGCCGGCGTGCCGGCGTGGGCGACGCCGTCAGTGGGGATGCAATCCCCAGGTCCCCTCCCAGCTCTCCCCGGGCTCGAGCACGATGAGGTCCCTCCCCGAGCGGAACGCATCGGGCGGGCAGGTCATGGGCTCGATCGCCACGGCACGCCGTCGCCGCTCGGGCTCGATCGTGTCGCCGGTGAAGCACATGAGGTGGCGGAAGCGGTCGTCGACCCACAGCTCGACACCCCGGCCCGTCGCCGGGTCCTCGAGGCCCGCCCGAGCGATGCCGTCGGCTCCCCGGCGCAGGTCGGTGAACGCCGTGTCGAGCTGCGTCGGCCCGATGACCCTCCCGGCCGTGAAGTCCAGCTCGGTGCCCGCCACGCTCTGGTCCTCGCCGGTCGGCAGGCGGCGCTCGTCGAGGAGGAGCCGGCGCCGGGCGGGCAGGACGAGCGATGCGCCGTCGATCGTCTCGGCGCCCCCAGAGCCCGCACGCAGGTACGGGTGGAAGCCGATCCCGAAGGGCGCCGTCCCGTCGCCGGCTCCGGTCGCCCGGGTCGTCACCACCAGTCCGTCACGTCGAAGCCGGTACTCGATGCGGAGCTCCACCGAGAAGGGGTAGCCGGGGGTCGGCCGGATCGTGCAGCGCAGCACGACCACGTTCTGCGCGCTGGCCTCGAGGCGCCACGGCAGCCAGCGCACGAGCCCGTGGATCGCGTTGCCGAGCGCAGGCTCGTCCAGCGCCGCCTGTGCCTGGACGCCCCGCCATTCGTACCTGCCGTCCCCCAGGCGGTTGGGCCAGGGTGCCAGCACCTGGCCGCGTCCCGCATGGCTCCACTCGGAGGGCCCGAAACCGTCGACGACGTCGTGCCCTGCGAGCGTGTAGCTCCGGAGGGTCGCTCCGACCTCGGCGACGACCGCCTCTTGGTGGCCGTGTGCGATCGCCCACTGCTCCCCCGTCGGTGAGATGGGCGATGCGCCCTGTGACATGCGACGTCCTCCCTGAGGTGGTCCAGGCCGGCGGGTATCGTACTTGCGCGTGCGAGTCCTGGTCACGAACGACGACGGTGTGCACGCGCCCGGTCTCGCGGCCCTCACCCGTGCGCTCGCCCGGTGGAGCCACGACGAGGATGGTCGCCACGAGATCGTCGTGGTCGCGCCCCTCGCCAACCACAGCGGCGCGTCCGCCGCGGTCGGCACCGTCTACGAACGTGAGGCCATCTCCTACCGCCGTGTCCGGATCGAGGGCGCGGAGGACGTCCCGACGTACGGGGTGGACGCTCCCCCGGCGCTTGCGGTGCTCGTCGGGACCCTGGGGGGCTTCGGTCCCCGGCCCGACATCGTGGCCTCGGGGATCAACCTCGGCGTGAACGTCGGGCGCTCGGTCCTGCACTCGGGGACCGTGGGCGCGGCGCTCACCGGCGCGCAGCTCGGCCTCCGCGGTCTCGCGGTCTCGCTGCGCGCGGGGCACCCGCCCGAGCAGTGGACCACCGCCTCGACCATCGCCGTCGCGCTGCTGCCCGCACTGTGTGCCGCGCCCCAGCGGACGGTGCTGAACCTGAACGTGCCCTCGATCCCGATGCGGGAGCTTCGGGGTGTCCGCCGCGCGCGGATCAGCACGTCCGGGATCGTGAAACAGGCGACCGGGAGCACCAGCTCGTGGGCCGGCGGGCCGACCCGGGGCGGGAGCCTCGACGAAGGCGAGGTCCGCCTCACGCTCGGGACCGCGATCCCCACCCTCGGCCGTGTCGACGAGTCGGAGGACCCCGAGGACGACGCCGCGCTCGTCGCCGCCGGCTACGCGTCGCTCACGCCGATCGTCGGGGTCAGGGAGGACACGGCACCGGACTCCGACGAGATCGTCCGCGCGGCGCTTTCCACCGTCCACGACGTCCTTCGCATCTGAAGCTGTCCGGGCACCGCGCACCGCGGGCTCACTCGTCGTCGGTGCGCGCCGCGCGACGTCCCTGCTTCGTGTCGGACCGCCGCCGCTTCTCCTCCAGCCGTCGCGCCCGCGACGCGGCCGTGGGCGCGGTCGGACGACGGCGACGCGGGACGCGCAGCGCCGCGCCGAGCTTCTCGCCGAGACGCTCGAGCGCGAGCTGCCGGTTCCGCGCCTGGGAGCGCTCGTCCCCCGCCGTGGCGCTGACCACGGGGCCGAGCCGCTCGAGGAGGACGGCGCGCTGGCGGGGTCGGAGGGACGACGCGTGCTCGACGTCGAAGCGGACCTCCACCCTGCTCGCCGTCCGGTTGGCGTGCTGGCCGCCCGGGCCGCCCGGCGTCGTCGCTCGCCAGCTGATCTCGTGGAGCGGGATCACGAGCGAGCGCGACACCCGCAGCCAGTCGCCCCGCCCGCTTCCGGCCTCGCCGCCTCCTGCGTCGCCGGGCACGTCGCCGGGCACGTCGCCGCCGGCCACCCCGTCTGACACGTCGCGGGCGCCGTCGCCTGCGCTCTTCGGCACGACGACGCCTTCTCGCTCACCGAACACGATGAGAGCCTAAGGAGACGGGCCCGCGCGCGCCGCGATGCAGACGCCCCGAGGGAGCCCGGGAGCACGTCGAGCGGTTCCCCGTTACGCTCGGCACCCGTGGAATACCGGCACCTCGGACGCAGCGGGCTCGTCGTCTCCGCGCTCGCCTACGGCAACTGGATCACCCACGGCGGGCAGGTCGACGAGGACGCGGCCCGGGCGTGCGTGAACGAGGCGCTCGAGCTGGGCATCACGACGTTCGACACGGCCGACGTCTACGCGCAGGGTCGAGCCGAGGAGGTGCTCGGCCGCGCCCTTCGGGGACAGCGGCGCGAGTCCCTCGAGATCTCGACGAAGGTGTACTGGCCGACGGGGCCCGGCCCCAACGACCGGGGTCTCGCCCGGAAGCACATCATGGAGTCCGTCCATGCGTCCCTGCGACGTCTCCAGACCGACTACGTCGACCTTTACCACGCGCACCGCTTCGACTTCGAGACCCCGCTCGAAGAGACGCTCCGGGCCTTCGACGATCTCGTGAGGCAGGGGAAGGTGCTCTACGTCGGCGTGTCGGAGTGGACGGCTGAGCAGATCGAGTCCGCCTTGCAGATCGCCGACGACATGGGCTTCGACCGGCTGGTCTCGAACCAGCCCCAATACTCGCTTCTGTGGAGGGTGATCGAGGCGGAGGTCGTGCCGCTCTGCGAGCGGGAGGGCATCGGCCAGATCGTGTTCTCGCCGCTCGCCCAGGGCGTGCTGACCGGCAAGTACCGTCCGGGCCAGCCGCCACCTGCAGGATCGCGCGCCACCTCGGCCAACGGCAGCGACTTCATCGCCGACCTGCTCGTCGACGAGGTCCTGGAGCCAGTGCAGGAGTTCGCGGCGCTCGCGCGCGCAGCAGGGCACACGCCTGCCGCGGTCGCGCTCGCATGGGTCCTCTCGAACCCGAACGTCTCCGCGGCCATCGTCGGCGCGACCCGGCCCGGGCAGATCGGGGAGAACGTGAAAGCGCTCGACGTCGACCTCGAACCCGAGCTCGTACGCGCGATGGAACAGGTGCTCGGACCGGTGGTGGAGCGCGATCCCGCGCGCACCGAGAGCCCTGCCACGCGCCCCTGATCGCGGGTCAGGTCACCAGCCGACCGGCTCCGTCGCGAACAGGTCGAGGGCTTCGAGACCTGCCCTGAGCTGGGCGAGGGCCCGCGTGTCGACGTTCATGATCGGCCGGCGAACCCCGCCGACCGCCCGGCCCATCAGCTCGAGCGCTGCCTTCACCGACGCGGGGTAGCCGACCTTCAGCAGCTGCCACAGTGCTGACATCCTCTGTTGGACCGGCAGCGCGTCCACGTACCTCTCTGCCAGGCAGTCGTCCACGAGCCGGCGGATGAGGTGAGGCGCGACCTGAAGCGACGGCGAGAAGCACCCCTGCCCGCCGAGCGTCATGCCCGCGAGCGGGTAGTCGACACCGGTGAACATGCTGAAGTCCGGCGCAACCTCGCGCACGACACGGATCGTCTCGGTGAATCCCTGCATGTCGTACGAGGCGTCCTTCATGCCGACGACGTTCGGGCAGCGCTCCACGATCCGCTTCAGGAGCTCGGGTGAGATCCCAACGCCGAGCCGCGCGGGGAAATTGTAGAGGAGCACGCTGATGCCGATCGCCTCGGCAACCGCCGTGAAATGTCCGAGCAGCTCGTCGTCACTCGGCCGCCAGTGGTAGGGGGTCACGACCACCACCCCATCGGCACCCACCGACTCGGCGTGGCGCGCGAGATCCACCACCTGGTCCGTACCGGGCAAGCTCACGTTGATGATGACGGGGATCCTGCCCCCCGTCACCTTCACCGCCATCTCTGCCACCGTGTGACGTTCGTCCGCAGTGAGGTTCAGCGACTCACCAAGATGCATGGGTAGCGCGAGCGCGTCCGACCCGTGCGTGACGTGAAATTCCAGGAGTCGCTCCATGGTCGGCACGTCGACCTCGTTCTCAGAGGTGAACGGGGTGACGGGAGTCCCCACGATTCCGCGAAGCGTCGTCGGCGACATGATCACTTCCCCTTTCGTACGCGGCGCGCTCGAGTCTCCCATCGAACGTGAGCTTCTACAATCTCCCCGAGCAGGAGTTTCCGCTGCTCGCCAGCTCAAGGGTCGGCGACGACGTACGAGCCGAGGTCCCGCGCAGCCTTCGCCACGGCCGGCTCGAATGCAGGATCGGCGAGTGCTCGGGTCACAGCCGGTCGGCTCGGGAACGCCGCCCTTCCCGTCTCCCACAGAGCGATGCATCGCCCGGGACCCCACACCGATGACGGATAGGCGAGCCCAACCATCTGTGGGGCCCTGCCCTTCCTCCCGTACGCCGTGTAGATCACGCGGGCCCATGCCCTCGACCTGTCCCGCTGCCCAGTGCAGATGGACTGGTTGCCGCCGGCCCTCGTCACCCACCCGCTCGACAGGTCGAGCAGCACGAGGTCGGAGAGGGTTTCGAACATGGTCGCCGTCGGGCGGTTGAACGTCACATCGATCGGGCCGACACCAGCCCCGGACTCGTCTTGGAAGTACTCGGCGACCGCGGTCGTGAAAGAGCCCCCGCCTCCATAGGCGAGATAGGCGATCGCTCGTCGCTGGAGGTGCGGACGCTGTCTCCCGTCACGAGCAGCCGCTCGTCGACCCGCAACTCGGGCAGACGTAGCACGATCCCGCGCGCTGCATGACGTTCCCGCAGTTGTAGCAGAACGGTGCGTCCCGCTGCTCGGTGCCGGTGAGGCTGGCGGGTGCGCCGCTCCCGGCGGGACGCGGCGGAAGAGGGGGCGTCACTCTCGACGGCCCCGCTGCCGTCCCTCCTCCAACCGGTCCCTCGTCGACGAGCCCCACCGAGGGCGTCGCGCTCTCCTCGACGCCGGGAAGCGTGGGCTGGAACCGCTCGGACGTCGACAGCACCCCGAGGTCGAGCCTCTCCTCGTAGGGGAGGTAGTCGAGGGCCAGGCGCCGGAAGATGTAGTCGACGAGGCTCGTGGCGATCCGGATCTCCGCGTCGTCCGTGATCCCCGCGGGCTCGAACTTCATGTTCGAGTACTTCCGCACGTAGGTCGCGAGCGGCACGCCGTGCTGGAGACCGAGGCTGATGGAGATCGAGAAGGCGTCCATGATGCCCGCGAGGGTCGAGCCCTGCTTCGACACCTTGATGAAGACCTCGCCCGGACGCCCGTCCTCGTACTCCCCGACCGTCACGTACCCTTCGCAGTCGGCGACCCTGAACGCGAACGTGTTCGACCGGCGGCGCCTCGGCAGCCGCTCGCGAACGGCGCCGACCACCACCGGCTCGACCGTGCGCGCCCGCTCGTGCTCCAGCGCGCTCTCGAGCTCGGCGATGCGCGCCGCGACCTCGCGGTCCCTCGCCTCGGCGTCCGACCCCGGGGGCGCTGCGTCGCCCCCTTCGACGGCCTCTGCTCCCCGCCCCTCCTTCTTCACGGTGGAGAGCGGCTGGCCGACCTTGCAATTGTCACGGTAGATCGCGATCGCCTTGATGCCCAGCCTCCACGCGTCGACGTGCAGCATCTCGACGTCTTCGACGGTCACGTCCTCGGGCATGTTCACCGTCTTGCTCACGGACCCGCTGATGAAGGGCTGTACGGCCCCCAGCATGCGGACATGCCCCGAATAGTGGATGGTGTTGTCCCCCATCGAGCAGGCGAAGACGGGAAGGTGCCCGCTGGTGAGGAACGGGGCGCCGACGATCGTCTTGTGCTCGTCGATGTACGCGACGATCTGGTCGATCTGGTCCTGGGCGTAGCCGAGCTGGCGGAGGGCCCGCGGCACCGTCTGGTTCACGATCGACATCGTGCCGCCCCCGACGAGCTTCTTCATCTTCACCAGCGCGAGGTCGGGCTCCACTCCCGTCGTGTCGCAGTCCATGAGCAGACCGATGGTGCCGGTCGGCGCGAGCACGCTGGCCTGCGAGTTGCGCACCCCGTACTGCTCGGCGAGCGCCACAGCCTCGTCCCACGCCTCCTGCGCGGCCGAGAGGAGCTCGGGCGGCACTCGCTCCTCGTCGATCTTCGAGGCTGCGTTCTGGTGCATGCGCAGCACGTTCACCATCGGCTCGGCGTTCTCGTGGAAGCCGGCGAACGGACCCATCCGCCCCGCGGTCCGCGCCGACGTCGCGTAGGCGTGCCCGGTCATGAGCGCGGTCACCGCCGCTGCCCACGCGCGCCCCGCGTCCGAGTCGTAGGGCAGCCCGTTCGCCATCAGCAGCGCGCCCAGGTTCGCGTAGCCGATGCCCAGCTCGCGGAAGTTCCGAGAGTTCTCCGCGATCCTCTCGGTCGGGTAGTCGGCGTTCCCGACGATGATCTCCTGCCCGGTGAAGAGGACCTCGACGGCGGCCTTGAAGCTCTCCACGTCGAAGGAACCGTCTTCGTCGAGGAACTTCAGCAGGTTCAGGCTCGCGAGGTTGCACGCCGAGTTGTCGAGGTGCATGTACTCGGAGCAGTTGCGCACGACCACACCATCCACGATGTACGAGTGATTCACCGGCTCAGAGAGGTTGTACGTCAGCTCGACCCCGTCGTCCACGCATTGCACTAGGCGCGCGGTACGACGAGCTCGATAAGGACTGTGCGTGACGAGCAGCTCACGCAAGATCGCTGCCTTCCTGGAGAGGCTGAAGCCGACGTGCTCTGCGAAAGCCCAGATCGACCCCGAGCTGATCCGAAGGTCATACGATGACGAATTCCCGTAAGTGCGAGTAGCGCCCTCAGACGTTACATACGAGAATCCGCCGTCAGATCTCGCACTCTTGGTCTTGTAGATCCTACTCGTGATGCCGAACGTGGTGAGAAGACGCTGCACACCTCGCAGAAGTTCTTTCGAACTCGAGCCGAGTCCCACGTACGAGGCCTTCGCGCTGCGAACAACACATCCATCCGCGTCGTACAGCCCTCGCACGAACGCTGCAGCGATCTCGCTCGGTGCCTGCTCGATCGACCAGGGCACCGTCTTGTGTGGTCCCCTCACGGGTCGAACGCCGAGAGCCTCGAAGAACCTCTTGACAGGTCGCCGCGACAAGCGAAGCTGAGCGGTGCCATTGGATTGCTCTGAGACCTTCAGCGGGCGGTCACCGTTGATCCACTCGAGCAGGCGCTGATGGACGGGAAGAACCTCGCTCCGGTCCTCTGATGAGCCGTATACGGACGCCAGAGCAGTGCCGGAAGTTGATCCATCTCCGATAAGCCAGCCAACGTAGTGCGCAAGTTCGTCGGTCCACACGTCGGGAAGCCGAACAAGGTCGCCGTGATCCCCCTTCGCCGCGTAGTCAGCTGGATCGGACGACACCGGGATCGTGGGGTCGGCACCGACGGCGGGAGCGGGCAGATCCAACAACTTGATGTCGTCGTCGGCAGTCAGCTCTCGAGCCTCGACGTAGCCACGATTCGTGGTGAAGATTCGGTGAGCTCCCGTGCAGCGAAGCTCCATCCCGTTGTCGAGCTGCAGGCGAACCACCTCGTTGTACCCGGTGATCATGAGAGCTTCGGGACTCGAAAGGAGCACTCGCTCGTTCGGCCGCGACGGGTTCGTCGCGTCATGCGTGTAGACACGGAACAACTCACCCCGATTGGCGCGATCGAACATCTCCGAGAAGGGAACGAGTCCCTTGTCCGTGTGCACACGTGCAGATCCGGGGAAGCACGGGTTGCTGCCGTTGATGCGGCCGGTGTTCGGCGCCGTGTGCCACTTGTTGATCGTGGTGTCGAATTGCATGCCGGGGTCTGCACACTCCCATGCCGCATGGGCAAATTGGCGGAAGAGGTCGCGTGCTTTCACCCTGCGGACGACGGAGCCGTCGGTCCGGGCAGTGAGCTCCCAGTCGGCGTCGGCGAGCACCGCCTGCATGAACTCGTCGGTCACCCGGACCGAGTTGTTCGCGTTCTGGTACTGGATCGAGTGACTGTCCGCGCCGTCGAGGTCCATGTCGAACCCTGCGTCGCGGAGCACCCGGGCCTTTCGCTCCTCGAGCGCCTTGCACCAGATGAAGTCTTCGATGTCGGGATGGTCGACGTCGAGGATCACCATCTTCGCCGCACGCCGGGTCTTGCCTCCCGACTTGATCGTCCCTGCGGACGAGTCCGCTCCGCGCATGAAGCTCACCGGGCCCGACGCGGTGCCCCCGCCCTTCAGGAGCTCGTGCGACGAGCGGATCCGCGAGAGGTTGACACCGGCCCCGGACCCGCCCTTGAAGATGATCCCCTCCTCCACGTACCAGTTCAGGATCGAGTCCATCGAGTCCTCGACGGAGAGGATGAAGCACGCGGAACCCTGCTGGGGCACGCCCTGCACGCCGATGTTGAACCACACCGGGGAGTTGAACGCAGCCTTCTGGTGGACGATGAGGTGCTTCAGCTCGTCGCGGAAGGTCTCCGCCTCCTCCCGGTCGACGAAGTAGCCGTCCTTCATCCCCCACGCGGTGAGGGTGTCCACGACCCGGTCGGCGACCTGCTTCAGCGACCACTCCCGCTCGGGGGTGCCGAGCGTCCCCCGGAAGTACTTCTGGGCCAGGATGTTGGTCGCGTTCAGGCTCCACCACTCGGGAACCTCGACGCCGAGCTGCTCGAAGGCGACCGCGCCGTCTCGGAAGTTCGTGATGCGGGCGTCCCGGCGCTCCCAGCGGACCTCGTCGTAGGGGTGCACGCCTTCGGTGGTGAAGTGCCGGCGGATCCCGATCGCGGCTCGCTGCGGTGCGATGGCCATTGGCTCCTAGCTCCTCTTCTCGACGGGCTGCTGTACGTTGCACCAGCTCCACCGGACCCTCACCGGCGCCACGGGCCCGAGGGCTCCCTGGCGCCGGCCGGGGCTCCCGACCGAACCCCGGCGACCGATGACCACCTCGCCTCTGGCCGGGCCCGTCGGAGGACACCCTCTCCGAGCTCTGGCTGAAACCACTACATCTTGTGGTCGAGTCCGTCCGGGACGCGAGATAGTGGGGTCATTACAGCACTGTAGTTACGCTGTTGTCAACGGCCGCTCGCCGCCTTCGACCGGTCCTCGGTGTTCGGCGACCGCCGGCACCAGGTCGCGACGCCGCGTTCGGGCACCTCGTAGCCTGCAGGCCGTGGCCATCGTGCTCGCCGTCGACGCGGGGACGACGAGCGTCCGCACGCTCGCCTTCGACGAGTCGGGCGAGGTCGTGGCCGCGGCGAGCCGGCCGCTCACCCAGCGGTTCTGCGAGCCGGGCTGGGTCGAGCAGGACCCCGAGGAGATCTTCTCGCTCGCCGCCGCGACCCTCGCGGAGGTCTCGGCGAGGCTCGCCGGCGACGGCCGTGCCGTCGCCGCGGTCGGGATCTCGAACCAACGTGAGACTGCGATCGCCTGGGACCGCAGCACCGGCAGACCGCTGCACGACGCCATCGTCTGGCAGGACCGGAGGACCGCCGCGCGCTGCGAGGCTCTCGCCGACGCGGGCCTCCTGCCTCTCGTGCAAGAACGCACGGGGCTCGTGCTCGACCCCTACTTCTCGGCGACGAAGTTCGAGTGGCTGCTCCACGACGGCGGCGTCGAAGCCGGCGGCGATCTCGCCCTCGGGACCGTGGACGCGTGGCTGCTCTTCTGCCTGACGGGTGGGGCGACGTTCGCCACCGACATCTCGAACGCGTCGCGTACGATGCTCTTCGACATCCGCTCGCTCCGCTGGACAGCCGAGCTGTGCGCACTGTTCGGGGTCCCCCTCGACGCGCTCGGGGAGGTCCGGCCGTCGTGCGGCCGCTTCGGAACCGTCGCGGAGGGCAGCGGGACCCTCGGCTCGATCGGAGCGCTGGCCGGCGTGCCCATCGGTGCCGTCGCCGGCGACCAGCAGGCCGCGCTCTTCGGTCAGGCCTGCGTCGACCCCGGTATGGCCAAGGTCACCTACGGCACGGGGAGCTTCCTCCTCGTGCACGCCGGCGCGTCGTGCCCCGCGCCGCACGAAGGGCTGCTCACCACGGTGGCCTGGGACCTCGGCGGTCACGAGTCCCGACCCGGCCGCGCCGACGTCGCCTACGCGTTGGAGGGATCGACGCTCGTCGCCGGCACGGCGATCCAGTGGCTCCGCGACCAGCTTGGCGTCGTCGGGCGGGCCGAGGACGTCGGCCCGCTCGCGTCGTCCGTGCCAGACGCGGGCGGCCTCGTCGTCGTCCCCGCCTTCGCCGGGCTCGGCAGCCCCTGGTGGGACCCGCGTGCGCGGGGCGTCGTCTCCGGGATCACGCGGGGCGCGGGGCGCGCGCACCTCGCACGCGCGGTGGTGGAGGCAATGGCATTCGGTGTCCGCGACATCGTCGACGCCGTGACCGACGCGCTCGGGACGCCCATCCGGGAGCTGCGCGCAGACGGGGGCGCGTCCGCGATGGAGTTGCTCCTCCAGCTCCAGGCGGACCAGCTCCAGGTTCCGGTCGTCCGGTCGCGCTGCATCGAGTCGACGGCGCTCGGCGTCGCGATGCTCGCCGGTCTGGCCGAGGGAGTGTGGGGAAGCGTGGAAGAGCTCGCGGCGCGTTGGGAGCCCGACATCGAGCGCGTGCCGAACGTCGGCCGGGAGCTCGCCGACCTTGCGCACGATGCGTGGCTGCGCGCCGTCGAGCGGGCCCGCGGCCGGCCCTGAGCCCCGGCTGTCCGCGCCGACTCGAGCCCCGGGCAGGCCCGGGCTGGCCCTGAGCCCCGGCTGTCCGCGCCGGCCCTGAGCCCCGGGCGGGCCCGGGCTGCGTTCGCCCCCGTCCCTCTCCGTCCGTCCCTCTCCCTACGACCCCTCGGCGAGGTCGGGCCCGACCTCCCACGCAGTGGAGGGTTCGAGGAGCCGAACGCCCTCGACCTCTGCGCCGTCGACCTCGTGCACCTCCCGGCAGAGCAGCCCGACCAGGTCGTCGCCGCCAAGCTCGATCACGAACTCGTCGATCGCCGTGCCGCTCTCGCGCTGAAGGATGTCGACGGCCACGATGTCGCCGCCGACCGCGCCGATGCGGCTGGCCACGAGCCCGAGCGCGCCGGGCCGGTCGAGCAGGCGGACCCGGACGAGATACCTGGCCACCCCGTCACACTACGACGTGGTGCAGCCAGCCCTCGGCTCGCGACCCGTCAGGCGACCGACGAGGCGCGGCTCCTCTCGGGCACGTACTCGTCGACGTACTGCTGGTCCGACAGCCGTGCGATCTCGCGCATGAGCGCATCCGTGAACGCACGGAGCTGCCGGTGATCGTCGTTCGCGAGCGGGCGCGCCGTGCCTGGTGCCGGAACCATGTGCACGGGCGGTCCGAATCGCACGACGACCGTCTTCCCCGGCCGCATGAGCCGCTTCCCGACGGGTTGGACCGCGGCGGTGCCCTGGATCCCCACCGGCACGACCGGCACGCCGCACTCGAGCGACAGTCTCGCCACCCCGGTACGCCCTCGGTGCACCCGCCCGTCGAGCGAACGGGTGCCCTCGGGGTAGACCGCGACGACCCTGCCCTCGGCCAGCGCGTCCGCGGCGGTCTCGAGGGCACGTTCCGTCTCCTCGCTGGCGCGCCGGACCGGGATCTGGCCGACCGCCCGGAAGAACCAGGCCGTCTTCGGCGAGTCGAAGTACTCGGCTTTGGCGAGGAACGTCACCGTGCGCGGGACGACGAGCGGAAGGAACAGGGAGTCGCAAAAGGACTGGTGGTTGGCGGCGACCAACGCGGCACCCTGGGCCGGCACGTGCTCGCGCCCTTCGACGTGGACCCGCCACAACAGATGGAAGAGCGGCGTCAACGCCACCTTCAGCAGCCGATAGGCCACGAAAAAGGCTACTCCTCACCCGGCGGCAGCGACCAGAGCGAGCTCCTTCACGTCCACCGGCCAGGTGAACACCGCCCACGTCGCCCCTGCGTCCGCGAGGCGTGCGACCGTCGACGCGACCGGACCGTTCGCCGGCCCGGCCCAGGTCACCTCGGCGTTCCGGGACTCCTCGCGCACCTCCTCGACGGTCGCGTCCCAGAGGTTGAGGGCCGCACCCTCCTCGGCCGCGATGCGCCGCGTCGGCGCCGTCCCGTCACCGACCCAGACGGTGAGCCCGAGGTCGAGCGCCGCGCGCACGCATCGTCGGAGCCGCGCCCGGCGCTCCGACGCGGAGCCGAGCTCGACTCCGTACGCCTTGTTCTCCTGCGCGCTCAGATGGTCCCCGGCGCCCATGCCGGCAACGACCCTGCCCGGTGCGATCGCCGCCAGCGCGCAGAGCTCGGCGAGGAGCACCTCGTCGGGCACGAGCCCGACGCGCGCGACCAGCGTGCCGACGGCGATCCGTCGCGTCTTCGAGGCGACCAGCGCCAGGACGGGGAACGGCGCAAGCGCGGGTCGGCCCGGCTGGCCCATCGGCCAGAGGTGGTCGTAGCAGAAGACCCCGTCCACACCGGCCTCTTCCGCACGCCGCGCGGCGTCGAGGGCTCGGTCCACACCTTCTTGGAAGATCGGGAGCAGCACGCCGGTCCGCATCGTCGCCACGCTGCGTCCTGCCAGCACCTGACGAGCGTCCGCTGGCACCCGTCAGCCGTCGTCGAACGAGCCGGTGAGCGCGGCGAGCGCGGCGCCGACGGCGCCCGCGTGCTCACCGAGCGCGGCTTCGACCA
>JAJZMD010000154.1 GCA_021803085.1 Actinomycetes bacterium
TCGTCGCCCTACTCCTCGGCGAGAAGCCCGACCCGGCGACCGCCGCCGCGCTCGACCGCGGCATCGTCGCCGCCTACGAGTCGGCAGGGATCACCGCCGACCCCCGCAGCCACGCCCGCCCCGCACCCCTGCTGGCCGACCTCGCCGCCGCACTCGACGCCGACGGCGACCCCGCAGCCCGCACCCTCGCCGCCCGCCTTGCCCCCTATGTGTCGGGAACGCACCGGGGGCTGTTCGACGGGCCGACCACCACCCGGCCCGACGGGCATCTCGTCGTCTTCAGCCTCCGGGACCTCCCCGACGAACTCAAAGCAGCAGGCACGCTGCTCACCTTGGACGCCATCTGGCGGCGGGTGTCCGACCCGGCCAAACGCAAGCGGCGTCTCGTCGTCGTCGACGAGGCGTGGCTGCTCATGGCCGAGCGCTCGGGGGCGGAGTTCCTCTTCCGCATGGCCAAGTCCGCCCGCAAGCACTGGGCGGGGCTCACCGTCGTCACCCAGGACGCAGCAGACCTGCTCGGCTCCCCCCTCGGCCAGGCCGTCGTCGCCAACGCCGCCACCCAGATCCTGCTCCGCCAAGCCCCCCAGACCATCGACACCCTCGCGGAAGCCTTCGGGCTGTCGGCCGGCGAGCGGGCCTACCTCCTCGGCGCATCCCGGGGCCAGGGACTGCTCGCCGCCGGAGTCGACCGGGTCGCGTTCAGCGCGCTCGCCAGCCCGGCCGAGGACGCCATCTGCCGCACCGGGATCAGCGACGCCCTCAGTGACGTCCCCGACCTCTGACCGCCACCCGCCAACCCTGATCGCCCCAGCCGTACCGACCACTGCCGCATCGAACACAGCCACCCAGGAGAACCCAGCCCACTCAGGAGAACCCAGTGCCGACCACCGCCCCGACCGCTCCCGTGACCCAGCCATCACCGCCGGCACCCCACCTGCCGTCGGGCCCACTCGCCCGCTACCTCGCACACCCCGGACCGACCACCGCCCGCCTTCTCCACCACGTTGCCCACGTCGCCGCCCACGTGGCCGTAACGGCCGGCCCGGTCGCCCTCGGCGTAGGTGTCGCCGCCCTGGTGGCGCTGTCGGCCGCACGGGCCGCCCAGGACCGGCGGATGGCCCGGGGCGCCCGGCTCGTCGAGGTGCTCAGCCCGCCCGTCGTCGACCCCGAAGGGGCGGCCACGCTCTGGACCAACCTCGTCGCCCTGCTGCGCCCCGCCTGGCGCCGCGTGCTCTTCGGCCAGCCGCACCTCGGCTTCGAGCTGGTCGCCTCCGACGCCGGTCTCACCATCTCGCTGTGGGTGCCCGGCGGCATCCCGCCGGGGCTCGTCGAACGGGCCGTCGAGGCCGCCTGGCCCGGAGCACGCACCGAAACCCACCTCGCCACGCCGCCGCTCGCCGGGCCTGGGGTGGCGACGGGTGGGAGTCTCACCCTGGCTGCCGGCGAGCAGTACATGCTGCGCACCGAGCACAAGGTCGACCCCCTCCGCCCGCTCCTCGGCGCGCTCGCCGCCCTCGGCGAAGGCGAGACCGCGTGTGTCCAGGTCCTCGCCCGGCCCGTCACCGGCCGGCGCCTCGCCCGGCTCCACAAGAGCGCCACGGCACGCCGCGCCGGGCGCCCTGCCACCCGGACCGCGCGTCTCCTCGACCTCGTCACCCCCGGACCGGCCACGAAGCCCACAGCCGTCGACCCGACGCGGGCCGCGGACGTGGCCGACATCTTGGACAAAGCCGCCCAGCCGTGCTGGGCGATCGCCGTCCGCTACGCCGTAGCCACCGCCGCAACCGACCGCCAGGCCAAAGCCCGCCTGCGCGGCCGGGCCCATGCCGTGGCGACCGCGTTCGCGCTCTTCTCGGGCCGCAACCGCCTCGAACGCCACCGGCTGCGCCATCCCGCCCGGGTGCTCGCCGCCCGTCGGCTCGGGAAGGGCAACCTCGTCTCGGTCGCCGAGCTCGCCGCTCTCGCCCATCTGCCGACCGATGTCGCAGTACCGGGCCTGGCGCGGGCCGGCGCCAACGCCGTGCCCCCACCACCCGCTGTCGCCCGCCCCGCTGCCGGCGTGGACAGCCCGGACGCCTCCCAGGCGACCGGTGCACCGAAGGTGCTTGGCGACGCCCAGGCCGGCGGACGCCGACCGGTCAGCCTCGCGGTCCCAGACGCCCGCTACCACCTCCACGTCATGGGGGCGACCGGCTCGGGCAAGTCCACGCTGCTCACCAACCTCGTCCTCGAAGACGTCGAAGCCGGACGCGGAGTCGTGGTGATCGACCCGAAGGGCGATCTGATCACCGACCTATGCGACCGTCTCCCCGACGGCACCGAGGCGCGCACCGTGCTCGTCGACCCCGAGGACCCCGACGCCGCCCCTGTCCTCAACGTCCTGTCGGGACCGGACCCCGACCTCGCGGTCGACAACCTGGTCGGGATCTTCCGCTCCATCTTCTCCGCCTTCTGGGGGCCGCGCACCGACGACGTGCTGCGCTCGGCGTGCCTCACCCTGCTCCGCCACGCAGCCGCGACCGGCACCTCGACCAGCCTCGCCGACGTCCCCCGGCTGCTCTCCGACGACGAGTTCCGGAAGCCTCGTATAGCTGTGGTCTCGGCCGACACCGTCGGGCTCGGCGGGTTCTGGACCTCCTACGAGCAGATGTCCGAGGCGAGCCGGGCACAGGTCATCGGCCCGGTCATGAACAAGCTCCGGGCGTTCCTGCTCCGAGACTTCGTCCGCCAGGTCGTCGGGCGGCCCGACTCGAGCTTCGACATGGGCCAGGTCCTCGACGGCGGCATCTGCCTCGTCCGGGTCCCCAAAGGGATCTTGGGCGAGGAGACCGCACGACTGCTCGGCTCGTTCGTCGTCGCCAAGGTGTGGCAGACCGCCACCCATCGGGCCCGGCTCGGCCAGGCCGCCCGCGTCGACGCGTCGCTCGTCGTCGACGAAGCCCAGAACTTCCTCCACCTCCCCCGATCCTTCGACGAGATGCTCGCCGAGGCACGGGGCTACCGGCTCTCCATGGTCCTCGCCCACCAGCACCTCGGTCAGCTCCCCAAGGAGCTGCGCGACGCGGTCTCGGCGAACGCCCGGACCAAGGTGTGGTTCTCCATGTCCCCCGAGGACGCGCATGTCCTCTCCCGCCACGTCGGCCCGGAGGTCTCCGAGCACGACCTCTCCCACCTCGGCGCCTACACGGCTGCGGCTCGGCTCGTGGTCGACGGCGAGGAGACCCCAGCCTTCACCCTTCGCACCCGGCCCGCACCACCGCCCCAGCCCGGCCGCGCCGACGCGGTCCGTGCCGCCAACCGGGCCGCGCACCACCGGCCCCGCCCCGAAGGCGCCAAGCCCCTCGCCGGACGCACGCTTCCCGCCGGCACGCGCACTTCCACCGCCGAGGACAACCGCGGCAGGAGTGCCGGCACGGTCACCGAGATCGCCGCGGCACGAAGCGCGCGGGCCGCCCGGGAGGCCAGGCCACGCTCCGACCCGGACAGCGTCCAACCGGGGCTCCACGAGGGGCTCCACGAGGGGCTCCGTAACGGGCTCCACGAGGGGCTCCGACCTGGATTGGAGCCCTCGGGTCGGCCCGGACCACCAGCACACGGCGCCGGGGAGGGCTCCACCGTGCCGGCGGACTCAAGGGGTAGGTGGGTATGAGCGCGCTCGATAATGCCGGCCGGGGGCCGGTCCGCACTGGGTCCGCTGGCGCTGGCTCGGCTGCTTCTGGGTCGGCTGGAGTCGGTAGCCCGCTCTCACCGGCAGCTGGTCGGTCCGCCGCTGGCCCGTCTACGGGTCAGTCGTCTACGGCTCTGTCGTCTACGGCTCTGTCGTCGACGACTCGGTCCTCGGCAGCTCGGCGTCCGTCCGCATCCGTCTCGGCAGGTGGTCGGGCGCCGTCAGGCGCTCCGCATCGCCTCACGCCACAGCCAGACGGCGCTCCGCATCGCAGCGGGCCGCGCGACACCAGCCGTCGTGGCTGGCGGGACGTCGACACCCGGCTGCTCGCCGTCCTCGGCCGGCTCACCGAACGCGACCGCCTGCTCTGCCGACTCCTCGACGACCACCGGGTGCTCACCAGCTCCCAGGTCGCCGACGTCTGCTTCACCGGTGAGCGCCGGGCCCGGATGCGGCTCGCCGAGCTGTACGCCCTCGACGTCCTCGACCGCTTCCGACCACGGCGCGGTGGCAGCCCGGTCCCCTTCCACTGGGTCCTCGGCCCCCTCGGCGCCGCCCTCATAGCCGCCGAGCACGGCGTCGAGGTCGCCGACGTCGCCTGGCGCCGCCGCCTCGCCGGTGAACTCGCCGCCAGCCAGCGCCTCGCCCATCTCGTCGGAACCAACGGCCTCTTCTGCGCCCTCTGTCGCTCGGCACGCACCCGGACGGGCTGCCGGCTCGAGGAGTGGTGGTCCGAGCGGCGCTGCGCCGCCGAGTGGGGCGAGGTCGTCCGCCCCGACGGCTACGGGGTGTGGACCGAGCACGGGACCAGCCTGCCGTTCCTCGTCGAGTACGACAACGGCACCGAACGCCTCGAACGCCTCGCCCGAAAGCTCGACGGCTACGCCCGCCTCGCCGCCGCGGCGGGGCATCCCAACTGGGTCCTGTTCAGCTTCGGCTCCCCGCGCCGCGAGGCCGAAGCCCGCCGGGTGCTCCTCCACCCTGTCGTCCCGGTCGCCACGACCGCCCGCGCCGGCCGTGGCGCACCAGACGGCCCGGTGTGGCTCCCCGCCGGCTCGACCGGCACGGCACGCGTCCGTCTGGCGGGGCTGGCCGGCCTGCCCATCCACGGCGCGTGAGCATCGCCCTCGACGACAGCGCCAACTCCGGGCTCGCCACCCAGCTCGCTGCCGGGGTCGGCGGGCTGTGCCTCCTCGTCGCGCTCCTCGCCGCAGGGGCGGGGGCGGGGATCGCCTCGCTCCTCGGTGGCAGTGGCACCGCTCCGTCCGCCACAGCCACGAGCAGCATCCCCGCCGCCATGCTCGCCCTCTACCAGCAGGCCGCCAGCACCTGCCCGGGCCTGCCCTGGACGGTGCTCGCAGCCATCGGCACGATCGAGTCCGACAACGGCCAATCGACCCTGCCCGGCGTTCAGTCGGGGGCCAACAGTGCTGGCGCCGAAGGTGACATGCAGGAGCTCGCCTCCACGTTTGCTGAATACGACCAACCGGTCCCGCCCGGCGGCGCCAACCCAGCCAGCCCCTACGACCCGACCGACGCGGTGTACGCGGCCGCCCGGATGCTGTGCGCCAACGGGGCAGCCAACGGCGCCAATCTCAACCAGGCCATCTTCGACTACAACCACGCGACCTGGTACGTCAGCGAGGTCCTCGCCCTCGCCCAGACCTACGGCCAGACCCAGGCCCAGACCGTCGCCGCCGGCACCTCCGGAGGCGTCGCCGTCGACTGGGCCCTCGCCCAGGTCGGCACCCCCTACATCTGGGGCGGCGAGACCCCCGGTGTCGGCTTCGACTGCTCCGGACTGGTCCAGGCCGCCTACAAGGTGGCCGGGATCAGCCTTCCCCGGGTCGCCCAGGACCAGTACGACGGCACGGCCAAGCTCGGACCCGGCAACCCCGTCGAGCCAGGTGACCTGATCTTCTTCGGCGGCGGACCGAGCGACGTCACCCACGTCGGCATCTACGTCGGCAACGGCCAGATGGTCGATGCCCCCCACACCGGCGCGGACGTCCGAGTCGAAGCCACGCCGACTACCCGAGGGGCGTCCTGGGGGACCGATGTCGTCGTCGGCGTCACCGACCCGACGGCGTGAGAGCCACTCGGTTGTCAACTTCGCGTATCGCTTTGACGACACTGCTGGTACGATGTCGACCATGAGCGCGACGAGCGTGGCACCGGAGGTCCGCAAGCGGGTTCTCGCCTCGCGGGACCGTTTCTGGCGTCCAGAGGACTTCGCCGGCTCCCCCGACGCGGTCGCCCAAGCCCTGTCGCGGATGGCCCGTTCCGGGGAGGTGCGCCGTGTCCGCCGTGGCCTGTACTGGCGCGGCGTGCCGACCCGGCTGGGCATGGCTCCCCCGCCGGCGGGTCGCCTCGCCAGCGCGGTCGTGGGCGGCACCGGCTCCGGTCCGGCCGGATGGAGCGCCGCCCTGGCGCTCGGCCTGTCCACCCAGGTGCCCCGCCGGGAGGCGATTGCGGTTCCCGGCAGATCACCTCGCAGTCCCGGCCCTGTCCGCTACGTCAGCCGGGCGGCGAGCACCAAGCGTCGCGACGAGCGACTCCACCCGGCCGAGGTCGCGCTACTCGAAGTGCTGCGGGACTGGGACGGCCTCGTCGAGGTTCCCCCCGCCGACGCCGTCGCGCGGATCGCTCGGCTCGCCAACGACGGCACGGTCCGTCTCGACCGGGTCGCCCGGGCGTCGGAGACCGAGCCGCCCCGGGTTCGCGAACGGCTGCTCCGCCTCCTCGCCGCGCTCGGCCGGCCAGACATGACCGACGTCGTCCGCCCGGCGCGCAGCCGGTCCGTCCGCCGCGACCTGGCATTGGCCGGCTGAGGCGGTGGCCCGCTTCGCTGACCTGGTCGAGTTCGCCCCGACGCTCGACGCCGCCGCCGAGCGGCTCGGGGTCAGCCCCACCGCGGTCGAGAAGGACTACTGGGTCAGCCAGGTTCTCCGTGTGCTCGGCCGTGACTTCGGCGGTGACTTCATCTTCAAAGGCGGCACCAGCCTTTCCAAGGGCTACCGGCTGGTGGAGCGATTCTCCGAAGACATCGACGTCCTCGTCCTGCCGGGAGAGCGGGGGCGTGGGACGACCGACAGGCTCATGAAGGCCATGGCCGACGCATCGGCCACCGGTGTCGGCGGCTCGGCGACTGGGGTCGGAGGAGGCGAGACCGGCCGGCACCGCTCCTACGAGATCGCCTACCCCGCCACCCGAGCGCCGACCGCGCTCATCCGCACCAGCGTGCTCCTCGAGATGGGCGTCCGGGGCGGGCCCCATCCCCACGCGCCCGTGCCGATCAGCTCCCTCCTCGGCGACGTGCTCGAGGCCGCCGGGACCGACCTCGGCGAGTTCGACGACCTGAAGCCGTTCGAGGTCGCCGTTCTTCATCCGGGACGCACCCTCCTCGAAAAGCTCGTCCTCATCCACGCCCTGGCCCAGCAACTCGCCGCCGGCACCGGCGGGTCCATCGACCGGCGCAGCGGCCGGCACTTCTACGACGTCTACCAGCTCCTGGGCGACCGACAGGTGCTCGACCTGCTCGCGGATCGAGATCAGACCGAACAGGTGATGCGCAGCGTCGAGGAGATCAACCGCGCCTTCTTCGGCGGCGACGGCATCGAGGTTCGCCCGCCGGGCGGCTTCGCCAGCTGCCCGGCATTCGATCCGACCAGCGACATCTCGACCCGGCTCCGAGCCGCCTACGAGTCCACCATGCCCGAGCTGTACTTCGGCGCCCGCCCACTTCCTACCTGGGAAGAGATCTGCGGTCGTGTCACCGAGCAGCACACGCTGCTGTGAGCAGGCCTGGCCCGGCGGCATGAGCGAGGATCGCAGCGGAGAAACATGCGACCCGGAGCTGGTGCCGGGAGGACTGGTATCGGCGTATGAAGGCCCGATCCAGCTGCGCGGCCTTGCTTTCCGGGCCCAGCGGAGGTCTCATCGCCACCGGCAGGCGACCAGGAAGGAGACGGCCGTGTGGCGAGTGGCGATCTACGCCAGGGAGGCGCCAGGGGGCGCCGGACGGGCGAGGCTTGACCGACAGGTGGCTGGCCTCGCGGCGCAGGTAGCCCGCCAGCCGGGGTGGTGCCACGTTGCCACCTACGCGGACCAGGGCGCGGGCGCTGTCCGGCCGGGTCTGTCCCGAATGTTGGCCGACGCGCCGAGCTACTTCGACCTGGTGGTGGCCGACGGGTACGGACGCCTGTCGCCGGACCACCGTGAGCTGCAGGCACTTCTGGCCCAGCTGGGCGGCGCGGGGGTGCGGGTCGTGGTCCTTCGGCCCGCCGCGGGTCGGCGCTTCGCCCGTCTCGTGGCCAACCTGGCGCTCGCCGACCTCGTCGGCGCGGCCGCACGCTGACGCTGCGGGCGGCCCACAGCGGGCTACCTGGCGGCGAGAACGGCAATCAGCGCACCGAGCCACAGACACGGTCCCGCCGGTATGGCGGGGGTTCGGCCCGGTCGGCGACTGGGGCGCCAGAGCACGACGGCAACCAGGGCGATAACCCAGCCGAGGATCACCCCGGTCGACAGCGCCGACCAGCCCACCCAGCCGAGGAGGAGGCCGACCAGGCCGCCCAGGATGACGTCGGCGAGGCCGAGCCGCTGCCCGCCGGCCACCAGGGCGATGGCGAGGTAGAAGCCTGCCACCGCGGCCATGGCGATGACCGCCCGGCCGAGCGGCCACCACCGGCCGTCGGCTACCGCTGCGACGACGAGCAGCCCGATGCCGATCGGGTACGACGGCAGCAGCAGCGCGGTGGGCATCGTGAAAGTGCGGGCGTCGATCACCGCGGCGACGGTCAGCACGGCACCGAGGAAGAGGTAGACGGCGAGCGGCGCCGTCCACCCGAACCGCCACACGAGCGCAGCCTCGACGACGGCGACCGAGGTGACGGTGAGCGCCCGCCAGCGGGCCGGCGCCAGGGCTGGGGCGAGGGGGCGGCCGGTCATCGCGGCAGCCGGACGCGGTCTGGGTCTGGCCAGCGCTCGGGGTCGGCGGTGAGCTGACGGTAGAGGTTGGCAGTGGCGGCCTCGACGTCGAGGTCGAGCTCGGCGAGTCGACCCTGGAGCAGGCGCCAGACGTCGGTCACCGCGCCGGGGCGGCCATGGGCGGCGTGGAGGACCATGAGCCGCCGGTAGGGCTCCTCGGCGTAGCGGTCCCGGGCGATGGCCTGTTCGAGGACCTCGACGGCGGCGTCGGGGCGCCCGGTCTGCTCTTCGAGCTCGGCCAGGCGCAGGTGGGCGTCGAGGGACCGGCGGTGCAGGTCCTGGCGGAGCGGCTCGACCCAGGGCCGGTCCATCCCGGCCAGAAGGTCGTCCCGGTAGACCTCGACCGCCCGGCGCAGCGCGGCCCGAGCGACCTCGTCGTCGTCGGCCCGGGCGGCCTCGCCGAGGGCGGCCTGGAACTCCCACAGGTCACAGGCGATCTCGGTGCCACACGGCCGGTAGTGCTCGCCGGCCTTGGTGAGCACCTCGAGGTCGCCGCCACTTGCTTCTCGGAGCCGGGCCCGCAGGTCGCTGAAGGACCTCCAGAACTGGCCGTGGACCCTTCCGGGCGCGGTGTCGGGCCACAGGGCGTCGACGGCCTCGTCGCTCGTCGCGCCCTCCGGGCGCAGCAGGCACCAGACGAAGACGTCGCGGGCCCGGCTGCGCAGCCCGGCCACCACCGCCTCGCCGTGCACCGCCACCTCGAAGTGGCCGAACATCCGCACCGTGATCGGGCGCTCGGCAGGCCCGTCACCGTTTCCGTTCGGCGGCGGAGACGGTGCCGGCTCGGGCCACGGTTCGCTGGGGCTCTCAGTCGGCGGGTCGTCGGTTGACGGGCCGTCGGCCCGCAAGGGGATGACGGTGGCGTTGGTGGCGAAGGGTTCTTCGTCGACGTCGCCCTCGCCGGCCGCCTCGGTGACTGCGGCGAGCACCTCGGTCGCTTCGTCGGCGCGCAGCCCGAACAGCTGGGCGCCGAGCAAGCCTCCGAGACGGTCCGCCGGTGCGGCGTCGAGCACGCGACGGCCGGCGTCCATGCGCAGCTGTCCGGTGGCGATCGGCGACGGTGCGAGGAAGATCACGGCGATCGCGAGGCGGGGGGCGTCGGCGACGAGTGCGGCCCACCGGCCGAGTGACTCGGCGGGCAGCGCGTCGAGAACCACGAGCAGCAACGGCAGCGGGTTCTCGGGGTTCTCGGCCCGGAACTGGGCGGCGTCGGCCGCCCCGGCCGCCTCGAAGCGCCGGCTGCGGGCGACGCGCTCGGACTCGACGGCCCGGGCGGCCTGGTCGGTGGTCACCACCCGACGAATGGCGCGGTTCGGATCCAGGCCGGGCAGCAATCGCTCGGCGAGGTCGTCGGTGAGGAGCACCTCGGCGGCGCCCGGCTCTGCCCGGACCAAGAGCGCGGTCACCAGGGCGCGGGTGACGTCGTCGACACCCGGTCCGGCGAGGGCGACGCCGGAGAGGTCGGCGAGCTCGATGGCCACGACCTCGTCGCCGCGCGACGCCACGTCGACGCGGCCCGGCTCCGCGATTCGTTCCTCCCCCCCGACCGGCATGGCCGGGACCGGACCCGACCCGTCGAGCGGCGCGGTCGCCGCAGCCGCTTGGCGCAGGTGGTGGATCGTCGGACGGGCCGGCTCGGTGGCGAGGGTGCGGCCCGGCTCGGGTGGCCGGTAGCGGTAGGCGTGGCGGCGACGGAGCCGGCCGATGGCGACGGTGGCGGCCACGCCGGTCGCGAACGAGCCGGCCACCACCGAGCCCGACGGCAGCCGGACCGGGCCACCCGTCGCTCCCGTAGGGTGCGCGACGGGTGAGCCGGCGGCGGGCGAGTGGACGGGCGTGGTCGGGGCAGCCGCGGACGGCGCCGCGTTCGCTGGAGCCGCCGTCGCCGGCGCGTCGGCGGGAGGATTGGTCGGGGCGGCGCTCGTGGGTAGCAGCGCCGGGGTAGGGGCTGGTTGGCCCGTGCCCGGTGCCGCGGTCGCTGGTGGCGTCGTGGCCGGAGAGGCGGGCAACAGGAGGGTCCAGCCGGGATCGATCCAATGCGGGTCGGTCAAGGTGACGCCGCCCGGTTGGGGCCGGCCCTCGTTGAGCTGGTAGATCTCCGACCAGCGCAGCGGGTTGCCGAGCTGGCGCTCGGCGATGCCCCATAAAGTGTCGCCCCGTTGGACGACATAGGTGCTCGTCGTCGGCGCCGCGTCCGGGTTGTCTGGCGCGGCCACGGCCGGGGACGTTCCGTTCGCCGCCACTGGCCCAGCCGGTGTGATCGGGCTGGCGGCGACGGGAGCCGGTTGGGTGACGCCTGCAAGGACCGTGTCCCGCACGACCAGCGCGGCGACCGGTCGGCGCGCCGTGACGGCAGCGACCCCCGAGCCCAGCGTGGCCGTCTCGTGGCTGGGTCTCGGCGCCAGGGTCAGGCAGGCGACGACGATGGCGGCGACGAGGTGGCCGGTGACCGGCTGGAAGATGCCGGAGACCGGCAGCCGCGGGGCGTGGCGCCCCGAGAGGGCGGCGGGAACCTCGACTGCGATCGAGGCGACGAGCACCGCCCAGGTGAGCCATACCACCACGGCGAGGGCGTCGATGAGGGCCTGGTCGGGGATGCCCTGGCGGTTGAGGGCGCGGCCGACCTGGCTGGCGGAGGGGATGTGGTGTGGGAGGGGCCAGCCGACGAAGTGCCACAGCGCCCAAGGGACCCCGCCGACGAGGGCGGCGAGGAGCATGAGCGCACCGAGACCCTTCACCACCCGTCCGACCCGGGACAGGAGTCCTCTGCTCACGGGTTTCCTAACCATTGCCTTGCTCGGCGGTGGCGGTCCCGGTGCCGGTCTCGGTGAGGTGGTCGATGCCGGCGAGCGAGAGAATCTGGGTGGCCTGGGTGATGGTGACCGTCACCGTCACCTGCTCGCCGTTCACCGAGACGGTGCCGGTGTGCCCAGCGGCGGCGAGGTAGCGCTGGGCGTCGGCGGTGGCCTGGGCGGGGTCGAGGGTGATCTTGCCGCTGGCCCGGTAGGTGGGGATGTCGATGGCCTGGGCGCCGGCCCGGGCGGCGGCTTGGGCGTCGTCGATGGCTTGGACCTTGGCGGCGAGGGCGAGCCCGCCGTCGAGGACGAGCCCGGCCATGAGCAGGAGCGCCAGGGTGAAGATGACCGTGAAGGCGGTGACCATCCCCGACTCAGTGTCGCCGAGCCGGCCGCGCAGCCGCACGCGGTTGGCGGTCATTGGGCGGTACTCCGGAACGTGTCGATGACCGCGGTGGCCCGCGACGTGATGGCCTCGGAGGCGGGGAGTCGCAATCCGGTGAGGTCGGAGAGGGCAACTTGACACGTCACGGTGACGGCCACCGAGCCTCCGGGGGCGAACTGGGCGGTGTCGGTGCTGACGGTCAGTTGACCGCAGGTGACGTGATCCGAGCCGAGCGCGGCGGTGGCGGTCTGGGTGGCCATGGCCGTGGCGGTGGCAGGGTCGCGGGCGATCGACGCGGCCCTGGCCGCTTGGGCGGCGGCCCCGTCGACCTCGAGCCGGGCGCCGGAAAGGCGGCCGAGGGCGACGACGAAGAGCAGCATGAGGATCAGCAGCGGGGTGAGCAGGACCAGCTCGGCGGTGACGCTGCCGGACTCGTCGCGGCCCAACCCTCCACGCCACCGGCAGTGGACGACGGTCATGGGATGGTCGCCGGCTCGGTCGGCCCGGTGGCGACCGCCTTGACCGGCAAGGAGAACAGCCCGACGATGCTCTCGGCGTGGCCGGTCACCGTGACGGTGGTCGTGACGTTGGTGCGCGTCGCAGTGATGTTCGAGCCGACGAGGACCGTCGAGCCAAGCTGATTGAGGACACTTTGCGCTTCGCTCTGGCCGGCCGTGGCGGTCTCGCCTTGGAGGCGGCCGACGGCGACACCTTGTTGGGCGACGGCGGAGGCGATGTGCTCGGCGTGCTGCCACAGGACGAACTGGATCACCCCCATGATCAACAGCAGCAACAGCGGAGTGGCGATGACCAGCTCGGCCGCCACCGCGCCGCGCTCGTCCCGGCGCAGGACACCGAGCCGGCGGCGCCGCACCGGCGGTGACGTCTCCGGGGACCGGCAGCTGGTGGTGGTGGTGGTGGTGGTGGTCATGGGGGGCGGTCAGGGACCCGTCGAGATGTGGCCCGCAGCGGAGACCACCTTGGCCACGATGATCCCCACCGCGGTCAGCGCCAGCGCGGCGAGGAGGGCGGTGACGATGACGGCTTCGGTGGAGTAGCCGGCCTCGGGGTCGGCCCGCAGGGATTGCCATCGGTCATGGAGCAGGGTGTGGAGGTGGCGGAGGATGGTCAGTTCAGTGAACACGGCGGTCCTTTCATTTCGTTGGTCTTCCTTTCTTTTGGCGTTGCTGGGCTATCCGAGGCCGGTGAGGACTTTCTCGACGGCCGGGTACCCCAAGAAGAGGAGGAACCCGGCGAAGAGCAGGACCACGGGCAGGCTCATGCGTTCGGTGGCGGCCTGGTCGGCGGTCTCGGCCTCGGCCAGCTCGTGGGTACGCAACGAGGCGGCCTTGGCGGCGAGGCTGGCGCGGACCTTGGCGCCTTCGGTGCCGGCCAGGGCGACAGAGGCGGCCAGCTCGGACAGCTCGCCTATCCCCAGCTCCTGACCCAACCGACCGAGTGCGGCCCAGGGGGCCTGGCGGGCCAGGCGGGCCTGGTCGAGGGCTCGGCGCAGGTAGGCGAACGCCCACCCCGACCCGACGCTCGCCGCGTCGGCGAGGGCGGTCTCGACACCGCCGCCGCCGGCCAGGGCGACCACCACCAGGTCGAGAAACGAGCTCAGTGCGTGGCGGAAGTCCCGTCGCCGACGTCCAGCGTCGGCGTGGACGCCGAGATCGGGCAGGACGAACCCGGCCACCATGAAGATGAGCGACGCCCACAGCGGCACCACCAGGGGGAGGTGGGCGCCGCCCAAAAGGAGCAGCGCGGCGGCGACGGGGGCAAAGAGCAGGCCGACGAGGGCCAGGGTGACCTTCTCGGCCAGGTGGCGTTCCGGGCTACGGCCGAGCACCGCCAGGTCACGGCGCACCGTGGCCAGGATGAGCCAGCCTGCCCCGGAGCGGGTGAGGGCACGGGCGGCGGGGCGGCCCAGCCGGGCGGCATACCCGCCGTCTGCCTCGGGGCTGAGTACGGGTGTGGGGTCGGGGAGGCGGCGAAGCTGGGCCAGGGCGTGGGCCAGGGATGGCCGCGGCGGGTAGAGGCCGCGGGCGACGAGGAACAGGCCGCCGCCGACCCCGGCCCCGCAGACTAGGGCCAGGATCACGTCGAGATCTCCGAGGTCCTGTCGGGAATCGCGAGCTGGGGCCTTGCTTTGGTTATGAACCGTTCGGTGACAGACGGCCGGGTCATCTTGGCCAGCCACAGGAACGACACCGTGAACACCGCGCCCACGAGCAAGAGGACGAGCTGGCCGACCGCCGTGTCGTAGGGGGCGAGGTAGCCGCGGTTGAGGATGGCCAGGCCGAGGACGAGGCCGCCCGTGGCACCAACAATGACCTTGACCGACGTTCTCGTCCGTGCCCGGCCGGCCTCGACCCGCAGGCGCA
>JAJZMD010000201.1 GCA_021803085.1 Actinomycetes bacterium
TGTCGATGTCCGGGCTGATCTGGAGACCGTGGAGCGTCATGTCGTCGCCGGTGTTCACGATCGCGACGACCGTGGACGGGTCGACCACCCGCACGACTCCGGTGAGGAGGCGCGCGGCACCCACTCCTCCGGCCAGCACTGCGAGCACCGCTCCAGCCTACGGGTGCAGGGGAGCCGCCATCGAGGAGTGCAGGGGAGCCGCCTTCGAGGAGTGCAGGGGAGCCGCCATCGAGGAGTGCAGGGGAGCCGCCATCGAGGGGAGCCGGCGGTACGCTCGCCTGTCCATGCGGGCCTTCGACCTCCTCGCCGGCTGGCCCGTGCGCGTCGCGGCGGCCGGGGTCGCCGCGTGTCGGGACGCCGATGGCGGGGCTCTCGCCGGAAAGGACGGCGCCGTCGTGGCACGCCCTGCGGCGGATGCCGCCGGCCGGCGACGGCCCGAGGTCACCATCCTCGGCACCACGGGCGATGCCGGCCGCACCTACGCCTGGGCGTCGGTCACGAAGCTCTGCACCGCGCTGGCCGTGCTGGTCGCCGTCGAGGAGGGGACCCTCGCCCTGTCGGATCCTGCAGGCCCTCCCGGCGCGACCGTCGCGCACCTGCTCGCGCACGCGTCGGGGCTCGCCCCGGATCGGCGGGAGGCGATCGCGCCGCCGGCGACGAGGAGGATCTACTCGAACGCGGGCTTCGAGGTCCTCGGCGACCTGCTCGGCGAGCGTGCGTCCATGCCCGTCTCCGAGTACGTGGCAGAGGCGGTCTTCGTCCCGCTCGGGATGGCGGGCGCGCGCCTCGCCCCCGGAGCCTCGCCCGCGCACGGCGCCGAAGGAACGCTCCGGGACCTCCTCGCGCTGGGCGCCGAGCTCCTCGTACCGCGCGTCGTGGCTCCCGAGACGCTCGCCGCGGCGACGAAGGTCGCCTACCCGGGCCTCGCCGGCGTCCTGCCGGGCTTCGGGCCCCAGGACCCGAACGATTGGGGGCTCGGGTTCGAGCTGCGGGACGCGAAGCGTCCGCACTGGACCGGATCGGGCAACAGCCCGGCGACCTTCGGGCACTTCGGTCGGTCGGGCTCGTTTCTGTGGGTGGACCCCGAGGCGCGGCTCGCGTGCGCCGTGCTCTCCGATCGCGGCTTCGGGTCGTGGGCCGCCGACGCGTGGCCGGTCCTCTCCGACGCGGTCCTCCGAACAGCAGGCGAACGTGCGCAGGGGCACCATGGCTGACCGGCTCCGCGTCGCGCTCGACGCCACGCCGCTCATCGGCAGGCCGACCGGCGTCGGCGCCTTCTGCGGGGGGGTCCTCGGGGGCTTGTCGCGCCGCACCGACGTGACCGCGACGGCGTTCGCGGTGAGCTGGCGGCGCCGCCACGCGATCGACGAACGCGTGCCGCGTGGCGTCGAGATCGCGAGTCGCGCAATGCCCGCACGCCCACTGCACATGTTGTGGAGGCGCACGGAGTCTCCGCCCCTCGAGTGGTTCGTGGGCGAGATCGACGTGGTCCACGGCACGAACTACGTGGTCCCTCCCGCCCGGCGCGCCGCGCGGGTCGTCACCGTCCACGACCTCACGACGGTGCGCTACCCGGAGCTGTGCAACAGCGCCACTCTCGCCTATCCGGCTCTCGTCCGCCGCGCGCTGGCGCACGGGGCGTGGGTGCACACGCACTCGGCGTCGGTGGCGGCAGAGGTGGTGGAGGTGTTCGGCGCGGATCCTTCCCGGGTGCGCGCCGTCGCCTCGGGCGTGCCGCCGCTCTCGGCCCCCGACGCCAGCGCCCCGTCGCGGCACCTCCCGCCAGGGACCGGCCGCTACGTCCTCGCGGTGGGGACCGCGGAGCCGAGGAAGGACCTGCCCGGTCTCGTCGCCGCCTTCGACGTCCTCGCCCCGGGACGTCCGGACCTCGCCCTCGTGCTCGCGGGCCAAGCGGGGTGGGGGAGCGCCGAGCTCGCGCGCGCGCTCGACGGGTGCCACGCGCGGGCGCGCATCGTGCGCACCGGATGGGTCGACGACGCCACGCTCTCGGGGCTGCTCCACGGCGCGGCCGTCCTCGCCTATCCCTCGCTGTACGAAGGGTTCGGCTATCCGCCGCTGCAAGCCATGGCGGCCGGCACGCCGGTGGTCGCGACGCGTGCCGGCGCGCTCGAAGAGGTGCTGGACGACGCCGCTCTGCTGGTCGAGCCGCGCGACCAGCTCGCGCTCGCCGGAGCCATCGCTTCGGTGGTCGACTCCGATGAGACGGCGGCCGCACTGGCGGCGCGCGGCCTCGAGCGGGCCGCGACCTTCGACTGGGAGAGGTGCGCAGCAGGGCTCGTCGACCTCTACCGGGACGCCGCAGCCGGATGACCGGGCGTGTCGTCGTCGCCGTCGAGCAGCTGCGCCGGCCGGTCCCAGGCGGCATCGGGCGGTACGCGCGCGGGCTGCTCGGCGGCCTGCGGGGGCTCGGCGGCCTGCGGGGGCTCGACGGCCCCGACGTCGAGCTGGTGGCGAGCCGCCACCTCGGCGAGACGGTGGATCCGCTGTCGGCGTGGGGCTTCCCGGTGCGCGCCTCGGTGCTCCCGGCGCCGTTGCTCACGGCCGCTTGGGACCTCGGCCTCGCGCCGGTGCGTTCGGCGGAGCTCGTCCACTCGGTGTCCCTGGCCGCGCCGCCGGTGCGCCCGCGACGCGCCCGCGGCGGGCCGCTGCTCGTCGTCACCGTCCACGACCTCGCCTGGCGCGCGCACCCCGACGCCACCACGCGCCGGGGGCGGCGGTGGCACGAAGCGGCGCTCCGGCGCGCGCTCGAGCGTGCCGACGCGTTCGTCGTTCCGTCGC
The DNA here is from genome assembly GCA_021803085.1 of Actinomycetes bacterium. Classification (GTDB taxonomy): domain Bacteria; phylum Actinomycetota; class Acidimicrobiia; order Acidimicrobiales; family RAAP-2; genus JAJYVT01. The sequence continues at coordinate 2,800 of JAJZMD010000201.1, forward strand.
TCCCGGTCGCCGAGATCCTCGTCGCGGCCGGCGCGGACCCGGGCCGGGTGCGAGCCATCTCCCACGGCGTCGACCACCTCGAAGAGCCTGACGCCGCAGGCGCGGCGTCGCTCTTGCGCCGCCTCGGCGTGGCCGACGGGTACCTGCTCACCGTCTCGACGCTCGAGCCGAGGAAGAACCTCGCTCGCCTGGTCGACGCCTTCGCGCGCGCACAGCCGTCGCTCGGCGGCCCGTGGCCGCTCGTGGTGGTCGGTCCTTCGGGCTGGGGCGACGCGGGAGTCGGCGAGACCCCTGGCGTGGTCGCAGCCGGCGCCGTCGACGAAGGGGTGCTCACTGCGCTGTACCAAGGCGCCCGCGCCTTCGCCTACGTCCCGTTGGTCGAGGGGTTCGGGCTTCCGGCCCTCGAGGCGATGGCGTGCGGCGTGCCGGTCGTGGCGAGCGTCACCGTGCCGAGCACCGCCCCGCAGACCGGCGCCCCAGGCGAGGGCGCGCGCGTCGCGGCGCTGCGGGTCGATCCGACCACAGTCGAGGACATCGCGTCCGCCCTCGTGCGCGCGTCGTGCGACGACCGGCTCCGCTCCTCGCTCGTGGCCCAGGGCAGGACGCTCGTCGCGCCGCTGACGTGGAGGGCGTCGGCCGAGGCCCACCTCGCATGGTGGGGGTCCCTCTCGTGAAGGTGTCGCTCGACGTCACCGCCGTCCCGTCGTCGCCGGCGGGTGCGGGGCGCTACGCGGTCGAGCTTGCCGCAGCGCTCGCCAGGCGCGACGACCCGAGCCTCGTGCTCGTCGCGCGCCGCGACGACGCGCTGCGGTGGCAGCGCCTCGCCGGGACGCGGGCAGACGTCGTGGCGTCCTCGCCGTCACCGCGGCCGCTGCGCCTGGCATGGGAGCAGATCGCCCTCCCTGCGCTCCTGCGCCGCATGCGCCCCGACGTCCATCACGGGCCGCACTACACGATGCCCGAACGCGCTCGCATGCCCGTCGTCGTCACGATCCACGACTGCACCTTCTTCGACCACCCCGAGTGGCACGAGCCGGCCAAGGTCCGCTTCTTCCGCCGGGCGATCCGCGTCGCGGCGAGCCGCGCGTCTGCGCTCGTCTGCGTGAGCGAGACGACGGCGCGCCAGCTCGAAGCGGTCTGTCACGTCACCGCCCCGGTGGTGATCGCGCCGCACGGCGTCGACCACCTGCACTTCTCCCCGGATCCGCTCGACCCGGACGCCGACGCCGCCGCGCTGCGACGGCTCGGGATCGACCCGGAGGCCCGGTTCGTCCTCTTCGTGGGCACGGTAGAGCCCCGCAAGGACGTCGCGACGCTCGTCCGCGCGTTCTCCGTGCTCGCCGACGCCGAGCGAGACGTGCGCCTCGTGCTCGCGGGGCGGCGCGGTTGGGGGACGCGGCCGGTGGACGAGGCTCTCGCAGCCACGCGACATCGGGACCGGATCACGTGGACCGGCTACGTGCCCGACGACGCGGTCCCGGCGCTCCTGCGAAGGGCCTCGGTGGTCGCGTACCCCTCCCTCGCCGAGGGGTACGGCCTTCCCGCCCTCGAGGCGCTCGCGTGCGGGGCCCCCCTCGTCACCACGAGCGGCACCGCGATGGCCGAGCTCGCGGGCGAGGCCGCGACGCTCGTCACGCCTGGAGACCGAGAGGGTCTCGCGGACACCCTCGCGATGGTGCTCCGGGGGGCTGGCGGCTCCGAGGCACGCCGGCGCCGTGAGGCCGGGATCGCCCGTGCGGCGACCCTCACGTGGGAGGCGAGCGCCGCGCGCCACGTCGAGGCGTACCGCATCGCGGCGGGCGCGTAGGGTCGTCGATCGTGCGGGCGTTGGTCACCGGGGGCCTCGGATTCGTCGGACGCTGGCTCACCGCGCACCTCGCGGACGAAGGCGACGACGTGACCGCGATCGACGCGGAGACGGACGTGACCGACGAGGAGGCGGTGGAGCGCGCGATGGAGGCGTCGCAGCCCGACGCCGTCTACCACCTCGCGGCGCGCGCCCACGTCGGCGAGTCCTGGCGAGATCCGCTCGACGTTCTCCGCGTGAACGTGCTCGGCACCGCCGCGGTCCTCGCAGCCGCGCGACGCGGCGCGCCGGAAGCGACGGTGCTCGTGGTGAGCTCGGCAGAGGTGTACGGCGCGCTCGCGCCCGAGGAGCTCCCAGTCGGAGAGGGCGCCCGGCTGCGTCCTTCGACGCCGTACGCGGCGTCGAAGGCCGCAGCGGAGCAGGTCGCCATCCAGGCCTGGCTCGGCTACGGGCAGCGTGCGGTGGTGGTGCGCCCGTTCAACCACGTCGGTCCCGGGCAGTCGCCGAACTTCGCGGTGCCGGCGCTCGCACGCCGCGTGCTCGAGGCGCGCAGGGACGGGAGCCGGGAGCTGGTCGTGGGGACCGTCACGACGAGGCGCGACTTCACCGACGTGCGCGACGTCGTACGCGCCTACCGGCTCCTCGTCGTCCGGGCAGAGCCCGGAGAGGTCTACAACGTCTGCTCGGGCAATGACGTGGCCATTGCCGACGTCGTTGCCCGGCTGATGGCTCTGACGGGCGTGGAGCTCCGGATGGTCACGGATCCCGAGCTCGTTCGACCCGTCGACACCCCGGTTTTGCGGGGCGACCCGTCACGGCTCGTGTCGGCGACCGGTTGGGCTCCTGCCATCCCGTTCGACAAGACGCTGCGCGACGTCCTCTCGGACCTCGAGCGGGGGGAGGAGGAGGACCTCGAGCGGGGGGAGGAGGAGGACCTCGAGCGGGGGGAGGAGGAGGGGCTCGGGCGGAAGGCCCCCGGGGGTCAGACGCCCGGCGTGGCCAGGTGACGCAGCTGCACGCCGATCGCCTCGAGTCCTCGTCGCGCCCGCTCGGCGAGCTCCCGGGCAGGCTCGGGCAGCTGCGCGCCGATCGGGCCGATCGGGCCGAACTGCTCGGACACGAACGCGAGCGTGCCCTCGATCCATTCGGCGAGCTGCTGGGAGCCGGCGGCGACCCCGGTGCGCAGCCGTTCGACACCCTCGTCGAGGCGTTCGTTGCGCACGAGATCCTGGCGGAGCGCCTGGACCCGCTGGAGGCCCAGCACGCCCAGGCCGACGGCCGTGTACGCCGTGTCGCGCACGTGCCGGGCCAGCTCTGCCGCGATGTCGTTCGTCTCGTCGCCGTGGTCGGGCATGGAGAGCTCCTTCCTCTGACTGCTCGTGATCGCGTTGAGCGCTCCGGCGCTTGATGCAACAGTATATCACGTTTTCAACACTTGCAAGCATTCGGGCCGCCGGTCGCTCGGGCCGCCGGAGCGCCCGTCCCGCTGGAGCACCTGCCCGTCCCGCCGGAGCACCTGCCCGTCCCGCCGGGGCGCCCGACCCGGGCTGGCAGGGGGAGTAGCCTGCCTGTCCTGATGACGGAGGGGTCGGCGAGCGCGGCGCGCGCCCCAGCGGTGGTTGCCATATTGGTCACCACCGATCCAGGTCCCTGGTTCGAGGAGACCCTGCAGGCGCTGGCGGCGCAGGACTACGACAACCTCTCGGTGCTGGTGCTCGTCGCCGGCGGCTCTTCCGACCCCACTGAGATGGTGGCGCGCGTTCTTCCCGAAGCGTTCGTGCGCCGGCTGCCCGAGAGCGAGGGGTTCGCCGCTGCGGTCGACGAGGCGCTGTGGATGGTCGAAGGGGCGTCGTTCTTCCTCCTGTGCCACGACGACTGCGCTCCCTCGCCGGACGCCGTGCACCTCATGGTCGAAGAGTCGTTCCGCTCCAACGCCGGGATCGTGTGCCCGAAGATGGTCCACTGGGACGAGCCGCGGGCGTTGCTCCATGTCGGCCAGGGGATCGACAAGACCGGCGCCGTCGTCGAGCGGGTGCAAGTCGGCGAGATGGACGCGGGCCAGCACGACGCGGTCCGAGACGTGTTCGTCGCGCCGGGAGGCTGCACGCTCGTGCGTGGTGACCTCTTCCGTGCGCTCGGCGGCTACGACGCCGCGATCGTCGCGATGGGGCAGGACCTCGACCTGTCGTGGCGAGCCCACGTCGCCGGTGCGCGCGTCGTCGTCGCGCCGTCCGCGACGGCGCGCCATCTCGGGCTCGTCGCGGCCGGCTGCAGGCCGCCCCCGCCATCGGACGCCCCCTCACTCCAAGCGCTCCAGAGGCGCCACGAGCTTGGCGCCGTCCTCACCTGCTATTCGTGGACCCACCTGGTGCGGGTCGTGCCCCAGGCATTCCTCCTCGCGCTCGGAGAAGCCGTGGTGGCGAGGCTCGCCGGGGACCGGCGGCGGGCACGTGCGGTCGTTCACGCGTGGCGCTGGAACCTCGCCCGGTGGAGGGAGCTGCGACCCCGGCGAGCAGCCTTGGCCGCCGTGCGCGTCGTCAGCGACGCCGAGGTCCGCAGCCTTCAGGTGCGCGGGAGCGCGCGGCTGTCGACGTACGTCTCGCGGCTCACGCACCAAGGCCTCGAGGTCGCGCACGGTCGGCAACCGGGCCGCCCGTCCGAGGTCCTGGCTCCCGATCTGCCAGTGCCGGGCGGAAACGGGGCTGGGGCCGAGGTCGCCGGCTCGATCGGCCTGGGCTTCGACGACGACGCGGGCTTCGACGATCTCGACGATCTCGGACACAGGGGAAGGCGCACGCGCGGGAAGGGGCCGGTGGGCATCTTCGCGTCGCGCCGGTCCCGGGTCTTGGCGTACCTCGTCGCGTCCCTCGTCATCGTCGTGGGCTCCCGCGCGCTCATCGGATCGTCGGTGCCGCTCGTCGGGCAGTTCGTCCCGTTCCCTCCGTGGACGGACCTCTGGCACCAGCTCTTCGCGTCGTGGCAGCCCGCGGGCACCGGCTCGCACGCGCCAGCCAGCCCGGCCTACGGCTTCCTCGCGCTGGCGGGGACGGTGCTCTTCGGGCGGAGCGGCCTCCTCCAGCAAGTAGCGGTCTTCGCGTGCTTCCCACTGGGGGCGTGGGGAATGTCCCGGCTGCTCGGGCCCTTCCGCTCCGCGCCCGGTCGCCTTGTCGCGACGCTCGCGTACCTCGCGCTGCCGCTTGCGGTCGACGCACTCGGGCGCGGTCGCTGGGACGGTCTCGTCGCGTACGCAGCGACCCCGTGGGTGGTCCTGCAGCTCGCGCGGGCAACCGGGCTCGAGCCCTTCAGCTCCCCGGCACCGTCGCCCGTCAAGAACGTTGCCGTCGCTGCCGACCTCGAGGCGACGGAGCCCACCACCGCGGCGGGCACGTGGAGGCGGCGTCTTGGCGGACGCCTCCTCTGGCTCGGCGCGCTCGAGGCGGTGGCGATGTCGTTCGCGCCGGCGATGGTGGTCGTCGTCCTCGTCGCCGGCCTCGGACTGGCCTGCGGATCGGTCGTCGCCGGCGGCGCCCGTCGGGGAGCGCGGGCCCTCGTCGTCGCCTCCGGGGGGACGTTGGTCGCCGCGGTGCTGTGCACGCCGTGGGTCGTGGGGACGCTGCTCGCCGGTCGCGGCGCGCTGTCGGTCCTCGGGCTCGCCGCAGACCCCGCGTCCGCCCCCGGCTGGGGGGGGCTGTTGCGGATGGCAGTCGGTCCCGTCGGAGGCTCACCGCTCGCGTGGCTTCTCCCCGGGGCGGCTGCCTGCGCGCTCCTCCTTGCGCGCAACGAGCGCCTCGCGTGGGTGATCCGGCTGTGGGCAGTCGCTCTGCCCGCGTGGTTCCTCGCGCTCGTCGCGGCGAAAGGCTGGGCGGTCCCGTTCGCGCCGTCGGTGGACGTGCTCCTCGCTCCCGCCGCGGTGGCGGTGGCCGGCGCGGCGGGCCTCGGCGTCGCCGCGTTCGAGACCGACCTCGCGGGCTACGGGTTCGGCTGGCGACAGGGGCTCGCAGTGCTCTCGGTCGCGGCCCTCGCGGTCGGGGTCTTGCCGACGGTGGCGGAGGCCACCGACGGCAGGTGGGGGCTGCCCTCGTCTGGGTACCGGGGCGCGATCGCCTTCCCCGCCTTAAGGAAGGGGTCGCCCGGCTATCGCGTGCTGTGGCTCGGCGACCCGCAGGCGCTTCCGTCCGGCGGCTGGGCGATCGGACCCGGGTTGGCCTATGCCACGTCGACGGACGGGACACCGACGCTGCTCGACCTCTGGCCTCCCGCGACACCGGGAAGCGCCGGCCGAATAGCGCCGGCGCTCCGGGTCGCGATGCGCGGCGAGACGGTGCAGCTCGGTCGTGCGCTGGCCGCTGCACGGATCCGCTACGTGGTCGCAGTGTCCGCGCTCGCGCCGCGCTCGCCAGGGTCCCCTTCCACATCGACATACCCCTTGGCGCGCGGGCTCGCCGCCGCGCTCGCACGGCAGCCACAGCTGCGCACAGTGCCGGTGGGCCCCAGCGGTCTCAGTGTGTTCGAGAACACGGCCTTCACCGCCGGCCCACGCGCGCCGTCGGTGACCTCGGCAGGTGCCGGGGGCATCGCCGGGATGCTCGATCCCCTGGGTGCTGCGCTGGAGCTGTTCGCGTGGGTGGTCGTGGCTGCCGCGATCGTTGGGCGGCGACGGTGGCTCGACTGGTGGTGGGGACCAGCGGTGCGTGCCCGCAGGAGACGGCGTGCGCCGCACGATCGGCCCGCCGAGGGGGAGGTCCGGACGTCGTCCGCCGCGATCGGGCGGCTCGACACGCGGACGGGATCGACCTCGGAGTCCCTCGGCGTACGTCTCGCGAGCGCCGTGCCGGAAGAGCAGCCCGGCCGAGACGTCGGAGCGGACGGGTGACGGTCGCTGCCGCCCGGCGGAGGGACGGCGGACGCGGCAGGTTTGCCGCGCTCGCGGCCCTCGCGGCCGCGGTCGCCCTGGGCGGGTTCCTCGGCACGGTCGCGGCGCGAAATCCCCCGAGGACCATGCTGCAGCCGGCGGCGCTCGCGGCGGAAGCGGCACCTGCGGGCTCGGCGTCCTCGAGCTGGTACTGCCCGGCCGCTCCTGGTCCCGCCGCGCGCGCCGGCAAGACGGAGCTCCTCCTCGTCAACGCCGCACCACGGGCGGTCCAGGTCGACGCGGTGATCGTGGACGCACAGGGTTCCCAGCGCCAGCACGAACTCGAGCTGGGGCCGCACGCGGAGGCGGGGCTCGTTCCCTCACAGGTGATCGACGGCGTGTGGCTCGCGGCCCGCATCCTGGTGGCGGGCGGCGCGGTCAGCGTGACGGAGCTCGTCGACGGCCGCACCGGGCGCTCCGTCACCCCGTGCGCGTCCGAGGTCGCGTCCCGCTGGTACTTCGCCTCAGGCTCGACCCGTGAGGGGAGCACGCTGCGTGTCACCCTCTTCAATCCGACGCCGAACCTCGCGGTCGTCGACCTCTCGTTCGTGACCGCCTCCGGCTCGACAAACCCGGCGCCGTTCCAAGGGGTCGTCGTCGCGCCATGGGACCTGCGCGTGCTGACAGTCGGCGCCTACGTGCAGAACCAGGCGTCGATCGCGACGGCCGTCACCGCGCGATCGGGAGCGGTCGTCGCAGGCGAGCTCCAGCTCTACGGCCCTGACGGGGCCGGCGGCGTCGCGTTCGAGCTCGGGGCACCAGCGATGTCCACCCTCTCGGACCTGCCCGCCGTCGAGGACGCGACGGGCGGGTCGTCGGAGCTCGTCGTCTTCAACCCGTCTGCGCGCAGCGAGCGCGTCGACGTCGCGGTGCGGCTCCCGAGCGGGCCAGTCCACCCCTTCACGCAGGTGCTCGGCCCGAAGAGCGCCTGGACGTTGCCCACGAGCGAGCAGATCCGGATCGCGCTGGAGGAGCGCTACACGGTGCAGGTGCGCGCCTTCGGCCCAGGCGTCGTGGTCGCCCGGGTCGGCGCGGGCACGCCCCATGGCCCCGCGCCGTGGTGGGCGCAGGACGTGACCGTCACCGGCGCCCAGGCGAGCGCAGCTCGCAGCTGGGTGGTCGTGGCACCCCCCGCCGTCCCACGGGCAGCCGCGGCCACGTCGTCCACGGCCACGTCGTCCACGGCCACGTCGTCCACGGCCCACCCGAGCCTGGCTTCGTGGAGGATCGTGCTCGAGAACCCCCGCCGTGGTCCGCTGCGGGTCGAGGTGACCTCGTGGGCGGGTGCGCGCCGCCACGCCCAGGTCGTGCAGGTGCCGGCGTTCGGCGAGGCGACAGCGGTGGTGCCGGCCGGCCCCGCGTTCGTACGCGCCGACGCCGCTGTCGCCGTGATGGGTGACGCGTCGCCCTCGGGCTCGGTCGGCGTCGTCGGGATCCCGGCGGTGCCGTTGCGCTGAACGGCGCTAGCCGTTCCATCGTCATTGAGCCGCAGGGCGGCCTGACGCATCAGCGGGGCCGAGCGCTCCGGCGTCGTCAACCCTGGCCGCTCGACGAGCTCCCGTCGTGCGGAACGTCTGGCTGCTGCTGGGGGGGCTGCTGCTGGGGGGGCTGGTGTTGGGGGGGCTGCTGGGGGGGCTGCTGCTGGGTCCACGGACGGGGCGGCGTGGAGCCGGGGGCCCCGGGCGGTGCCCAGTGGCCCGGTGTTGGCGACGGCCACTGTTGCGGCATCTGGCCACCTTGCGGCGAGGGCGCCGTTCCTTGCGTCGACCCCGGCCCCTGGGGCGAGGGCGGCGGCCAGCCCGCCGGCGGCGCCGGATGCGGTCCTGGGAACGGCGCGGCGGCCGTGGCACGCCCGCGCAGCGCCGCCGCGCCGGCGACCCGGCCACCTGGCGGCAGGGCGCCGGCGGGCTCGTGCCCGTTCGAGCCGTTGGCGCCGTTCTTCTTCGCGCCGTTCGACGCGTTGACGTTGAACTGGACAGTCTTCGCCTTGCGGCCATCGGTGTGCACCGGCTGCCCGTAGGCCTCGTCGACCAGGCGACTGACCTCCTCGCCGTCGATGCTCTCCTGCTCGAGCAGCGCCTGGGCAACCTTGCCCAGCCCGTCCCGGTGGCGGGTGAGGAGCTCCATCGCACGCTCTTCTTGGGTGCGGAGGATCCGCTCGACCTCGTCGTCGATGACCCGGCTCGTGTCCTCGGAGTAGTCGCGCGTGTGCATGAGGTCCTCTCCCAAGAAGACCTGCCCCTGCGAGCCCCAGGCCATCGGACCGATCTCTTCGCTCATGCCCCACTCGCGCACCATCTTCCTGGCGAGCTCGGTGTTGCCCACCAGGTCGTTCGCAGCGCCGGTCGAGAGGTCGCCGTAGACCAGCATCTCTGCGACGCGGCCGCCCATGCGCACGCAGAGGGAGTCCTCGATGTCGGCCCTCGGGTGGATGTGGCGCTCCTCGACGGGGAGCTGCATGGTGACGCCGAGGGCCATGCCGGTGGGCAGGATCGTCACCTTGTGCACGGGATCGGCGTGCTCCAGGACGTAGGCGAGCACCGCGTGGCCGCCCTCGTGGTACGCGACACGCTCCTTCTCCTCGTCGGAGAGGACGAGGCTCTCACGTCGTTGCCCCATGAGGACGCGATCGCGGGCGGACTCGAAGTCCGCCATCTCGATCGTCCCGCTCCCGCGCCGCACGGCGTGGAGGGCTGCCTCGTTGACCAGGTTGGCGAGATCTGCCCCGCTCATCCCCGGCGTGCCGCGGGCCACCACGTCGAGGTCGACGTCGGGAGCGATCCGCTTGCCGCGGCAGTGCACCTGCAGGATGGGCAGCCGCTCCTCGAGGTCGGGGAGGGGCACGACTATCTGGCGGTCGAAGCGGCCTGGGCGCAGCAGGGCGGGGTCCAGGATGTCCGGCCGGTTGGTGGCCGCGATGATCACGACGCCCTCCGCCGGGTCGAAGCCGTCCATCTCGCTCAACATCTGGTTCAACGTCTGCTCGCGCTCGTCATGGCCTCCGCCGAGCCCCGCGCCGCGCTTGCGACCGATCGAGTCGATCTCGTCCACGAAGATGATGGCCGGCGCTTGCTTGCGCGCCGTCTGGAAGAGGTCCCGGACCCGGCTCGCCCCCACGCCGACGAACATCTCCATGAAGTCCGAACCGCTGACGGAGAGGAACGGGACCCCCGCTTCGCCGGCGACCGCACGCGCGAGCAGCGTCTTGCCGGTCCCCGGCGGGCCGACCAGGAGGACGCCCTTGGGGATCTTGGCCCCGATGTCGCGGAAGCGTGCTGGAGTCCGGAGGAAGTCGACGACCTCGCTGATCTCCTGTTTGACGCCGTTGTAGCCGGCCACGTCCTGGAACGTGGTGGTCGGGCGGTCGCTGCTGAAGAGCCGGGCCTTGGACCGCCCGATCGACATGATGCCAGACATCTGCCCGCGGGCCTGGCGGCTGATGAACAGCATCAGCACCAGGGCGATCCCGATGAAGATGATGTAGGGGAGCAGGCTGCCCAAGATGTTCGCAGGCGGGTTCGAGTACGTGACCGCCACTGAGTCCCTGCGCATGAGGTCGACTGTCTGCTGGCTCGCCGGGTGCGGGCCGCTGACCGAGTACGACTGGCCTGTGCTGAGCTTCCCGGTGATCACGCCGGTTGTGTTGTTGATTGTGGCGGTCTTGACGTTCCTCGTCTCTACGTCGTTGCGGAACTGGTTGTAGTTCATCGACTTCGCCGAGCTGTGGGGCAGGAGCGAAGGGACGATGAGCACCGCGAGGACCGCCAGAATGAGGATCCCCCAGATCCAACGCCAGCTCTGGTCCGGCCCTTGACCTGGAGAACGCGGCGGCGTGTTGTCGGGCCGTTGCTGGCTCACCGGACCATGCTATGCGGCCCCTGCCGCCGACGGTGACCGGGGCCGCGTCGGCGGCACCCATCTCGAGGCTGCGTCGGCCGGCTGGCACGAAGCCGCTGCGATCGGAGCCGGCGATAACGTGGCTCGATGGCCCGCCACGGCGAGACCGAGCCAGGCTCGGCTGAGCCGAACGGGGATCCGTCGCCCGGAGGGTATCCGCCGCCTCAGGGGTACCCGCCGCCCGGAGGGTATCCGCCGCCTCAGGGGTACCCGCCTCCGTACCCACCGCCGTACCCGCCGCCTCAGGGGTACCCGCCTCCCTACCCACCGCCGTACCCGCCGCCTCAGGGGTACCCGCCGCCTCAGGGGTACCCGCCTCCCTACCCACCGCCGTACCCGCCGCCTCAGGGGTACCCGCCGCCTCCAGCCGGCTGGTCCGGCCCGCCCGAGCAGGACGGCCACCAGCCCCTCGACAGCCCGGGGGCGCTTCCAGCAACGAAGGCAGCCGCCGGCTTCTGGCTCGTCATGGGGCTCCTCGGGTTCGCCGTCGGCCAGGTGGTCGGCGCGGTCTTCGTCGCCATCGCCGCCGCCGCCGCCGGAGAGGGCGGCCAGCTGGCGAAGTTCGCCACGATGGCCGAGCCGCCGGAGTGGTACGTCGGCACGTCGCTCGTGGGTCTGTGGGTCGGCTTTCTGGCGGGCCCGTGGGCCGCGAGCAAGATGCGGGGGACGGGCCGGTTCCTCCGCGACCTGGGCGTCCGGTTCCGCCTCGTCGACCTTGCTGGCATCGTTGTCGGCGTCGGCGGGCAGCTGGTGCTCGACGCCCTCTACGCGCCGTTCCTCCCGAAGCTGAAGCACTTCACAGCGCCGACCCAGAAGCTCGTGGGCGCGTCGCACGGATGGGGCTACCTCGTCATCGCGATTCTCACGGTCATCGGCGCACCGTTCTTCGAGGAGATCCTTTTCCGGGGGCTCGCGTTCAAAGCGCTCGCTCGTCTCTTCGCGCCCTCGGCTCGAGGGTCTGCCCGCCGGAGAACGATCGGGGTCGCCGCCGCGGTGATCGTGGACGGCGTCCTGTTCGGATTCGCCCATTGGGAGCTGTACCAGTTCGCCGGGCTCGCCGTCTTCGGGATGCTGCTGGCGGTCGTGAGCTACAAGACGGGCCGCCTAGGGATGAACATGGTCGCGCATGCCTCGTTCAACCTCGTCGCCGTGCTCGCGATCCTCGCCACCTCCAGCAGTGTCGTCCACTGACCCAGGAGCCCCCCGCCAGGGACGGCCGTCCCGGTGGGCCGCCTCGCCGTGACCTGGCCACACGGCCACGACGACCGGGAGCCGGGCGTGCAGACGGATGCGGGCGCGCCGTTCGACACGGATGCCGTGGCGCCGTCCGAGGGCGAGCCGCGCGTGCAGACGGATGCGGGCGCGCCGTTCGACACGGATGCCGTGGCGCCGTCCGAGACGGATGCGGGCGCGCAATCCGGCGGGTGGCGATTGGATCCGGAAGCCGTCTCGATGTCCCCAGCGCGCGGGTGGCTCCCTGCCAGCGCCTCTGCGCTCGCGACGGCAGCAGCCGTACTCGGCGTCGTCGCCGTGGTGCTGTGGCAGATGCACCTGCCGATGCTCTTCACGGACACTGCCACGACGGGAGGCGACACCGGCGCCCACTTCATGATGCCGTCGCTGTTCAACACGATCCTCTTCCCACATCTCACCGGGTGGGACCCGGGATGGTACGACGGCTATCCGGCGTACACCTTCTACTTCGTCCTTCCCGACGTGCTCACCGCGCTCGCCTCGCATGTCATCAGCTACGACGTGGCCTTCAAGCTCGCAACGATCCTCGGGTCCGTCCTCCTGCCGGTCTCCGCGTGGGCGCTCGGCCGGCTGTTCGGGCTGCGAGCTCCGGTTCCCGCGGCGCTCGCCGCCGCCACGCTCCCGTTCCTCTTCGACTACACGTGGACCATCTACGGGGGCAACCTCTTCTCCACCCTGGCGGGCGAGTACCCGTACTCGCTGTCGGTGGCCCTCCTGCTCGTGTTCCTCGGCCTCTTCGCCTGCGGGATCCGCACTGGACGCCACCGAGCGTGGGCGGCGATCACGCTCGCACTCTGCATGCTCGCCCATGTCGTGCCGGCGTCGCTCGCGATCGCCGGCGCCGTGGTGCTGACGGTCGTGGAGCTGCTCCCGGGTCTCCGCCTGAACGACGACCCCGCGGAGCTCTCACCCCGAGCCTCCGCCTCACCCCGCACCTCCGCCTCCCCCCGCGGCACCACCTGCCCTCGCACCTCCGCCTCCCCCCGCGGCCGCGCAGCCACGCTGTGGTGGGCTGCCTCGACGGTCGGCGTCGGGCTGCTCCTCTCCGCATGGTGGCTCGTCCCCTTCGGCTCCCGCAACGCGTTCTCGTCGTCGATGAACTACGCGAAGGTCACCACCTATACGTCGATCTTCTTCCCGCACGCAGACCTCTGGGCGCTCGCGCTCGCCGGCGTCGCACTGGTCGTCGCCGTGCGCACCCGCAGCCGGTTCGGCCTCGTCGTCGCAGTGCTCGGCGGCATCTCGGCGCTCGTCGTGGTGGCGGACCCGCTCCGGAGCCTCTACAACGTCAGGTACCTGCCGCTGTGGTTCCTGTGCGTCTACCTGATGGCGGGGTGGGTCGCCGGCGTGGCGGTCGCGGCCGCAGCCCGCGCGCTGCGCCGGGAGCGCGTGCTGCGCTGGGCCGTCCGGACGACTGGGGGGATCGCGTGGCGCAGGCCGCCGCGCTCGGTCCCGTGGGCACCTGGCGCGGTCGGCGGCACCCTGGTCGTGATCGCAGCAGCGCTGGCCGCCGTCGTCCCCCCCTTCATCCCCGCTCTCGCCTCCGAGCTGCCCGGGATCGGCGTCCAACCCGGGCCGAACCAGGTGAGCGTGTGGGCGCAGTGGAACTACTCGGGGTACCAGGGGAAGGCCGCCTACCCCGAGTACCGGGGCCTGATGCGCCTCATGGGTGCGATCGGGCGCAAGGACGGGTGCGGTCGCGCCATGTGGGAGTACACATCGGACGAGAACCGCTTCGGCACCCCCGAGGCGCTGATGCTCCTGCCGTACTGGACGCACGGGTGCGTCGACTCGATGGAAGGCCTCCTCTTCGAGTCCTCCGCCACGATGCCCTACCACTTCTTGAACCAGGCGGAGCTCTCCGCGTCACCTTCGGAACCGGTGGTCGGGCTGCCCTACGGACCGGTCACAGTGAGCCTCGGCGTCCGGCACCTGCAGCTGCTCGGCGTGCGCTACTTCATGGCGTTCAGCACAGAGGTCGTCCAGGAGGCGTCGGCGGACCCCACACTCAGGCTGCTCGCGACGAGCGGACCGTGGCGGTCGACATACGAGGGCGACCGCTTGTCGGTGACCTGGAGGATCTACGAGGTGGCGCGTTCTCCCATCGTGACGCCGCTCACGAAGGAGCCCGCGGTCCTCGCCGGCGTCGGCCAGGGGCAGTCGACATGGCTCGGGCGGATCGGCGCCGGGAGCTCCATGAAAGAGGGCCCGTCGCTCGAGTGGTACCTCGACCCCTCGGTGTGGGCGACCGAGCTCGTCGCGGGCGGGCCGGCGCGCTGGCCGCGCATCGCCGCAGATCGTGCCGTCCATCCCCCGTCGGTCTCCGTGCAGCCCACCCGCGTCTTCGACGTGCGCGTCGGCCCGGAGGCGATCAGCTTCGGCGTCGGGGCGCTCCGACGGCCGGTCCTGGTCAAGGTGTCCTACTTCCCGAACTGGCACGCGCTGGGGGCGGAGGGCCCGTGGCGCGCCACGCCCAACCTCATGGTGGTCGTGCCGACGCGCCACCACGTCGTGCTCACCTACGGCACCACCACCGTGACAGAGGCCGGCGACGCCGCGACCCTGGCCGGGGCGGCCGCGCTCTTCGCGATGCTCGTCGTGTGGATCCTCCGGAAGCGCCGCACCCGGCTTGGGTAGGCTGACCGGCCCATGGGCACGACGGCCGAGGTCTTCAAGGCGTACGACATTCGCGGCATCGTTCCCGACCAGATCGACGCCGCGATGTGCCGCGCCATCGGTGGTGCGATGGCCCGCTTCACCAAGGCGCCCCGCATCCTCGTCGCAAGGGACATGCGCGACTCGGGCATCGCGCTGTCCGAGGCGTTCTCGACGGGGGCCCGCGCCGAGGGCGCCGCGGTCACCGATCTCGGGATGACGTCCACCGACTGCTTGTACTTCGCATCGGGGGAGCTCGACTCGGCGGCCGCGATGTTCACCGCCTCGCACAACCCGGCGGCATACAACGGCGTGAAGCTCTGCCTCTCCGGCGCGAGGCCGATCGGACGGGACACCGGGCTCGCGGAGATCGAGGCGCTGACCAACGAGCTCTTGTCGGCGCCCCCGCCTGCCACCACGCCGCTCGCGCCGATCGACCACGAAGACGTGCTGTCCGATTTCGCCGCGCACGTCAGGTCGTTCGTCGACGTGGGGTCCCTGCGGCCGTTGCGCGTCGTGGCCGACACGGCGAACGGGATGGGCGGGCTCGTCCTCCCCCGCGTCATGGAGGGGCTGCCGTTCGAGGTCGACGTCCTCTACGGGGACCTCGACGGGACGTTCCCGAACCACCCGGCCGACCCCATCCAGGAAGAGAACCTGCGCGATCTGAAGGCCGCGGTGCTCGAGTCGGGCGCCGACGTCGGCCTGGCCTTCGACGGCGACGCGGACCGCTGCTTCCTCGTCGACGAGCGGGCAGAGACGGTGTCGGGATCGCTCACGACCGCGCTGGTCGCGGTCTCCATGCTGGAGAAGCACCCCGGTGCGACGGTGCTCTACAACTGCATCTGCTCGCACGCGGTCCGCGAGGCGGTCGCCGAGCACGGTGGCACCGGCATCCGCACCCGGGTGGGGCACTCCTTCATCAAGCAGGTGATGGCCGAGACCGGCGCGATCTTCGGCGGCGAGCACTCGGGCCACTACTACTACCGGGACAACTACCGGGCCGACTCCGGGGTCATCACCGCGCTGGTCGTGCTCGAGCTCATGAGCGTGAGCGGCAGGCCCCTCTCCGAGCTCCTCCGGCCCTACCGCCGGTACGCGGACTCCGGGGAGATCAACACCGAGGCCCCCGACCCGGGAAAGACCGTCGAAGCCGTCGCGGACGCCGAAGCGGCCAATGGGTGCGAGATCGACCGGCTCGACGGCCTCACGGTCGAGCACGGCGACTGGTGGTACAACCTGCGGCCGTCCAACACCGAGCCGCTGTTGCGCTTGAACGTGGAGGCGGCAGACGAGGCATCCTGTGCGAGGCACGTGGCCGAGGTCCTCGACCTGGTCCGTGCAGAGATGCCCTGAGGAGATCCACGGGAGAAGGAGACCGGTGCCACTCGACCAACTGCTGATCGACGTCCTCGTGTGCCCTGTCGACAAGGGCCCGCTCCTGTGGTTCGAGGACGAGCAGCTCCTCTACAACCCGCGGCTGAAGAAGGGCTACGAGGTCCGTGACGACATCCCGGTCCTCCTCGTCGACGAGTCGCGGAGCGTCAGCGACGGCGAGCACGATCGTCTGATGGCCAAGGCGCAGCGCCAGGGCGTGCCGGAGACCGGCCTGGCGGGCCGCCCGCCCGGGGGGGAGCTCCGGCCTGAGGGCGGTGGAGCGGGCGGGTGACGACCGCACCTTCGCCGCTCCCGGTCGACTCGCTCGGCATGTGGGGGGCCACCGCGGCGCTCCCCGAGCAGATGGAGGAAGCGATCGACCGCGCGGCCGAGGTGGACCTCGGCGACCTCGCTGCTCGAGGACCGTTCAGCTCGGTCGTGGCCTGCGGCATGGGGGGGAGCGGGATCGCCGGCGACGTGCTCGAGGCCCTCACGTCGCCGCGCGCGGGCGTCCCCGTGCAGGTGGTGAAGGGCTACCGGCTCCCGGCGCACGTCGGCCCGTCCACGCTCGTCTTCGCGCTCTCCTTCTCCGGCGGCACCGAGGAGACGCTCTCGTGCATGCAAGACGCGCGCGCCCGCGGTGCTCCCGTCGTGGCCGTGTCCGGCCCGGGCGCGCTGGCCGACATCGCGACGGCCGCCGGGTGGCCGCTCGTCGCGGTCCCCGCAGGCATCCCCCAGCCGCGCGCCGGAATCGGCGCGCTCTCGGTCCCCCCGCTCGTGGTGCTCGAGCGGATCGGCCTGCTCCAGGGGATGGCAGGGCTGCTCCGCGACGCGGCCCGCGTGGTGGGGGAGAGCCGCGACGGCCTCGTCAGGCCCGGCAGCACGGCGCAGGAGCTGGCGAAGCGGGTCGGCAGGACCATTCCTCTCGTGCACGGGACGCCCGGGCCGACCGGGGTGGCGGCGACGCGGTGGAAGACCCAGGTGAACGAGAACGCGAAGTCACCGGCCTTCGTCTCCTTCCAGCCCGAGCTGTGCCACAACGAGGTGGCCGGGTGGGGGCAGCACGGAGACGTGACCCGCCAGGCGGTCACGGCGGTCGTCCTGCGCCATCCCGGTGAGCATCCTCGCGTCGCGCGCCGGTTCCAGCTGGTGGAGGAGCTCATGACAGAAGTCCTTGCGGACGTCCTCGACGTTCGGACCGACGCGGTCAGCGACGTCGCCGCGCTCTACGACCTCGTGCTCCTCGGGGACTTCGTCTCGCTCCACCTCGCTGCGGCGGAGGGGGTCGACCCCGGGCCGGTCCCCGTCCTGAGCGAGCTGAAGGACCGGCTGACCGCATGGACCGGCTGACCGCATGGACCGGCTGACCGCATGGACCGGCTGACCGCGCTCGAGGGGCGTGTGGTCGCGTCCCTCGTGGAGAAGCACCTGACGATCCCCCAGCACTACCCGCTCACGCTGCACGCGCTGGTGGAGGCCTGCAACCAGTCGTCCAACCGCGAGCCCGTCACCTCGCTGTCCGAGAGCGAGGTCCTCGGCGCGGTCGAGTCCTTGAAGGCGAAGCGGATGGTCCGAGCGGTGCTCCCTTCGCACGGCCGCTCCGTCGTGCGCTACCGCCACGTGCTCGACGAGACCCTCGGGCTCGACGCCCCCCAGCTCGCCGTGCTCGCGGTCCTCGAGCTGCGCGGGCCGCAGACCGCCGCGGAGCTGCGCGCCCGCACCGTGCGCATGGCCGCCGTCGAGTCCGTGGACCACGAGCTCGGACTGCTCGCACAAAGGGAGGAGCCGCTCGCCGTGCTCCTGGGGCGCCGCCCCGGTCAGAAAGAGGACCGCTGGGCGTCGCTGCTCGCAGAGGATGTTCCGAGTGGTGCGACGGCTGCAGGTCTCGAGACGCCAGCGAGAGGCACCGGCTCGGCGTACGCGGCCTCCGGTGCGCGATCCGCGGCGCCGCCGACACCGGAGGCCGGCTCCTTCGGCGCCGACGTCGCAGACGTGCGTCGGGACGTCGCCGCCGTGCGGGCGGAGCTCGAGGCGCTGCGCGGCGCGCTCGAGGCGCTGCGCTCGGGGTTCGAGGACCTCCGGACGAGCCTCGGCGGCTGAGCGGCGCGGGAAGCCGGCGCGGGGAGCCGGCGCGGGGAGCCGGCGCGGGATCAGCTGAGCCGCTCGACGACCATCGCCATCCCCTGGCCGCCGCCGACGCACATCGTCTCGAGGCCGACCACCTTGTCCGCGTCCTCGAGGCCGTTCAAGAGCGTCGTCATGATGCGCGCACCCGTCTGCCCGAACGGGTGCCCGAGGGCGATCGCCCCTCCATGGACGTTCAGCTTGTCCCACTCGATCCCGAGCTCGGCGGCGCACGGGATCACCTGCGCGGCGAAGGCCTCGTTGATCTCCACCAGATCGACGTCGTCGATGGTCATCCGCGCGCGCTCGAGCACCCTTCGCACGGCGTCAACCGGCCCGAGCCCCATGATCTCGGGGTTCAGGGCGGAGACGGCGCTCGCGACGACTCGTGCGAGCGGCGTGATTCCGAGCTCGCGCGCTCGGGTGTCGCTCATCACGACCACCGCCGCCGCGCCGTCGTTCAAGGGGCAGGCGTTGCCGGCGGTGACGGTCCCGCCCTCACGGAACACGGGCTGCAGCTGGGCCAGCCCTTCCAGGGTGGTGTTGGGTCGCGGACCGTCGTCCTTCAGCACCTGGGTGCCGTTCGGGGTCGTGACCGGGATGATCTCGCGCTCGAAGAACCCGTTCTCGGCCGACGCGACCGCACGCGCCTGCGACATGAGCGCGTACTCGTCCTGCGCCGTTCGGCTGACGTTCTTGTGCTCGGCGACGTTCTCGGCGGTCTGGCCCATCGCGATGTACACGTCGTCCAGCCCGCCGTGCGGCTCCCAGGGGTCGGTCACCTTCGGCGCGCGCGCGGCCGTGCGCGCCTCGGCCTCCTCGAACGCCCCGTTGTGGGGGCCCGAGTCGGCGAAGCCGTTCAGGTATCGGCTCACGGTCTCGACGCCCGCGGCCACGAAGATGTCGCCCTCCCCCGCCTTGATGGCGTGAGCCGCCATGCGGATGGTCTGCAGCGACGACGAGCAGTACCGGTTGACGGTGACACCCGGTACGTCGTCCAGCCCGGCCATCACCGCGACCACGCGGGCGATGTTGTAGCCCGACTCCCCGGCGGGCTGCGCGCAGCCGACGATGAGGTCCTCGATCAGATGCGGATCGATCTGCGGCACCTTGTCGAGAACGGCCTTCACGACGTGCGCGGCGAGATCGTCAGGCCTGCAGTCGACGAGCGAGCCCTTGTTGGCCCTCCCGATGGGCGTCCGGCCGGTGGCGACGATCACGGCTTCAGGCATTCGACACCTCTCCTCGCTCTCAGGCGCCGCACAGGGGCTCGGAGACACGATCCAGATCCGGCGTGCCACTTCCGGTCGAGGATCCACCCCGGCCGTGCATCCCTTCCGGTCGAGGATCCACCTCGGCCGTGCATCCGGTCCGAGCCCTGAAGTTACCAGCGGGCAATTCGAACGGCGCAATTCTCCGAGGAGAACGTAGCGGGCGCTGTCGCGCGACGACTCCCCGGTACGCTCGACTCATGTCCCCGCTCACCCGCCGCTCCGGCGCGTCAGCCACGACCGCCAGACCCGCATCCGCCGTTACAAGGACCGTGCCGAACGGCGGCGCAGCGGCCAGCGAGAGCGGCGGCGCAGCGGCCAGCGAGAGCGGAGAGGGGCAGGCGATCGAGGTCCGAGACCTCGTGCGCCGGTTCGGCACGATCGACGCCGTGCGGGGCGTCAGCTTCGAGGTGGCGCAGGGTGAGACCTTCGGCTTCCTCGGCCCGAACGGCGCGGGCAAGTCGACGACGATCTCGATGCTGTGCACGCTCCTGAACCCGACGTCGGGTGTCGCGAAGGTCGCGGGCTACGACGTGGTCGCCCAGCGAGCGGAGGTGCGAAAGCGCATCGGACTCGTCTTCCAGGACACGACCCTGGACGACTACCTCACCGCGCAGGAGAACCTCCGATTCCACGCGGAGCTCTATGGCGTCGCGCGGAGCCAGATCGGTCCCAGGATCGAGGACGTCCTCCAGATGGTGGGACTCATGGACCGGCGGGACAGCATCGTGCGCACCTTCTCGGGCGGCATGAAACGTCGGCTCGAGATCGCGCGCGGGCTTCTCCACTCGCCTCGTGTCCTCTTCCTGGACGAGCCGACCGTCGGTCTCGACCCCCAGACCAGAGCCCACATCTGGGGCTACATCGACGAGCTGCGCACGCGCGAGGCGATCACCATCTTCCTCACGACGCACTACATGGACGAAGCGGAGCACTGCGACCGGATCGCGATCATCGACGAGGGCCGCATCGTGGTCGAGGACTCCCCTGCAAGGCTCAAGGCGAGCGTCGGTCAGGACCGCGTGGAGATCTCGACGGCAGATGACGCCGCGGCCATCGCCGCGCTGCGGGATCACTTCTCGCTCGACGCCGCGATGAGCGAGGGGGTCGTCGCCTTCTACGTCGCTCACGGAGAGGTGTTCGTGCCCAGGCTGTTCGCCGAGCTCGGTGTGCCGATCAAGTCGGTCAGCGTCGCCCGGCCGACGCTCGACGACGTGTTCATGAACTACACCGGCCGGACGATCCGCGACGCGGAGGCTTCCGGCAGCGAACGCATGGCGGCCAGCGCGTGGATGCGGGCGAGAAGGAGATGAGCGAGGCCCCGATCCGGGGCGCCCCGGCGCCAGACACCGACGGCGCGCCGGTGCCAGACACCGACGGCGCGCCGGCGCGCCTCTCGCGGGGCCTGGGATCACCCGAGCCCACGCGTCAGCCCTTCGGGGAGGAGGTCGCGAAGGGGCCCGGAGGACCCGAGCGGCACCGCGCGGCGCCAGCGACGGTGCGCGTCGCCGGCGGGCGGCTGCAAGACGACCTTCGCGCGGTGGCAATGGTCTGGCGCCGGGAGCTGATCCGCTTCGGTCGGAACCGGCTCCGCATCATCACGTCCCTCGTGCAGCCGGTCCTGTTCCTCTTCGTCCTGGGGACGGGGCTGTCGTCCCTCATGGGGCGGGGTCTCGGCGCAGGCGTCGACTTTCGGACCTTCATGTTCCCGGGAGTCGTCGCGATGACCGTCTTGTTCACCGCGATCTTCTCGTCGGTGTCGATCGTCTGGGACCGCGAGTTCGGCTTTCTCCGGGAGATGCTCGTGGCACCGGTCCGCAGGGGGGCCCTCGTGATCGGCAAGTGCGCCGGGGGTGCCACCGTGGCGACGTTCCAGGCTTTCATCATGCTGGCACTGGCGGGGTTCGTCCATGTGCCCTACGCGCCGTCGCTGATCTTCACGCTGCTGGGCGAGATGGTCCTCGCGGCGGTCATGATCACCGCGCTCGGCACCGCGCTCGCGTCGCGCATGGCACAGGTCGAGTCGTTCCAGGTCGTCATGCAGTTCGTCGTGCTGCCTCTGTTCTTCCTGTCCGGTGCACTGTTCCCGTTGCGCGACCTGCCGAGCTGGCTCGCGGTGCTCACGAAATTCGACCCTCTCGCCTACGTGGTCGACGCGATGCGCAGGGCGGTGTTCGGCCACGTCCGGACGACTCCGGTTCTGCGGACCCTGTTCGCAGGGGGCGTCACCTGGAACGGCTGGACGGTGCCCATCGGCCTCGAGCTGGGGATCACCGCGGCCCTCGGAGCCGTGCTCCTGGGGATCGCCGTCTACACCTTCGGCAAGACCGACTAGGACCCACCGTCTTGAGCCCAGAGGTCTGGGTTCCCCGCCGGAAGCGGTGGCAGCACCGGCCGGCCCGTTGTGGTCCGCAGGCCCGACGCTCTCTCCCACGTCCCCGAGCGACCACCGGACTTCTGCCACAGGGCGAGTGTCGTGAGCACCGCGTCCGGGTCGTGGTGACGCAGAGCCATGAGCAGGGTGAGGCCGGCGAAGGCGCAGGCGGTCAGGGCCTCGACCTCGATGCCGGTCCTCGCCACCACCGAGGTCGACACCTGCACGCAGGCGGTGCCGGAGGCAGTGTCGAGCTCGATGCGGATGTCGACGTCGTCGAGGGGGAGCGGATGGCACAACGGGATGAGAGAGGGCGTCCGCTTGGCGCCCAGGATGCCGGTCGCCTTGGCGAAGGGCACGAAGTCTTCGTCTTTGGCCGCGGCCTCGAGCGCATGGGGGCTCGAACGAAGGACGCAGCGCGCCGTCGCGCGCCGCTCGGTGACGGGCTTGCCCGTGACGTCCACCATGCGGGCCCGTCCGGTCTCGTCCACGTGCGTGAAGGCACCCCGGGCCGCCCGATGTGGCTCGCGGCCCCCTGTCACATTGCCCCCTGTCACATCGCCCCCTGTCACATTGCCCCCTGTCACATTGCCCCCTGTCACATTGCCCCCCATCATGCTGCCGACCCCTCGATGCGCCACGCTCCCGCATAGAGGTTCGCGCGCCCGTCGCGGACGAAGGCGGCGAGCGTCATGTCGAGCGCGTGGGCCGTGGCGACCGCGAGGCTCGAAGGCGCCGACACGGCGGCGAGCACAGGGATGCCTGCCACCGCCGCCTTCTGGACGATCTCGTAGCTGACCCGGCCCGAGACGACCAGCACCGAGCTGGCGAGGGGCAAGCGCTGCTGCATCGCCGCCCAGCCGACGAGCTTGTCGACGGCGTTGTGCCGTCCCACGTCCTCGCGTATCGCCAGGACGGACCCGGACGTGTCGAAGAGGCCGGCGCCATGGAGCCCTCCCGTCTGGCCGAAGACCCGTTGCCTCTCTCGAAGGCGTCCCGGCAGCGAGGTGAGCACCTCCACCGCGAGCTTCTCTCCTGCAGGCACAGGAGGGCAGCGGTCCTTCAGCTGTTCGAGCGTCTCGGTGCCGCACACCCCGCAGCTGGCGTTGACGACCACCTGCCGCCGCCTGCCGCCCACCTCGACGGGTTGTGAGGACGTCACGGTCACGACGTTGAACGCTTGAGGGTCGCCCTCCGGCAGGCCGCAATACCTGACGGCGCGGAGGTCCGACGCGGCCGCGAGCAAGCCTTCGGTGAGGAGGAAGCCGACGGCGAGCTCGAAGTCCTGACCCGGCGTGCGCATGGTCACGGCGACCGGCTCTCCTGGCCCGACGGGCCCGCCGATCCGGATCTCGAGCGGCTCTTCGCCGACGACGAAGTCGGGTCGCTCGACGCGGCCGCTCGCGGACAGCGCAGTCACCATGACCTGCTCGACCGGAGCGGCCCGGCGGGTCGTGTCCGGCGCACCCGTCACGGGAGACGGAGCCTCACGTCGCTGACCGTACCAGCGGCCTGATCGGGGGCCGCGCCAGAGCCGCGGTCACCGGAGGTCCGCCTCATCGCCCGCGCGCCGGCTCATTGCCCGCGCGCCGGCTCATCGCCCGCGCGCCGGCTCATCGCCCGGGCCCGAACGTCGCCGCGAGCCGCTCGACAGCGGCTCTCGCCGCGCTCGGCGCCGCCCCTGCCCGCCCTGCGAGCCAGGTGGACAGCGGAGCCGCGGTGCGCTCCGACGCGTGCGCGGCCACGCCGGCGATGGCCAGAAGGTCTGCCACCTCGTCGTCGGTCGGAGGCGTCACGCCGAGTGCCTCGGCGAAGCGGCGAACCCACTCGGTGGCGGAGGACTCGGAGCCGGACTCGGATGCAGTGGTCACGCCTCCGGTCTACCGCTTCGCGGCTTGGCGCGCGCCGGCCGCGCCCGAGACGCCGTCGAGATCAGGGACTGTCGGGAGGTGCCGGCTCCGAGCCCGACAGCCACAGCGCCGCCTCTTCGCGGTGGCGCCGGTAGTCGAGCTTCCCGCTCGGCGAACGGCCGACGGAGCGGACCACCCGCACCCTGCGCGGCGCCTTGAAACCGGCAAGCCGCGACTTCACGTGCTCGATCAGCTCCTCTTCGGTGGGCATCGCCTCGCCCTCCGGCTCGACGGCTGCGACGACCATCTCCCCCAAGCGGGCGTCGGGCACGCCCACGACGGCCGCATCCCGCACGGCGGGGTGCGTCTTCAGCGCTTCCTCCACCTCTTCGGGGAACACCTTCTCGCCTCCCGTGTTGATGGAGCTCGCGCCCCTTCCGAGGACGTGGACCGTGCCGTCTGGGAGCACCTGCGCGAAGTCGCCCGGCACCGAGTAGCGGACTCCGTCCAGCACGACGAAGGTGGAGGCGGTCTTCTCCTCGTCTTTGTAGTACCCGATCGGGTTGCGTCCCGCGAGGGCGAGCATGCCCACGTCCTCAGCGCCGCGCTCGACGGGTCGGCCGTCCGGTCCGAGCACCTTGACGTCTGGCCCGAGCACGAAGTCGGCGGTCTTCGATGCGGAGGACCCTGACGACAGCGACGTACCGATGCCGACGGCCTCGGTCGAGGAGAGGAAATCGAAGAGCACCATCTCCGGGCGGTGGCGCAGCAGGCCCTCTTTCACCGCTTCGCTCCACATCGCGCCCGACGACAGGATGCCGAGGAGCGAGGAGAGGTCCCAGCGGTCCGGCTCCGCGTCGAGTGCTGCCAGCAGCGGGCGCGCGAACGGGTCCCCGACGATCACGATGCCGTTGACCTGCTCCCGCTCCACCGTGTCGAAGAGCTCCGCCGGGTCCAAGTGGCGCTCCTCCAAGAGCACCACCTTGCCGCCCTCGCTCAGGCACTCCATCGTGATGAACCCACCGGTGCCGTGCATGAGCGGGCACGCAGGGAGCACGGACATGCCAGGACCGTTCGCCTCGAGTGTGGCGACGATCCCCGAGAGCCCTTTCGCCTCGTCGTAGCGGCGGAACCCCGACGCGTTGGCGCGAGCGAACAGGTCGTCCTGGCGCCACATGACGCCCTTGGGCATCCCCGTCGTGCCGCCGGTGTAGAGGATGACGAGGTCGTCTCCGCTGCGCCCCCACGGAGCTCGGACCCTGCTCGCAGCCGACTTCGCCGCGTCCTCGTAGCGACTCGCCCACGACGGGCACGCAGCGGTGCCGTCGTCGACCCACAGCCAGGTGCGCACGGTCGGGAGCCGCTCTCGGATGCGCTCGATGCGGCCGGCGAACGTGCCGTGAAACACCACGGCCACGGCATCTGCGTTGCTCCAGAGGTAGACGAGCTCGTCGTCCACGTACCGGTAGTTCGTGTTCACCGGCACGGCCGCGACCTTCACGATGCCGAAGAGGGCTTCCAGGTACTCAGGGCAGTTGTACAGGTAGAGCGCCACCTTGTCCTGGCGCCCGATCCCCTGGTCGAGCAGGCATCTCCCGACGCCGTCCGCACGGTGGTCCATCTCCTCCCAGCTGAGTCGCCGCTCGCCTTGCACCAACGCCGGCGCGGCGGGCTGGGTGTCGGCGACCGTCTCCCAGACGTCCGCGTAGTTCCAGCTGGTCTCCCTCGTCGCCATCTTCGGGCGAGCCTATGTCCCCTGCCGTGCCGTGCCGTGCCGAAGCCGGAAGGCAAACCGGAATGTCGCACCGTGCTTGGTAGGCTCCACGGCACTCGTGGTGCTCTCCCGCCAACCGGATTCTGCGCTCGCGAGCCCCCATGTTCGCCCTGCCGGCGGCCTGGCGGCCCGGGCCGACCGGCCTCTCGTGACCGCTTCCGTCGCTGCCGTCGCCGGGACGCTCTTCGTCCTCGTGCGGCTTCTCGTCGCGGCGAAGGGCGACATCAGCCGGTTCGTGATGGCAGGGCGTGACTTCGTGAACCCGGCCAGCGCGCCGAAGGGGCTCTACGTCTTCCCGGGCTCGGGCTACGACGGGCAGTTCTACTACCGGCTCGCGCTGGATCCCGTGGACCTCGCCAAGACGGCGTTCGGCATCACCGTCGACGCGGGGTTCCGGTTGCAGCGCATCGGCATGTCGGCGCTCGCCTGGCTCGCGTCGGGAGGACAGCACCAGGCGGTGCCCGAGGCCTTGGTGGCGGTCAACCTCGCCGCGCTCGTGGCTCTTGCCTGGCTCGGCGCGCTGATCGCCAGCGACGCGGGCCGCCACGCCGCCTGGGGGCTCCTCGTCGCGGGGTACTGGGGCTTCCTCTTCAGCATCGGGCGGGACCTGCCCGAGGTCCTCGCCAGCTGCTTCCTCGTCGGTGGACTGGTCGCGCTCCGCAGGGCGCGCCCGGTGCTCGCAGGCCTCGTCCTTTCGTGCGCGGTGCTCACGCTGGAGACGACCCTCGACGTCGTCATCGCCGTCGGCGTGGTCGCGCTGGTCCAGATCCTCCGCCGCACCCGCCGCCCCGGGCGCCAGGACCTCGCTTGGGTGATGCCAGGGCTTGCCTTCGCCGGGTGGCAGGTCACCGGGCTCGCGATGACCGGTGCCCTGCCCATGCGCGCCGACACGGGGGACAACCTCGGCGTACCGGCCGTGAACATGGTCGGTGCAGCCGTTCACTACCTCACCAGCATCTCCTCTGCCTCGTCGCTCCTGTGGCTCGCCGAATTCTTCGTGCTCGCGATCGTGACCCTCTTCGCGGCATGGTCGTTGCCGCGCTCCAGGGTGCCCGCGTGGGAGAAGGCGGCGTGGGTCCTTGCGTCGCTCGTCGCGCTCTCGCTCTCGCGGGGCGTGTGGTACGGGCATGCCACATTCCGGGGCTTCGAGGACGTCTACCTCCTGTCCGCCATCGTCCTCGTCGGCTCTCGCCATCGCCTGTGGCTGCCGGCGGCGCTCGTCGCGGTGGCGTGGGCCGTGACCTTCGCGCACCACGTGGTCGACCTCTGACGGCCGGCGACGCGCAGGATCGACCCTCTACGCCTGGCTCGCGATGGGCCCCGCGTCCGCGTACCCCTGACGCACGCCCTGCCCCGCACGGCGCGAGAGCTGCTCGGGCTCGTAGAGCATCCAGTAGGCGTTCCTCGCGTGCTTGCGCGACCGCTCCTCGAACACCGCGACGAGGTCGGCGGGGTCCTCCTCTTCGTCCTCGTGGACGAAGACCTCCAGGATCGGGGTGCTCGTCATGAGCTGCGCCAGCATGATCCCCGTCGACGCCTCGTGGGCGCACGCCTTGTCGATCGGCGCCTTGCCGGGCATCCCGAGGGCCACCACGATCCGACAGCCCTCGATCTCGATCAACTGCTTCGCCGCGACCGCGAGGTCCTTGAACCCGGGTACCGTCCGGCGCACGATCTCGAACCGCTCGCCGTACCCGGGGCACTCCCGAAGCTCGCCGACGGCCTCCGCGCCCATGTCGAAGCGGGCGAACATCGTGTCCACGATCCCGATCTTGTCCACGCCGACATTCTCGCGTGGAGCGCGCTCGAGCGGGTCGCCGGCGCGCTGTCGATCCGTCGCGCCGGCGGCATCCCTCTGTTGGGCCGACGCGCACGTGCGATGAGCCCTCCGGGATCGGTCGCCGCCGGGCGCGGCCAAGCCCGCACGATCGGCCGGCGGTCGGGGAGATCCGCGGTGCCCGACGAGGGTCGGGAAGGCCCTTCCGGCCCCGACCCGCGGCCTTCGTCGGGCGGGCACGGGGCGAGGTCGTTGCTGGCACGGAGCCGCTGCATTCGGCAAAAATGGGCTGCCATGCTTGTAGCATTGAAGCATCGCGTCGCGGCCGAGCTCAGCCGTCAAGACGTCGAGATGCCGTCCCTGCGTCGCTTGGGCGTCGCCGGCGCGCTCGCGGGCGCGGCCGTCGTCGCGGGCGCGGTCGCGGGCGGCCCGAGCTTCGTCTCTCACCTGCCCGGCGCATGGTTCTTCGGGACGCCCGGTGGTCCGCTCGGGTTCCTCGGGACGGGCTCGACGCGGGCTCCCGCGCTGAGCATCCTCGGCGTGTACGGGGGATTGGCGGCGCTGAGCGCGCTCTGGTGGCGCCTGCTGCGGGCACTCTGGCGCAATCCCGGCGTCCCGGTGCGGTCCGTCGTGCGTGTGCTCGTCATGTGGGCCGTTCCCTTCGCGCTGGCCCCACCGCTGTTCAGCAGGGACGTCTACAGCTATGCCGGTCAGGGGGCGATGGTCTCGTTCCACATCAACCCCTACCTCTACGGCCCCGCAGTGCTCGGCGCGACCCGCTTCAACCTCCTCGCCGACCCTTTGTGGGCCCACACCCCTTCGCCGTACGGCCCGACGTTCCTCTCGCTCGACGGGCTCGTCGCGCAGCTCTCGGGCCACCAGGTGCTCCCCGACATCGTCTTGCTGCGGCTGCTCTCGGTCGTCGGCGTCGCGCTCATCGCCGCCGGGCTGCCGACCCTCGCGCGCAGCGTGGGCCGCGACCCTGCCGCAGCCGTGGTGCTCGGCGCGGGCAGCCCGATCGTGCTCTCGACGCTCATCGGCGGCGCGCACAACGACGGGCTCATGGTCGGGCTCCTCGTCGCCGGTCTGGCGGCGTGGAAACGCTACGGCCCCGTCTCCGGGATCGTCCTGTGCGCCCTCGCCACCGGGGTCAAGGCGCCTGCGGCGCTGGGCATCGTGCTGATCGGGTGGAACTGGGCGGGGAGCCGTGCACGCGTCCGCGAACGCGTCGTCCGGACGCTCGGCGCCGGTGCCATCGGCGCCGCCGTGCTGGCTGGGCTCTCGGCAGTGTCAGGCGTCGGCTGGGGCTGGGTGCTCACCATCACGGCGGAGGACAAGGTCTCCACCGGCGTGACCCCGGTGGACGCCGCCGCGCACGTGCTGGCGGGGATGCTGCACCTGGTCGGCATCCCGGTCCACCTGTCCACGCTGCGGACGGTCACGTCCGCCACGGGGCTCGTCGTCGCGGTCGTCGTCGGGACCTGGCTGCTCTGGCAGTCGCCGCGCCTCGGCGAGCTGCGCGCGCTCGGCCTCACCCTCCTCCTGCTCGCGCTCTTGGGCCCCGTCCTGTGGGCGTGGTACCTCACCTGGGGTCTCGTGGCGCTGGCGCCGGTCGCCACGGGCTCGCTCCGGCGCGCGCTCGTGTGGCTCACCATCGCCGAGACGGTGGTGGGGGCGTCGTCGGTTCTGGGCATCGTCCACGCGCTCGGCCGCTTCCACGCGCTGACCGACGCGATGGTGGTGCTGGGGATCGCGGCCGTGACGTACTCGGTGGTGTTTGCGAGGTTCCGGGCGGACCGGGGGCGCTGGGCGAGGCTGTCTCTCGCTCGGCCCGTCGCTCGGCCCGCCACGGTGACGATCGGCTCGTCCGGGCCCGTGCGGGAGGGCTGAGCGGTCCGCGACGGCTGTTCGGCACGCCCGGGCCCGTCAGCGCAACAGGCGCGAGAGCCTCCGGTCGGCGAGCACGGTCCCGCCCGTCTGGCACGTGCAGTAGGCGACCTCGTAGGACTCGAACGAGACGCGGCGGATCGTCGCGCCGCAGCGCGGGCAGGGATCGCCCGCCCGCCCGTGGACGCGGAAGTGCGCACCGAGCCGCCCTTCGGACAGCCCGCCCGTGCGCTGTCGTTCGGCCTCGAGCCCTTCGGCGAGCACGTCTCCGATCGCTGCGAGCAGCC
This sequence comes from Actinomycetes bacterium, assembly GCA_021803085.1. Lineage (GTDB taxonomy): Bacteria > Actinomycetota > Acidimicrobiia > Acidimicrobiales > RAAP-2 > JAJYVT01. Next base: position 32,046 of record JAJZMD010000201.1, read on the forward strand.
GCTCCCTCGCATCGGCGTCGAGGGAGCCCACCGCGGCGAACGGAGAGAGCTGCGCCCGGTGGAGCGCGTCGTCGGTGCACCCCCGCCCGATCCCCGCGACCACGTGCTGGTCGCGCAGCCACGTGTACAGCCGGCGCGGGCTCTGGTCGTGGCGGAGCAGCTCGGCGAATTCCTCGCTGTCCGCTTCCGGCCCGAGGGTCGCGAGCGGGCCGTCGTCGCCCGGACCGATCACCCACCATCCTGCCTTGCGCTGCGTGCCGTGCTCGCGGACGAGGATCGCAGCCGGGGGATCCGAGAACATCAGGCGTGCGAGCGCCCCGCGCGGGCGCGTCACCTTGGGCGGAGCCTCGAGATCGACCCGTCCTGCCTGGGAGAGATGCAGCGCGATGCGGTACCCGCCCTCGAAACACATGAGCGCGTACTTCCCGCGCCTGCCCACCCGCTCGATCCGCCGCCCGACGAGCACGTCGGGCGCGGGCTCGGCGGTCTTCAGGCTCGCGAACCCGAGAAAGTCGGCCCGCTCGAGGACCGATCCCCCGAGCGCAGCGTCGAGCCGTTCGGCCAACGCCTGCATCTGCGGCATCTCGGGCACCGCGGCGCGCTCTCGGTGTGTCCCGGGACGAGCTAGACCGGAGCGGTCGCCCGGAAGCCGATCGCCTGCTCGAGCGCCGCGGCGGACCGCAGCACCACGAGGTCCGCGTGCTGGGGGCCGATCAGCTGCACGCCGATCGGGAGGCCCTCATCGGTCAACCCCGCGCACACCGTGGCGACGGGAGAGCGCGTCATGTTGAACGGGTAGGTGAGCCGTACCCAGTTCGGGTCCACGACGCCGTTCACGACGCCCTTCCCGCCGAGGGAGTTGGGTGGCGGCGAGCCCGCCGTCGTCGGGGTCACGAGCAGCCGGACGTCCCTGAAGAGCTCGACCAGGCGGAAGTTCATCTCGTGGCAGCGATCGAGCGCGCGCACGAGCCTCGAGGCCGAAAGCGTGCGCGCGCGCTCGGCCGTGGACACGAGCACCGGTGTCACCGACGCCCAGCGCGCTTCGTAGGGCTCCAGTGTCCGCAACAGGCACGGGCTCACGATGGTGAGCCAGTCTTCCAGGGGGTCCTCGTCGAAGACCGTGCCCACCTCCGCCACGTCGGCACCGAGCGTGTCGAGCGTGCCGAGCACCCGCTCGGCGACCGCCATGACCGAACGGTCCACCTCGGTGTAGCCCAGCGCGGGCGACCAGGCGACGCGCACCGGCACTCGGGGCTCGACGATCGCGTCGCGCCAACTGGCCTCGGGGAGGGGCAGGGACTGCAGGTCGGTCGGTTCGGGGCCGACGACGGCGTCCAGGGCGACGACCGCGTCTTCGACCGTGCGGCCGAGCACCCCTTTCGAGGAGAGCCCCAGCCAACCGGCAGCACGGTGTCCCCCCGCGGGGACCCGGTCGTGGGACGGCTTGAACCCTGACAACGCGCAGCACGCAGAGGGGATCCGGATCGAGCCGCCTCCGTCGCTGCCGGTGGCGAGCGGGACCATCCCCGCGGCGACCGCGGCAGCCGATCCCCCCGAGGAGCCTCCCGCGCTGTGGTCGCGCGCCCACGGGTTGCGCGTGGTGCCGAAGAGCGAATTCGAGGTGTGCGCGGTCCACGCGAACTCAGGGAGGTTGGTCTTGCCGACGACGACCGCGCCCGCCGCTCGAAGGCGGGCGACGAGCACCGAGTCGTGGACGGCCGCCGGAGCGTCGGCGAGCAGCTCCGACCCGAAGGTCGTCGGGTAGCCGGCGGCGTCTTCGCTGTCCTTCACCCCGATCGGCACGCCCGCGAGAGGCCCGGGATCCCCCCCGGCCGCGACGATCTGGTCCACCGCTCCTGCCTGCTCGAGCGCCCGCTGCGCGTCCACGGCTACGAACGCGAGGATGCCGGGATTGAGCGCCTCGATCCGCTCGAGCGACGCCGTCACGACCTCGCGGGCTGAGACCTGCCTGTCGCGGACGCGTCGGGCGAGCTCGGCAACCGGGACGGAGCGGAAGTCCACGGTCATGCGCCGAGCGCGACAACCGCGTCGCGCAGGTCGCGCTCCGCCGTCACCACCATCAGCACCGGCAGCGTGACCCCCCGCTCCACGTAGCGCGCGACGTGGGCGCGGCACTCCTGGGGATCGCCGTGGACCACGAGCGCGTCGACGACCTCGTCGGGGATCGCCGCGAGCGCGGCCTTGCGGTCCCCCGCTTCCCAGGCTTCCCACATGCCCTGGAGCATCGGGGCGCGCCCGAGCCAGCGGTGGAAGGCGGCGTACGCCGGGACCGTGAGGTAGCCGGCGATCATCCGACGGGCGAGCGATCGTGCGACGGCGGCATCCGGCTCCGGCACCACGAAGATCCGCGTCACGACCTCGAAGGCGCCGTCCGCGGACCGCGCGCGGGCGCCGGCGCGCACCTCCGCGAGCGACGTCGCGACGTCGTCTGCGGACAGCCAGTTCAGGATCACCCCGTCCGCTTCGCTGCCGGCGAGCCGGAGCATGCCGGGACGGAGCGCCGCGAGGTAGAGCGGCGGTGGAGCCGGGAGGGGGCGGGAGAGGCAGAACTCCCGGACCGAGAACGTCTCGAAGTCGCACGTGACCCTCTCCCCGGCCAGCGCGAGCCGTAGGAACGCGAGCGTGTCCCGCACCCGCTCGTAGGGGCGGTCGAAGGGGATGCCGTTCCATTTCTCGACGATCACCTCGGAGGAGGTCCCGAGGCCGAAGGCGAACCGGCCCGGCGCCGCCTCCGCCATCGCGGCGACGCTCTGGGCGAGGAGGGCCGGGCCCCGGGTGAACGCCGGGACGATCGCAACGCCCAGGCGCAGACCCGGCTCCCAGGCCGCAGCGAGGGCGAGCGGCGTGAAGCCGTCGGTGCCCGCCACCTCGGCGGACCACGCGTCGGTGTACCCGGCTGCTACCGAGGCGGCGAACCAGCTGCGGTGCTCTGCGAGCGGGACGCCCGGAAAGGGCACGGTGATTCCGAGTCGGTCCACGCCCTGCACGTTATCTGTGCGGAGGTGCTCGGTCCCGGGGCGGCCTAGCGACGACGTTGCGACGCGCGCGCCCGAAGCGGTGCCGAGGACCCAAGCGCGGGGTGGACCTTCCCCGCCGCGGCCACGGCGCCCCGCACCACCGTCACCTCCCCGGCGATCACCAGGTACTCCCGGTTGTAGAGGTGGGAGACGGTTCCGACCTTCACGCCGCGGGGATCGTGGATGCCGATGCGCGCGCCGACGTAGCGCGCGGAATCGAAGGAGAGCGTCACGACCTCGCGGTGATGAGAGCACATCCGCTCGAGCTCGTCGACGGCCACCCATGACTCGTCGTTGTAGGAGAGAAGGAGGAGACCGCAGTCCACCGACGCCACCGTGTCGGCGAGGGCGGCGGGCATGGTGCGCTTGGAGTTGAACTCGCTTCTCGTCGCAGGGTCCCTGGCGTCGATCCTCTTGCACGCCACGCCGTAGTGCGCCGGGGCGTCCCACGCGACGAGCGTTTCCCACACGTGGTAGTTCGTGAAGTAGCGGTGCTGGTTGTACGGCGGGTCGAGGTATGCCAGGTCGAAGCTCCCGAGGCCGCCCGCAATCGTCCGGGCATCGCCGCGCACCGCGCGACCGGTGCCGGCCAGGAGGGACGGCCGGACGAGCTCGAGCCGCCTGGACGAACGCGGCGCCCACTGCTTCACGAAGGCCATCTGCACGCCCACGGTGGAGTCGACCCGGTCGGCGGCTTCGATGAGGCTCGTGAGGAGCACCGGCTCGAGCGGCGTCCCTGCGTAGTCCGATTCGATCGCGTCGCGTATCGCGTCGATGCGCTCGCCGTTGAACGGCTGGAAGAACCGTGCACGCCGGCAGAACGTGTCGGTGACGTACCCCGCCGAACCGGGCAGTGCGTTCAGGCGTGCGAGCGCGTCCTCCAGCTCGCGCTGGCAGATGGCGTCGCCGTCCGTCTCCACGTAACAGCGGGCGAAGACCTCGGCGTAGCGAGCGAAGTCGACCGCGGTCACGAGCAGCCCGAGGCGTTTGAAGGCCTGCGCGACGCGGGTCGTGCCGGTGAACAGGTCGAGCGCGCTGCGGGCGCCGCTCGAAGCGGCGATCGCCTCGAGCACCGGGATCAGGCGTCGTTTCGAGCCCAGGTACTTGATCACCGGCCCGGCCCCCATGCCACCTGGCGCTCGCCGGCGGCCCGGCCCCCATGCCACCTGGCGCTCGCCGCCTCCTCGGTGCGCACGGCGCGACGTTAGGCCGGACCCCGGGTCCCGCCGGCGATGGTCATCGCGTCGTGCCGCGGATCCGCCATCGCACCGCCCCCCCTTTTTCGCCGGCGGGCGGGCCGAGCACCTCGCGCAGTGCCCGCCGCACCGCCCGAGATCCGCCGGCCCCCCCGAGCACGACGACGTCGTCGACTCCGAGGGCGCGCAGGTCGGCGAGCACCGCGGCGCGCGTCGCGCGGGTGAGCGGGAGGCGCAGCTCGTGGAGGCTCCCGGCGGCGAAGACGAGCCACAGCGCGTCGAGCGGCGGGGACTCGACTGCGTGCGAACCGGCTCCCGGCACGATCGCGTACCCGTCGGCGAGCGAGAAGGAGAAGCCGTCCTCCGCCTGCCAGACCATCTCGTCGGCTGCCCACGCGGGCGTGGCGGGGTAGATCGCGACCAGCGGTGCTGTCCGTGCGCCACGGTCCTGGGCGACCGCGGGCGCCAGGTGCTCGACCGCTGGGCGGCGGACGGCGGTCACGGCGTAGGGCCGGCGCCCGAGCGCGGCGAAGGGGACGAGCGCGAACGCGCAGACGGCGAGCGAGAGGGCGACGAGGAGCGGGGCCGCCGGCTTCGCGGACGTCGAATGCGTCGGGGCGCGCGGAACTGTGGGGCCGTCGGCCGCACCGTCCGTCTCGGGCTGCGCCCGTGGCCGCTCCCAGCGCCCGAGAGGGAGCGCGGCGGCGTTCTCCTCGTGTACCCGTGGCCGCTCCCAGCGCCGGAGGTGGTCGGCGATCACCGCGAGCGCCAGCCCGCAGAAGAGGTCGACCATCGCGGCGAACCGCTCCGGCACGATCGAGTCGAGGAGCGGGGCGTGGCCGAGTGCCGCGGCGGGAAGGGTGACGCCGAGCGCCCGATGTCCGACGTGGAGCGTGTAACCGAGCGACGCGACGTACGCCGCGAGCGCCGTGAGAAGGAGGACCCGCAGGAGGGCGGAGCGCCAGAGGGCCGCCGCGCCGGCGATCAGCACCGCGAGGAGCGCGATCCCGAGGTAGCTGCCGTTCGAGCCGGAGATGAACGCGACGCCGGCGAGCTCCGCGTGCGGCTCCACGGCGGCGGCGAGCGAGGCGGCGATCGTGCCGACGTGGTGCCACACTGGCCCGACGAAGTGGCGCGGGCCCGCGACGACGTACCAGAAGGGGTACGCGAGCGCCGCGGCGACGATCACCGTTGCGATCAGGAGCCCCCGCCAAGCGCCGGCGAGGCTCGGCACCACCGACCTGGGCCACCCGAGCGACATGACGATCGCCGAGAGCAGGGCCGTCAACGCGGTGATCGCGAGCATCTCGGTGGAGACGAAGAATTGCGCGACGACGAGGATCCCCAGCACGGCGCCCGTGAGCACCGGGCGGCGAGTGCCGCGTACGAGCAGGGCATCGAGGCACCAGAAGATCAACGGTGGCAGGACCAGCCACGTGAGATCGAGGTGACCGTAGCGCAGGTCACCGGTGAGGAACGGGCCGAACCCGTAGCAGAGCCCACCACAGAACGCCGCCGGGAGCCACGTCACGTGGCGGCGGCACAGCGTGAAGGCGCCGAGCGCGCTCAGGGCAGGCGCGAGGAGCACCGCCACATCGAAAGAGGCGACAGGGCCCGCCGTCACCGTCACCGGTGCGAGCAGGAGGCCGAGGAGCTCCATGGACGTGTTGTCGAGCAGGTTCACACCCGACGGCGCGAAGACGGCGTGGCTGAAGAAGGGGTCCAGGCCGGCGCCGAGGGCGTGGGACACCCACGCGAGGAACCACACCTCCTGAGCCGGGTCGGCCGAGCCAGCCGGGAGCGCGGCGCCGAAGCCGTGCGCGAGCAGCTGCCACCAGGCGGCGGTCGAGATCGCGAGGTAGACGGCGAACGCCGAGAGGGAGGGCCATGCCCGGCGTGGCCGGCCGGGCCGCGGCGCGTCGCTCGTGCGTGCGCCCTCGAGCCCGGGTCCCCGCACCGTAGGCGGTGCCGCGCTCCGCGGGGCGAGAACCGTCGCGGCCCGGCTCACAGGTCGCGAGGATAGGTCGACGATGGGGAGAGGACGAGCGGCCGTCGGCTGGCTCTTCCTGCGGTCCATGTCCGAGGGGTCACTCGACCCTGCCGGTCTCGCACCGACAATGTCGGCTGTGAAGGGAGTGACCAGTATCTCGGCCTCCCTGGCCGAGTGGAACCTTCTGACCCACGGTACGAAAGGATGCGTGCTTCCACCCCCTCGCCCGTAGAGGGTGCGAAGCCGGTGAGGACGCCTTTCAGATGACGGTCATGAGGACTGGGGGCCAGTCCGAGCCGTCCCTGCACCGGCCGTCGGTGCAGGGGTAACCGGTAGAGCGACGGGCCGGTAGCCGCCCGCTGACCTGCCTTGCCATGGTGTCGCTCGATCGCCGGGGGGAGCCTCCGCAGCTGCACGGTCCCTGCGCGTTCTGGACGCGCAAGATCGACGGCAAGACCGTCACGCGCATGCTGTCAGAGGAAGAAGTCGCCGATCACCAGCCGCTGTTCGACAACGCCCGCAAGCTCCGCGAGCTGATGAGCGAGCTTCACGAGCTCAGCCTCCAGCTTGTCGAGCGCGCTCCACCGCGCACGCTGCGCAAGCCGGTCACTGAGCCCTCTGGCGCCGCCAATTGCCCTCGCCGGCCCAAGGCTGCCGGACCCCTCGGGTAGTGCCGAGGAGCGTCGAAACTGAGAAAGTCGAGTTGTCTGCACAGCTGCGAAACGTGGGCGCATGGCCTGTCATCCCGAGCTGTGTCACACCTTCGACGTTGGGTCACGACGGTGCCGAGGTTGTCCGCGTTCTACGGGATCGTCGTGTACGTGCACCCGGGTGATCACTCACCTCCTCACTTCACGCTGAGTACGGCGATCGTCAGGCGGTGATCGTGATCAACGACGGCTCAGTCCTGGCCGGAACGCTCCCGAGGCGAGCTTTGCGACTGGTGCGGAATTGGCAGCGATTGCACCAGGCCGAGCTCGAGCGTGCCTGGGAGCGAGCATCGAGGCACGAGGATCCAGGTAGCATCGAGCCACTGCCATGAGGAAGATCACGAGGATCCCGAAAGTGACGGGCGCCGAGGTCATCGCGCCCCATGGACTGCGGCTGACCTTCGACGATGGCGTCGTGCGGGACGTGGACCTAAGCAGCGAACTGTGGGGACCGATGTTCGAACCGCTTCGCGACCCTGCGTACTTCGCCCAGGTTGTTGTCGATCACGGCACTGTGTCCTGGCCGAACGGTGCCGATCTTGACCCGCTCGTCCTGCATGGCGACTTCGAAACCATGTCGGCGCCGACCCGCCGGCACTCCGCGTAGACCGCCGCCCGAAGAGGGTTCCACGGATCGATTGGCGAACGGGGTCATCTGGCCGATGCCGCGACGACGTCCATCCGCTCGCTGGGATCCGCAGAGACTCACACCGTGAGCCCGGCAGTCGCTCGAGGGTGTGCTCGGCACTGCTTCCACGGAGACGAAGCGAACGGCGGCGGGCACGCGCAGGTGCCTCACCGAGACACGTACCGGTCGATGTCGACGGTCTCCGACGACGGTGCGGGCAAGGACAACGAAGCCAGCGCGTCATCACGAGGCGAGCGGCCCGATGACGCGAATCCACTTGCCACCCCCTCCCGGAGCGGGGATATGGTAGCGAACGTATGTTCGCCACACCGAGGATCGGGGCGCTCGCCCGGCGGGTGCGGCCCACCGCCGCGAGCAGGACGCGTCTCCTCCCGGCGCTGCCCCCGATCGCCGCCTTGCTGCCCGAGGGCGGCCTGCGGCGGGGGACCGTCGTCCGGTGCACCGGGAGCGGCGCGCCGAGCCTGGCCATGGCCGTGGCGGCGGGCCCGTCCGCCGCGGGGTCGTGGTGCGGGACGGTAGGGCTGGACGAGCTGGGTGTCCTCGCTGCCGCCGGCTACGGCCTGGACCTCGAGCGGTTGGTGGTCGTGCGCGCGGCGCCCGCCGAGTGGGCCGTCGCGGCCTCGGTCCTCCTCGACGGCGTCGATCTCGTGGTGCTGGCGCCGCCACGTCATGTGAGGCACGCCGCGGCCCAGACGCTCGCCGCCCGGGCCCGTGACCGCGGCGCCGTGGTCCTCGTGGTCGGGGAGCGGCCCGGCTTCCCCGCCGAGCTCGAGCTCGCAGTGGAGGCCGCGCGGTGGTACGGGCTTGCCGAGGGAGCTGGGCGTCTCCAGTCGCGACGCGTCACCGTGGTGGCTTGCGGACGCGGCTCGGCGGTCCGGCCGGTCCGCCAGGAGCTCTGGTTGCCTGCCGCGACCGGGAAGGTGGCTGCCGCGTGACCGGTCGCCCCGATGCCGGCTTGCCCCGCCTTCTCCTCGTCGAGTGCCCTGGGCTCGAGGTTCCCGACGGGGCGAGTCGGGCCGGCGGGGACGGCGAGACCGACGGGGCGGGTGGGGACGAGCGCCTTCGCAGGTTCGGCCGGGTGGTCGAGGCGCTGTCGTCGGTGTGCCCTTGGGTGGACGCGGTCCGCCCGGGGGTGTGCACGCTCCCGATCAAGGGGCCGACCCGTTATTTCGGCACCGAAGAGGCCGTGCTGGCCCAGGTGACGGAGACGGTGGCGGCGGCGCTCGACGCCGTCCCCGCCGTCGCTCCCGGGACCCCCGGCGGCACGTCCGGGGCGCGCGGGGCGTCCGGCCACACGTCCGGGACCCCCGGTGGCACGTCCGGGGCGCGCGGGGCGTCCGGCCCGACGTCCGGGGAAGCCGCCGGGGTCCGGCTCGGCGTGGCCGAGGGGGTGTTCGCCGCAGCGCTGGCGGCGAGGGCGGGCCTGGTGGTGCCGGTGGGGGAGACCGCCGGGTTCCTGGCCCCCTGGCCCGTCGACGTGCTCGGCGACCCCGAGCTCGCCGACGTGCTCGTCCGACTGGGGCTGTCGACGCTCGGGCGATTCGCCGCCGTCCCCGCCGCCGACGTGCTCGCTCGTTTCGGCGCCTCAGGGGTCCGGGGTCACCGGATCGCACGTGGCCTCGAGGGCGAGCTGCCCGGCTACCGGGTCGCGGGTACGGGCGCGCGGCTCGTCGCGGTCCTCGGACGCGCGCTGGCGCTGCAGGACCGCCAGCCGGGGTTCTGGGGAGGGGCGAGCGCGGCCGACGAGCGCGCCGGCGAGGTGCTGGTCGCGCTCCAGCGGCGGCTGGGTGTCGAGGCGGTCATGGTTCCCGTGCTCGAGGGCGGTCGCGGGCCGGCGGACCGCTGCCGGCTCGTGCCCTGGAGCCCCCCGGCCGCGGCGCGCGAGCCGAAGACAGCGCGCCGGAGGTCTCCCCCTGAGCCGCCCTGGCCGGGACGGCTCCCTCCGCCGGCCCCTGCACGGGTGACGGCGGGAGCGCCCCCCGTCGAGATGGCCGACGGCGCCGGAGCCCCCGTCGGGGTCACCGCCAGGGGGTTGCTCACGGGAGCACCGGTGCGGCTCTCGGTCGCCGGCGACCGGTGGACGCCCGTCACCGCGTGGAGCGCGCCGTGGCCGGTGGAGGAGCGGTGGTGGTCGAGGGCCCGCCGTCGTGTGGCGCGACTGCAGGTCCTGACGGCTGACGGCACGGGGTGGCTCCTCGTGACCGAGCGGGGCCGCTGGCGGGTCGAGGCCGTCTACGACTGACCGGTCTGCGACCGAGACCGGGGAGAGACCCGGGAGAGACCCCGGGAAGAGAGACCGGGGAGAGACCCCGGGAAGAGAGACCGGGCAGAGACCCCGGGAAGAGAGACCGGGGAGAGACCGGGGAAGAGAGACCGGGGAGAGACCGGGGAAGAGAGACCGGGGACCCAAGTCCGTGCGCCCGACGACGCCCTACGCAGAGCTGCACTGCCATTCGAACTTCTCGTTCCTCGACGGCGCCTCCCATCCCGAGGAGCTCGCGGTCGCCGCCGCCGCCCTGGGGCTCACCGCGCTCGCGCTCACCGACCACAACGGGCTCTACGGCGTCGTGCGCTTCAGCGAGGCGGCGCGACGCGCCGGCCTGCCCACGGTCTTCGGTGCGGAGCTCACCTACGGCCCCGCCCCAGCCGAGCAGGGGCCGGCGGTCTCACCCGCCCCCACCCCCGCCCCCCCCCCCACCCCCGCTCCTGCCCCCGGCCGCACCGGCGCGCCCGATCCCGGCGGCACCCACCTGGTGGTGCTCGCCCGCGACCCGCAGGGCTACGCGCGCCTCAGCCGCACCATCGCCGACGCTGGGCTCGGCGGCGGCGGGAAGGGACGCCCCGCGCTCACGCTTGCGGCGCTCGCCGACGCGCACGAGGGACACTGGCAGGTCCTCACGGGGTGCAGGAAGGGGGCGGTGGCCGCCGCGTTGACCGAGGAGGGGCCGCGCGCGGCACGCCGCCGCCTCGACGAGCTCGTGGCCGCGTTCGGGAGGGGCAACGTCGCGGTCGAGCTGTGGGACCACGGGGACCCGCTCGATTCCACGCGCAACGACGCGCTCGCGCAGCTCGCAGTTCACGCCGGCTGCGCGCTCGTCGCCACCAACAACGTCCACTACGCGTCACCGGCCAGGTTCCCGCTCGCCACGGCGCTCGCGGCCGTGCGATCGCGTCGCAGGCTCGAGGAGCTGTGCGGCTGGCTCCCGGCCTCGGCCGCCGCGTGCCTGCGCACGGGCGGGGAGCAGGAGCGACGCTTCGCGCGCTGGCCGGGCGCGGTGGCCCAGGCGGCGGAGATCGGCGCCGCCTGCGCCTTCGACCTCCGGCTGGTCGCCCCGAGGCTGCCGGACTTCCCGGTCCCGCCGGGGCACGACGAGGACAGCTGGCTGCGCCACCTCGTGGAGGAGGGCGCGACCCGCCGCTACGGCCCCCGCGGCGCCGAGCGCGTCGACGGCGCGTGGGAACGGCTCGATCACGAGCTCTCTGTCATCGCGACGCTCGGCTACGCGGGGTACTTCCTCACCGTCTGGGACATCGTGGAGCAGTGCCGGCGCACCGGCGTCTACTGCCAGGGGCGCGGCTCGGCGGCGACCTCGGCGGTCTGCTACGTGCTCGGCATCACCCTCGTCGACGCGGTCTCGCTCGGCCTGCTCTTCGAGCGGTTCCTGTCACCCGCACGGGACGGGCCGCCCGACATCGATCTCGACATCGAGTCCACCCGGCGCGAGGAGATCATCCAGTATGTCTACGAGCGCTACGGCCGCCGCCATGCCGCGCAGGTGGCGAACGTGATCACGTACCGGCCCCGCTCCGCCTTGCGAGACATGGGCAAGGTGCTGGGCTGCGACGCAGAGGACGTGGACCGGTGGGCCAAGCGGACCGAGCGCGCCGACGCGCTCCCGGCGCGTGCGGACGTGCCGGCGACGTTGCGACGCCTGGCCACCGAGGTGCTCGACTTCCCGCGCCATCTCGGCATCCACTCGGGCGGCATGGTGATCTGCGACCGCCCGGTGGTGGACGTCTGCCCCGTCGAGCCTGCGCGCATGCCCGCACGCACGGTGCTGCAATGGGACAAGGACGATTGCGCGGCCGCAGGCCTCGTGAAGTTCGACCTCCTCGGCCTCGGGATGCTGGAGGCCCTCCACCACATGGTCGACCTCGTCGCAGCGCACCACGGCGTGGCGGTCGACCTCGCAGCGCTCCCTCAAGAGGACGAGGTCTACGACCTGTTGTGCCGGGCGGACACGGTCGGGGTCTTCCAGGTGGAGAGCCGCGCGCAGATGGGGACCCTGCCGCGCGTCCAGCCGCGCTGCTTCTACGACCTCGCAGTCGAGGTCGCGCTCGTCCGGCCCGGCCCGATCCAGGGGCACGCGGTGCACCCCTACATCCGGCGGCGCCGCGGCGAAGAGCCCGTCGCCTACCTGCACCCGCTGCTCGAGCCCGCGCTGCGCCGCACCCTCGGCGTCCCGCTCTTCCAGGAGCAGCTCATGCAGATCGCGGTCGACGTCGCCGGGTTCACGCCCTCCGACGCGGACGAGCTGCGGCAGGCGATGAGCCACAAGCGCTCCGACGAGCGGATGGAGGGGCTGCGCGGGCGGCTCTTCTCGGGAATGGCCGCGCGCGGGGTGCCCGACGACGTGGCGCAGAAGGTCTACGAGAGCCTCTCGGCCTTCGCCAACTTCGGCTTCCCCGAGAGCCACTCCTTGTCGTTCGCCTCGCTCGTGTACGCCTCTGCGTGGATGAAGCTGCACCACCCGGCGGCCTTCACCGCCGGACTCCTGAACGCCCAGCCCATGGGGTTCTGGTCGCCGCAGAGCCTTCTCGCCGACGCCAAGCGCCACGGGATCTCGGTGCTGCGGCCCGACGTGAACGTGGGCCGGGCCGGCGCGGCCCCGGTCGGCGCGGCGGCGTTGCGCCTGGGGCTCGCCTCCGTCCGCTTCGTCGGGAAGGAGACCGCCGGCCGCCTGGCGCGCGGCCAGCCCTGGGCGAGCCAGGAGGACCTCGTGCGCCGCGGAAAGCTGAGCCGGGCGCAGCTCGAGGCGCTCGCGCTGGCGGGCGCGCTCGACGGGCTCCGCGACGGGCGCCGCGACGGACCTGCCGACGGGCGCCGCGACGGGCTCCGCGACGGGCTCCGCGACGGGCCTGTCGGCGCGGCGGACCGCCGCGCGCTCGTCTGGACGGCGGGCGCGGCCGCACAGGCGACCCCCGGACGCCTCCCGGGAGTCGTGACCGGCGCGGTCGCCCCCCCGCTCCCCCCGCGCTCGGCTGTAGAGGAGGTGAGGGACGACCTGTGGTCGATCGGGGTGACCCCGGAGCGCACCGCCATCGAGCTCGCCCGCCCCGAGCTCACGCGCCGCGGCGTGGCGACGATCGCACAGGCAGTGGAGAGCGCCTCCTCGTCCTCGCCTTCTCCCAAGGTGGTCGTGGCCGGGGTGGTGACCCACCGCCAGCAGCCCGAGACCGCACGCGGCGCGGTCTTCTTGAACCTGGAGGACGAGACCGGGATGGTGAACGTCGTGTGCTCGACGGGCGCGTGGGCGCGTTGGCGCGCCGTTGCGAGGACCTCGCCTGCGCTGATCGTGAAGGGGCGCATGGAACGCGCGCAAGGTGCGGTGAACGTCGTGGCCGAGCGGTTCGAACCGATCGCGCTCGGGCCGGTCCCCGGGTCCCGCGACTTCCGGTAGAGGGCTCCAGCCGGTGAACGCCTCAGTTGCGGGTCCGGGGGATGCTCGCCTTCTCGAGCACCTGCGCACTGACGCCGACCGCGCGCCACGCCGAGTACGAGAGCCCCTTACGGGCGCTGTAGTCCTTCGCCACCCTGATGAAGTCCTTCTCCAGCGCGGCCACGTCCACGGACTGCCCGGAGTGCGCGAGCTCGGCCTCGAGGTCGCGCTGCTCCTGCACCAGGTGGAGCCGGCTCAGGGGGCTCGCCGAGGCGAGCTCCTTTTCGATCGCTGCGAGCTTCTTGCGGATCGACTCGACCGTGCGCTTCCGCCCTCGGCGCGGCTTGGTGGTCTCCAAGGCTTCGAGGTAGGCGCGGACGATCCGGCCTTCTTCACGGCCCTTTGCCAGCGCCGCCTTGTGCGAATCGGACATCGGACCCGGCCTGCGGGTCCTTCTCTTGCTAGCAGTGGGGGTCGCCATACCCCATAACTCTACACGCGCATGCGGACTTTCGCCGCATCCCCTCATATTTGCTGTCGAAGAGCTGTAGGTGAGCATTGTGCCCCCGTAGGACGGATCCGACGCTTGGTGGACCCACGTCGAGGCAAGCCAGCCACGCGTGCATTGGGCGCCGCCCTGCTTCGCCGTCGGCGTCCTTTGAGCCGGATCGGGTCATCCCGAGCTCCAGGTCGAGCCGAACGGCGGGACCCGGCGGGCCCGGTGCCCGGATCATCATCCCTTGTCATCGGCCCTGGGCGGGGGATCGCTGAGCCGACCTTGCCCGAATACGTTGCACCCTTTCCTCTTATGGTCGATGGCCAACCTGCGTGAGAACGTGATGTCGTCCCTGTCCGCGCAAGGACGGTGGCGACCGCTTGGTGGATCTGCCGCCCCGCCGGAGCCGCGCAGCCGCATGGTCGCGTCCACGACTGCATCTCTAGTGCGAGCATCGATCGACCGCCCGATTTCCAGGTGTCATGGCGGGTGAATTCCGAATCGGCAGTACGCACCAGCCTGCCGCAGGTCCCAAGATGCTCGGCGAGCATCTGGGAATGGTCAGGCAAACGATCCGTCAGCCATCGGGCGAAGCATCCTGCGGCCGATCGTGGCGGCCGGACGCCCCGATGAAGCGCGAAGACGGCACCGGGAGACCGGGCAGGACCGTCACCGCCTCGTCGCAAGGCGAGGCTGCCTGACCATGCTCACGTTTGCGCACGGGTTGGGTGACGGTCCATGGAAGAGCGGGCGGTCAGCCTGCCGGCCCGGCTCGTACGCTCTCCTCTCGATGATCGAGTGGGAGGACTTCGCGAAGGTCGACGTGCGGGTCGGGCGGATCGTCGAGGTGCTGGACTTCCCCGAGGCCCGCAAGCCGGCGTGGAAGCTCCGGATCGAATTCGGTCCGGAGATCGGCGAGAGGTTCTCTTCCGCCCAGATCACGAACTATGCGAGAGAGGACCTCATCGGGAGGCTCGTGCTCGCCGTCGTCAACTTCCCGCCGCGCCAGATCGGCCCGTTCCGTTCCGAGGTGCTGACGCTGGGCACCTATCGCGGAGACGCCGTGCTGCTGGTCGATCCCGACGCGTCTGCACAGCCAGGAGACAGGCTCGGCTGATCAGCCCGTTGGTAGCGTGCTGAGGTGCCGGATCAACTCGTGATCCGCGCGGTGACCGCAGTCGTCCTCGTGGGCCTCGGGATCGCGGGCTACGTGTTCTGGATCCCGGTCCACCGCCCGGACCCCCGGAAAGGCGCGGCCTGGCACTCGCGAGCCCGATCGTCCACCTGCGCGCGCACCCGGCCTCCTCTGCCGTTGACCCTGCGACGGCGGCCTCGATCGCGGCGGTGAAGGCGGCCGTGGTCGCGACACCGGGAGAGGCCGCCGTGTACTCGGTGCAAAGGGGCTCGCGCCGGTCGTAGCAGGGTCGATCGAGCTGATCGCGGTGCCCACGCTCGAGTCCGCCCGGTCGGCCCAGCAAGAGATGCTCGCCACTGCGCTCTCGCAGACTGGGCTTGCTGCCGTCGTCGCCCACACCGGTACGGCCCAACCGGTTGCGAGGATGGCGCGGGTCGAGGTTCCACGCCGAGTTGCGGTCGCGCTCGATCACGAGCCCGCACGCGTGGCACCGATAGACCCGGTCCGAGAGCTCGATGCGGGGCTTGGCTTTCGCACCGCATCTCGAGCACTCCTGGGTCGTGCCCCCGGCGGGGAGCACGGACGTGCAAGACGCGGGCCGGTTGGCAAAGATGGGCTGCGTGAGCGACGACCCTGCCACCTACCTCGATGCCGTCGACGAGCGCCTGGTCGGCTTTCTCGGCGACGACGGAGACCTGTCGTCGGAGACCGTGTGGCGGCTCCAGCGCTTCGCGGTGGCGTTGTCGGAGGGCTCCATGACGCCCGCTCTCGCGCTCCAGGACTGGGCGGACTTCTACCCGCTCGCGGCAGCGTTCGTCGTGGTGCATGGCAGCGACGAGCTCCGCGGGCTCTACGACCAAGCCACCGTCTTCAGCGCGGTGGTCGGGCGCGACGTCCAGTTCACCGACGCAGACCGCGTCTTTCTGGTCGCGTTGTCCGAGGAGCTCGAGGGCTACGCGCGCGCTCACCGCCCGTAGACGCCCATAGACCCCATTGACGATGGTTGGCGGGCGGCGCCCGAGCACGCACTTCTCCCGCGGAGCTCGTGCGTCAGTGAGGTTCGTCCTCGCCGCGCCCGCTCGTCCGTGACCGTCTGACGCCTCGAGACGCAGCGCCGCCATGCGGAGCTGATCTCGGCAGTCCCGGGGGCCCTGCGGCCAGTTGAGCAGGACATACTCGAGACGATCGGCGCGACCGAATGCCGTTCCCCGAGGTGCGCTACCGTCTTCTGTGGGTCAGAGGGGGTGACGCCGATGAAGGGGCGCACAGGCACGCTGGCCACGCTGGCGTGCGGGTTCGTCGCATTCGGTCTCGCAGGGAGCACCGCGGCGGTCTTGTGGGCGTCGGGGTCCTCCACACGTGTCCCGCGGCTTCCCGCATGTCGGACACTCGGCATCTCCTGCGCGCCTGGGCACCTCGGTCCCGGATTTGCTCAGGGGAATTCCGCACACGACGCAGGTGCGGGTGTCGGGCCAGGGTCGAGGGCCCTCGCGGCGCAGCAGGGTGTGCGCCCGTCCGAGGCGGTGGGCACCACCGCTCCGTCCACCGCAGGACGCCCGGAGCGGCAGGGCGCCGAGAACGTGGTCTTGACGGACAAGAGCACGCCGCGCACGTCCTCGGGCTCCCACCCGGCGTCTGCCACCCTCACGTCGCAGGACTCGCCTCTTCCCCGCGCGCCTGGGTCGGCCACCACCACGTCCTCGGGCTCCCACCCGGCGTCCGCCACCCTCACGTCGCAGGACTCGCCTGCACCGTCGGCTCACGCAGGCGCACACCCCGCTGCCACCTCGGCACGGACTCCTCGACCTCTCGCACCGCCGGCAGGGGAGCACGGCACGGCGGGCACCATTGCGTTGTCACACCGGCACGTCATCGATCGGCATCGTTCTCGCTCACACGGGACCGGGGTAGCCGTTGCCGGCCCGGTCTCGCGTCGGGAGGTCGTGGCAGCGCCTCCTCCACCTCCTCCACCTCTGCCCCGGCACGTCGTGACGCCGGCGACTCGAGGCCGGGTTGTCTCCGAGCTCGGCGTTCGCGCTGGTCGTCCGGGGCCGTCATCGCGAGGCGTGGGTGCCGCGCGTCTCGGCCGGGTTCCGGTGCATCCGTCGACGCCTCCTCAGCGGCACCCGGCACGGCGAGGGCCGCCCGCAACCGGCGTCACGGCCGGCGTCACGGCCGGAGTCACGGCCGGCGCCGCCGGGAACGTGATCGCCGGGAACGCGATCGCCGGGAACGCGATCGCCGGGAACGCGATCACCGGGAACGCGATCACCGGGAACTCGGGCGGCGGAAGAGCGATCGGCCGGAACGTGATCGCCGGGAACGCGAGCGGCGGCTGAGTCCGTTGCTGGACGGGGGCCCCGCGTGCTGGAGCCCGTCCGAGGAGCTCAGGTGCAGTGGAACGTGTAGCCGTGCGGCGGCTCGGTTCCCGACGCGACCTTCATCTCACGGCCGTTGAAGCTGTAGACCCAACGCAACGTCACGGACGCGACGGCGTCGGCGCACACCTGGGGCGCCGGCGGCGGGCGGAGCTTGAACGCCACGTAGCTCACGGCGAACCGTGCGGTGCCGGCCTCGCCCAGCAGCACGTCGTGCCCGTCCGCGCCCGGTGCGAGCGCGGCGTTCTCGGTCAGCAGCCGTCGCCCGTCGAAGAAGTAGATCGGTTTCGCGCTGTCAGAGGTCGGAGCTGCCCAGAGCTGGATCGCGTAGAGCGTCCCGTGACGGCCGTCCGGCGTCTCGGCACGCGTCGGGAAGTCGCCGCAGGCCGGCTGACCGCCGATCGTGGGGATCGGACGCTTCGGCCCGCACAGGGCGGTGAGGGCGATCTGCTCGTCGGCCGCGGCGTCGTTCGAAGCGACGGGCGGGCAGGCGGGCTCGGTGACGCGGACCTTGCTCGCGGCGCTTCCCTGCGGGGCGGTGGCCCGGCACGGCCCGAGGCTCACCACGCTCGTCAGGACACCTGCAGGTGAGAGCCGGTAGAGGGCGCGGGCTCGGTAGGGCGTGGCGCACGCGTTGCATGCGTCGTTGAGGGGGAACTGGACCCAGAGCTCCTCGGTGCCGCCTGGGAGCGTGCGCGCCAGCTCGAGGTCGGGGGGCTGGAGGACGAGCAGCGGGTCGAATCCGGGGCGGTAGCCGCTGGCCAGGCGGTAGGCGCGCTGGAGGGGCGCGTAGACAGGGGTCGTGAGCGACGGCGCATTGGGGCGCACGTCGGGGGGCCGGCCGTTCAGGAGGATCCAGTCGACGCAGCCGCAGTCCGTCGGGAGCTCCGAGAGCGTGTAGCCGATGTCCACCCGACCGGTGTCGAGGAATCGGATGAGGTAGGTCTGGGTGGTCTCGAAGAACGCGATGGCGGCGGCGGAGGCGCCGTGGGCGGCCATGTAGCGGGCCATGCACGCCCGGACCACGCTCGCCGGGGCGGTCGCGGAGAAGCACGCCTGGAAGACGCCCAGCTGGCCCCCCTTCGTCGCGTCCCGCCAGACGGCGCCCGGACCGACGCGCCCTGCAGAATGCGGCGCGGACGCCGTGCTGACGGGGACCACCGACCAGGTGAGACCGCCGTCGCGGGTCATGAGGAGGCGGTCGGGCGACGGCCCGGCCGTGGGGCGCCCGTCGACGACGACGCCGACGGAGGGGCTGACGAAGGAGAGCCCCGACAACCCGGCGCCCCCGTCGTCGAGGGTGGTGACCTTCCAGTGCGATCCGCCGTCGGCGGAGCGGTCGAGGAACCCGGCGCCCGAGCTGGCCGCCAGCACGAGCAACGAGGGGCTCGGGGCCGCCAACCCCGCGACGAGCCCTTCGAGCGGGCCGGCGGCGACCGGACGGGCGGCGGTCCCGCCGTCGGTCGAGACGAGGAGCTGTTTCATCTCCTGGCCGGCTCCGGGGTTGCCGGCGCACAGCTCGAAGAGGGTGGAGCCCCCAGGGGAGGCCAGCGCGGCGAGGTCGACCGCCTCGGACGGCCGGTAGCAGGGGTCGGGGATCCGGCGCCAGGAGGCGCCGGCATCGGTGGTGCGCCAGATCGTCACCGGAGAGGGGAGCCGGCGCGGCCACGTCGCCACCCAGCCGTTTCTTCCCTTGAGGAGAAGCTGGGCGTCGTCGAAGCCGAAGACGCCTGGCACCGCCCGCCAGGTGTCGGTGCCCACCGGGGCGCGTGCGAGATGGAGCGACGGCGTCGCGCAGCCGGGGTCCTGCGACCAGCAGCTGGCGACGACCGCCCAGACGGTGCCGGCGTCCACGGCGAGATCGAGCACCGGTCCCCCCGGGTGCAACGCCACCCAGCGGCCAGGCGTGGCGGCGACCCACAGACCCGGCCCGTAGGCGTAGCTGTGGGTCCGGGTGAGCAGGATCGTGCCGACGGCGTCGGACGGGACGGCGGCAGCCCCGCTCGGAGGGCCGGCGAGGGGGGCGGGCGGAGCCGGCACGCCGGCCCAGCTGCGTCCCCCGTCGGAGGTGGTGGCAAGGGCGGTGCACGTCGCCGACCCGCACGGCGCCGCGCCGAGCACCGCGCCCTCGGTGGCAGATACGAAGCTCACCGACATCGGCTCGACGCGCGCCGAGGCGCCCCGTTCCGGCCCGACCGACGACGCGGAGCCCGTCGTCACCCAGGCGGTGAGAAGGCCGAGGACGAGCAGTGCCGCGGCCACGACCGGTCCCGCCGCGCCGAAGCGTCGCGTCACGGCCCGGTCCTCATCCGCCGCCCGGTCCTCATCCGCCGCCCGGTCCCCGGGCACGAGCGTGGAGGGCTTCCGCGCGGACGGACGGAGGTCCACACGCCGTCATCCGATGTTGGCGAGGGACGACACGTACCAGCGGTGGCGGATCATCGACACGACGTAGGCGTCCGTGGAGGAGTTGGAGGCCGCCTCGACCATGTGGGTGATGACCGCGACCTTGGCGGTGCTCCCCGAACGCGAGACGACGCGGACCGAGTCGACCACCGTCTTCGGGAAGCCTCCGTGGGAGGAGCCGCTGAGCGTGGGCGGCTTGCCGTCGAGGATCGCCTGCTCGACGGCCCTCTTCTTCGCAGCCGGGAGCGCGTCCCAGGCCTTGTGCAGCTGGGCAAACCCGTTCTTGCCACCCAGCGCGCCGAAGGCGGCGAGGATCGCGACGGACTGGGCGATGAACGAGCTGGTCTCGTACCCGCAGGAAGACGGCGCGAAGCCGGTGCTGGACGCCACGATGCGCGCCGCTGCCTGCGGGCTCTTCGCACCCTCACCCGGCGGCAGGGGCACGCCGGGGGGCCGCTCGTGCTCGAAGTAGGTCGCCCCCTTGTCGATGACGTCGAGGAAGATCGTGAGCACCGCCCGCCCGCAGGGGGACGGAGCGGTGCGGCTCACCAGGAGCGCGCCCTCAGATGAGCTTCCCGCACTCGAGCCCGCCGCGGCGACCGTCGGTCCTGCCGTCCCGGCCATGACAAGAAGGGCCGCAACAGCCCAGCGACGTGCACATCCCTTGCCCATGTCGTCACCCCCCTGCATCGATGCAGCACGCCGGCATCTCGTGCTCGGGCGTGACCAGCCCCACGAGACAGGGACTCTCGTCAGGGCGTACCGCACGGCCGGACGACGTGGGAGTGCCGACGTACCATCTGCACCTCTCGCACCAGCGTACCGCTGTGGTGCGCGTCCGGCGTGCCCGACGCGCGTCCGGCGTGCCCGGGTGCCCGGGTGCCCGGGCGCTGCTCGGGCTTGATCAGGCGGGGAGCGGGTGCTCGTGGAGGCAGAGGCGAGCCCCTGCGACGAGGTGCCGCCGCTCGCGTCGCTGCACGTCGCCCACCGTCGTCGTCGCCGTCACCGTCACCGTCACCGTCACCGTCACCGCGTGGGCGCGTCGCCCTTCCGGCGCGTCCGCGCGCAGACAGCCTCTCCCAGCTCGCGGGTGAGCTCGACGAGGAGCATCCGGTCGCTCTCGCTCAGCGGGCCTTGGTCGCGGCCTACCCAGAGGACCGACGACACGCGGGCCAGTGTGGTGAGGCGCGTGGACCCGTGTGCGAACACGAATCCCCCTGCCAGGTAGAAGAAGTCCTCCCAGTCCTCCATGACGTCCTCTGGGCGGATGAGCCCCTGGAGGAGGGCGACCGCGTAGCGGTAGAGGTGCTCGAGCGACGGGAGGGCGAGGCTGGACGTCTCGTCGAGGTAGCCGAGGAGGCGCGCGTCGATCGGCCCAAGGTAGGCGGTCAGGTCGGCGTCCACGCTCACGCTGGTGCGCGTGGCGGCGCGAACAGCCCGATGAGGACACCGACGATCGCGCACCCGCCGACGATCACGGCGAAGGGCCACCACGCGCTGAACGCGGCGACCCCTGAGACGGCGAGGAGGATCACCGCCCCCAACCCGAGGAACAGCCCGCCGAGGAACCCCTGGATCGGGTGACGGCGGAGCCTGCGCGACTGGGCCACGAAGCTCACGGCCCGGTCCCTCCTTTGCCTCCCGCCGGCGGCGCAGCGTCGGCTCGGCCCGACCCCGGAGGCGGGCCGGTTGCGGGTCCATGCCGCGGGGCACGTGTCTCCGCCACCGACCCCGTGGGCACTGTCGTGGCCGGATCGTGCGAAGGTCGTGTCTTCACCACCGACCCGGTGGGCATCGTTGTGGCCGGCTTTCGCGGGGGGCGTGTCGCGACCACCGACCCCGTGGGGACGACCCGGAACCGGGCGAGCCAGCTCGGGCGCGCACCTGCCAAGAGTGCGAGGCCAAAGAGCACGAAGACGATCCCTGCCCACATCGCAAGCCCGGTCGCAGGGTCCCCTGTCAACGAGACGTAGACCGCCCCGGTGCAGGCGCCCCCGGCCCCGCTGATCTGGCCGCTCACGTAGTACAGGCCGGTCAGCCCGAGCCAGGACGGGAGGTACGAGCCGATGTGCAGGACCCCTGCGGCGCTCGTGGCGTGCGAGCCGTTGGCCGAGCTGCCGGAGAGGGCCGGGAAGCCGTCGATGTGCACCCACCAGTTGTGGTCGCTGAAGGCGACCGGCGTCGACCCCGACCAGCTGATCGTCCCGCCCCGCGCGACGTGGAGCGGGTCGGCCGAAGTCGCTCCGGGTGCCTCCGGACCGCTCGCCGTGTCGAGGACCTTCCCCTTCGGCTGGTGGGAGGTCGCCTGTCCTCTGCAGCCTCCGGCGAGCGTCACCCCGACGGGAGTCGGCCGGTGCGCCGCGCCAGACGCGAGCCCGACAGG
Organism: Actinomycetes bacterium; assembly: GCA_021803085.1. Lineage (GTDB taxonomy): Bacteria > Actinomycetota > Acidimicrobiia > Acidimicrobiales > RAAP-2 > JAJYVT01. The sequence goes on from JAJZMD010000201.1 coordinate 54,087, forward strand.
CGCTGCGAGCGCGACCAGCACCGCAGCGCCGGAGACGAGAGCGCCCACGACGAGGGTGCTTCCGGGCGCGGTCGCCCGGGGTGCCCTCCACCGCGCCGATGGCACGGGCTCTCGGCTGCCGATCCCTCGACCCGAGGTCCTCTTCACGTGGTCGCCCGTCCTCGCGGGATCGCCCGTCTTCGCGGGATCGCCCGTCCTCGCGGGATCGCCCGTCCTCGCGGGATCGCCCGTCCCTGCTCGGCCGGTCACGCGGCACCAAGAACTGAGGGCCACGAGGCCGCAGCGCGACGGATGGGAACGACGGTCTCGGCGGGCACGCTCGGAGTCGCAGTCGTCCGTCCGTCCGGGGGGCCTCGCCGGCCACGCGGATGGCCCGTGCGGAGAGACCGATCGACCCGCCGCCCGGAGAGACCGCTCGTGCCGGCTCCCGGCGATGCGCCCGGCGATGCGCCCGGCGAAAAGGCGCGATCGCCGGCTCCCCCCTGGAGCGAGGAGGCGGTTCTCGTCTCCACCTCCGCACCCCGAGATGGAGGTGGCCGGTGGAGTGGGGTGCCTGCCCGGTAACCCGCTCGCGCGGGCGCTCCCTCGGCGGCACGCCGACCAGCCCCACCGGCCACCTTCGTCGGTCCCTCCGCATACCGGCGACGGCGCGAAGTCCGCCTGCTGGAACCGACCGATCGAGAACCCACCAGAGATCTCCCGTCGACCACGTGTGCACCGTCGGGCTCGCCAATCCGGCAGACGGTCCGGGTCTCACGGAGTGGCGCGTCCGTGCGCGACGCGGCGAGCGACCGAGCAGGGGAGCGCTCCGATATCCCCGGCCCAACCGCCCTCGGGAACCGCTCAGACGTGGATCCGCGACGCACGGAAACAGGAGGCGCGTGGCGACCATGCCCGTTCACCTCGAGCGCCCGACGTCGCTCTTCCATGGCCCGCCCTCTCCGGGCACGCGATCCAGCAACTGCCGGCTCCCGCGATGATCCTCTCCACCCGCGGTGGCCAAAGACCACCGCCAATCAACAGCCAGATTGTTCGACGGCCATGTCACGCCGCCCACTATGCGCGCTCAATTCTTCATCAACACTGGAAACTCCAGGACAGACCCGGGTTCCGAGGCGCAGCGGTCGACGAAAGCCGCGTCCGCCCATGTGCGGGGCGGGGCTGACTCGCGTCCGGGGCCACGAGAACCGAGAGCGCGTCGGCAGCAGCGCTCCTCTGCTGGAGCAGCGGCCAGTCCGTCGGAGCAGCGGCCAGTCCGTCGGAGCAGAGTTCAGGGATCGAAGAACTGAAGGGTGGGCAGGACGGACCGGACCCGCTTGAAGTCCGAATCGCGAGTCCAGAGCCGGGCGGACGAGTCGACAGCCGCAACCGCGATCTCGACATCGGTGAGAGCGACGGTATGGCCGCGCTCGCGTAGACGCGCCGCCGTCTCGCCGACGCTCTGCCACTGGACTGGGCCCAAGTCCGCCCACGGCAAGCCGGTTAGCAGAAGCCAGAGCCTCCGTCTGTCGGGAGACTTCGCGCCGGCCAGCAATTCGGTCACGACCGGGCCACAGACCAAGACCTCCCCGGCGACGAGAAGGTCGTCCAATCGGGCAGACTTCGATCCCTTGCCGCGCCGCAGGTACTCGATCCAGACCGACGTGTCGGCGAGAACCGTCACGTCGTTCGGTCGGCGGCACGCAGGTGTCGCGAAACATCCTCGATGTCCATCATGCCCGCGACTTGCCGAAGCTGGTCGACCGCGTCGTGCGTGAGGTAGAAGCGCACCGCGCGCTGGATCGCCTGGCAGATTCTTGCAATGGAGGTGATGGGACTTTGTTCGAACCCCGGATGGGGCCGCGAGAGATGCTCGCGGCAGTAAGCACGTGGCGCTGCTGTCCCCGCGATGTGCCACACCGTGCCGGCGATAGAGGGTGCCCTCTGGCGGAAGGCATGCCGACGTTCGAGGGCGCCCGATGGGTGTTGCCACCGACGCCGCCTCCCTCGTCACTGCGCGTCGAGAACGCCTCGCCGAGTGATGCTCTGGTGTAGCACCTTGTGCGCGGTGCTACACTTACCTGGGTGCCCACCACCCGTCCCCGTCATGTCATCACCGAGACCGACGAGGTCGCTCGAGCGCTCGACGCCGCAGCGAAGCGTTGGCCAGAGGACCGGGACAGCCGGGCCAAGCTGGTGCTCCGGTTGCTCAGTGAGGGCTACCGGGCTTTGGGCGAGACCGCCGGTGAGGTGGCGGCCGCACGAAGAGAGACCCTCCGGCGCACGAGCGGCCTGCTCACCGGTGTCTACGGCCCCGGCTACCTGGAGGAGCTGCGGCGGGATTGGCCCGAGTGATCGTCATCGACGCATCGGTTCTGATCGCCCACCTCGACGCCGACGACGGCCATCACACCCGGGCCGAGGTCCTCCTCGAGGCAGCTGGATCAACCCCTCTGGCGGCCAGCCGACTTACGTTGGCAGAAGTGCTCGTCGGGCCGAACCGAGTTGGCAAGCTCGAGTTGGCGATGGCCGCTCTGGCGCAGCTCGGCATCGATGGTGTCGGTCTGCACGCGGACTCCCCTGTGCGCCTTGCCGGCCTGCGGGCCTCGACCCGTCTCAGGATGCCGGACTGCTGCGTGCTCCTCGCGGCCGAGCAGGTGAACGGACAGGTGGCCACCTTCGATGCCTCGCTGGCCGCTGCCGCTCGAGCACTGGGATTGGGCGTCGTGGAGACGTAGGGGTGGCCAGACAGCTCGACTGACTCGAAGTGCAGCGCCCGCCGACCCGGTCGGGGGCACCTTCGATCCCTCACGGAGTGGCGCGTGTGGGGACACCCGATGGGCTCGCGCTTCTCGCTTGCCAGGCTCACCCGCATGGGGTGCGGGGCGGGAAGCC
>JAJZMD010000131.1 GCA_021803085.1 Actinomycetes bacterium
TGTTCTTCGTGCCTGCGGCGGTCCCGCGCTTGCGCTTCTTGGCGATGACCGCGTCGGTGATTGTTCGGTCCTTGAGGCGCTCGCGCGTCGCGTCGGAGTCGTAGCCGCGATCGAGCCACAGGGTTTCTACGTCTTGGAGTAGACCCTTCGCCTTGGTGTTGTCGAGCGTAGGAGCCAAGAGCACCGAATCGTTGCGATTGGCTCCGTCGATTGCCACGCCGATCGGGATCCCGTTGCGATCAGTAAGGATCGACCACTTCCAGCCCAGCTTCGATCTGTCGGTCGGGTTCTTGCCGGTTCCCTCGCCTCCACAAGGACTTTTGTGCAAGCTTCCGTCGACCGCGACGTCGTCGAGAAGGAGCCCGATGACCTTGTCGTAGGCGCGCAGTGCCTCCTCGGCGATCGCGTCGAAGACACCGGCCGCGATCCACTCGTCGCGGCGCGAACGCACCGTGGTGTCGGAGACGGCGTTGCCGCACAGGCGCTCAGCGTCCTCCCACGAACAGCCGGTCACGAGCCGCACGAGCATCACCTCAAAGCAGTCGTGGTTCGACTTGCGCCGACGGTGCCGACCCAGAGGATGGGTGTCGACGGGGACGGGTACGAGCGGTTCGACCGCTTGCCAGACAATGGCTTTCACTTCGGGGTCCAGCGCGCGCATGATGGTGGGGTACCTCCACTCGGTCGTTTGGTGGTTGGGAGCACCCCGATTGTCTCGGGGCCACCACCACGACCGGTGGATGGTCAATTCACCACACAAGTCCTGCTCAGGACCAAGATCTCCTATCCGCGCGGCCTCTAAGTTGCTCACGCGTCTCGGACCTGGTCAATGACTCGCCACAACCCGCTGCTCGGATTGCTCCCCGGTGGCGACCCGTCGCCGTGGTGCTTCTCGTCGAGCCTCATCGCTCGCTGCCTCGCCTCGTCGTAGCCATCGGCGAGCGACTCGAGCGCTGCCGGGCTAAGAACCTTAGAACAGCAAAGGATCGTCTCGGCGCGGGCCTGCGCCTCGTGGCGATCAATGAAAGCCGTCTGGTCCTCGAAGTGCAGCAGAAACCAGAGCTCTATGCAGGGGTTCGACACGGCGACGCGGATGCCGTGTCGAGCGGCGAGATCGACCGCCGATTCGAAGTTGGGGTGCTCGTCCCGGTCGAACACGCACCAGATCTGGTCGTAGGCCCTGCCCCTTCCTCGTCTGGCGTCGTAGGCCTCGGCTCGCTGCGCCGCCACCGCTCGCTCGACCAGCTGGAACGGGCCGGCGCGGTACGGGTCGATGGTGAGGCGGACCCGGTCTCTGTAGCGGCGATGCCAGTCGACGAGGTAGATCTCCTCGGTCCGGAGGCCCTCTACGAAGAGCAGCAGCTCGCGGCGAAGTGCGGCCGTCGACACGCGGCGACGCGGCGGTCCGTTCGCGCCGCGGCTCACGTCCGATCGCCGGAGGCGACGAGCTCGGCAGCGGCGTCGAACTCCTGGCGTGACAGGATCGGCGTCGCACCGTACCGGCCTGACAGGTATCGGCGGCCGACCGCCTCCTCCTTGCGCGGGTCGAGGTCAGCGAGGGCGTACAGGCGAGTGCTGCCGTCTCGTCGTTTCTCGGTGAACCAAATCTGGTCACGGCCGAGAAGGCGTTCCCCCGACGAGTCGCCGAGCAGCGTGGCGTCGTGGGAGTTGAACACGAGCTGGGCGCGTCGAGGGTTCGTCGCCGGGTCCTGGAACAGGCGGACCAGCTCGGCGACGAGGGCGGGGTGCAAACTGGCGTCGATCTCGTCGGCGAGGAACACCGCGCCGTCGGCGAGGGCTTCGACCACCGGGCCGACGAGGCCGAACCACACGAGCGTGCCCAGCGACTCGTCACCTGCGTCGAGCTCGACCTCCCCGCCGACTCCTCGGTGGACGAGTCGGACCCCGAGCTCGGCGAAGGCGGGTCCTTCCTCCGAGCCCTCGGGCTCGCCTTCGACTCCGGCGAGGATCCGCACGGCGCGCTGGAGGCGATCTTTCATCACCGGGTCGAGGTCGTGTTTCCTTGCCCCGGTGACGCCGAGGTCGGCGGCTCGCAGCAGCGCAAGCACCTGTTCGCGCTGGGCGTCCTGGTCGAGCAGCTGGGTCGTGAGCGCCTGGCGGAACGGCCGGCTATGCGCCTCGGCGAGGCGCAGGTTGCGTCCGAACCACCCGTAGAGCGGGAGCAGCGCCGCGTGGTTGGCCGACGCAGCGGTTGAAAGGAACAGTGCGTTCGGCCGGAGCAGCTCGGTGACGGCTCGGCCCTTGGCCCGCTCGACGGCCCCTAGGTCGACCTGGTCGCCTTGGCGGCGGAAGAGCAGCGCCGCCTTCCCGTGTGGGTAGCGGTAGGCCCACTCTTCGAGGACGCGGTCGTCGTCGAGCACGAAGCCGTACTCGTGGCGAACGCCGGCGAGCACGAGATCGACCTCGAAACGCGAGGGCGCACGGCGCGCCTCCGGGTCGAGCAGGAACGGCCGTCGGGGGATCCCGCCAGTGGGGCTCCCCGCCCGGAAAGAGTGCAGGACGTGCGCCCGCATGTCGTCCATCGCCTTCACGAGGTTCGATTTGCCGGATCCGTTCGCGCCGAACACCCCGGCGGCCGGCAACACCCCAACCGGCCGCCCGCCCTCTCGCCATGACACCTGGCGCACCACCTCTTTCTCGGCCAGAGCTGACGCCACTAAGGAGAGCTCGAACTCGTCGCGGAACGACCGGACGTTCTCGCCCCGGAAGGCGAGGAGCACCGAAGCGTCACGGCCAGGGCTATGCTCTGTCATAGCGAGATTATCGCAGGAAATCGTCGGGATTACCAGTCTGATACTCTAGAAGGTGCTTCCATGGTTCGAGCTGACGTGCGGAGCGGTTGGAGAGCTATGCCGTTCGCGTACGACAACCTGGTCGAACGGACACAAGGTCTGATGCCGATCTGCGGGCGCACGACGGAGTCCCCAGCGCTCTCGGCCTGCCTTCAGCCAGCTCGTGAAGCGTCGGACGTACCAGCCCCGGACCGACGAGCAACGGGTAGCCGATGCCGTGGGCTCGAACGAGCTACCTGTCCACGGAGATGGCCAGCACGCCTCATGGACGACTCTGACGGATCGATGAACGCACGGCTACCCGTCGATCTGGTTCAGGTCGGTTCGTCGTGACGCTCCTCGAGCATCTCCGCCAGGGAGAGTGGAACGAGGCGCTTCCGCTGATAGACCGTGCCCTGCGTGCCGGCGTCCGGGTGCGCCACGTTCCTCCGCCGTCGGGGCACACCAGCTGGCGCGACGAGGACTATGAAGAACTGTTAGCGGAGTTCGTCGCGGATGGGCGCGGCCCAGCCCGACTCATCCAGCTCGCCGTCAGCGCCACCGACGACCAACACGTCAGAGGCCTCTTGGGGACCACGATCAAGCGCTTCCTTGCCGACCGGGCGAGAGAGGATCCGCTCCCGAAACTGCGCCGAACCCTACGTGCCGTTCTCGAACGCATGCCCGAAGCAATCTTCGTGGACAAGGGGACCGTAGCGCTGGCCCCCCACTGCGAGCGAGATCGTTGGGCCGGTGACGAAACGGAGCTGCTCGCAGTCGCGACCGCCCTCACCGTGGGCGCCCCGCCTTGGGGACAAGACACCATCCGAGAGGGGCCGCCCACCGACCGGGCAAGCTTCGAATCGCTCTGCACGGCCATCTTGGACGCGGCCGGTGGCCCGGTTGCCCTCAAAGTGCTCACTCGGACCATCGGCCGGCGACTCCAGCTGCGACGACCTTGGGATGACCGCCTCGACGACGAGGGCAACACAGGTGTCATCGCTGCCGGGACCACCCCGATCTCCGCATCAGCCACGGTGGTGGCCGTAGAGATTTGGGATCAGCTCACCGATGAGGAACGGACCTTGATGACGTACCTCGACGCCGGAGGTCGACAGGCATCGCGCGAGAGCGGCATCGGATTGGGCAAGAGTGCCGCACAGGTCCGTCTGGAGGATCTAAAGGGACGGATGGCATTGCTCCTTGATGGGATCACCGACCGGAGCGAGGTCGTTCGGGCCTTGATCGACCTCCATGCTCGGTGGGACGAGTCGTGACCGGACACTCGTGGTCGGTCGTCCGTATGTCCGTCGTGCCGGACGGCGTCCGGCACGACGGAGCGAGGAGTCGCACGCCCTGATGGATCACCCGACCGATCTCGACCTCGCGGAGTTCGTCGATCGTCAACTCGACAACGTCGCGACGGAGGCAATCCGTCGGCATCTTGACGCTTGCGGGCTCTGTCGAGCCCTCCTCGCGGACATGGATCCGGCGAATTGGTCGACGAATCTGCCCACACTCGTCGCACCCTCAGCCCCGCTCGCGCTAGCTGTCGGATTCACCCAGCCCGCGGGAGAGCCACACCCCGGCGAGCTCTGGCGCCTCGAATGGCAGCACGATGCTGCGCTTGCATTGGTGCTCGAGGTGGAGGGTGGGCGGGTTCGCGTCGTTCCCGCGGTGGTAGAGCCCATCTCCACCGGCACGGCTGCCGTGCTGATCTCCGCCGAGGACAGCCCCCTTACGGTCGCGGTCGAAGCCTGGGCGACTCTCGTCACCTGGGTACCAATAGGCGTCTTTCATGTCTCGTTTGGCGAAGTCGCCTCCCTCGCTCTGGCCCGATTGCAGCGCGCTGCTGGCATGCGACGGCCGACGCTGTCCTCTATTGATGCCGCAATCCCCGAGTACGTCAACCTGGCCGCCGTCGTTGGGCGTCTAGCTCTTGCTCGATGGACCGATGACGACGTGGCCGATCCCATCGACCTGCGAGCCAGAGCCCAAGAGGTCGGCGTCTCGGTGGCGACGCTGTCCGAGACCCTTGGCCTCACGCCAAGCGACGTCACCGAGTTGTTCCGTGGACACAAGGTCCCCACCGATGACCAGGTAGATGTCCTCGCCCGAGTCCTCGATGTCGATCCTCGCCGCTTCAGTCGGGCCCCGAGCATCCCCGAGGATATGGCGCAGGCCATCGAGCGCCCGGGTTGGCGTCCTCATCTCCAGAAGCGAGCCCACCGGTTCGGTATCTCCGAGGCCGCTGCCCGGCGACAGCTCGCTGCCGAGCTGCTCCCGGTAGCTGCCCGAACGACCGGCCACTCCCGAGGGCGGCCAGACTGGACCCAGCTCATCGCCGAGGCGTTAGGCGACGATGACTAGCCTGCACCGGCTCGCAAGAGAGCACGCCAAGCGCATCGTGGGCAATCTCGCGCCCGACCTTCGGTCGGCATTGGCGACCGATCCCTACCAGGCGCTCGGCGTCCAGGGCATCGAGATTCAGATGCGGCCCGAGACCCACGGCCGCGGGGGCTGCTCAGTCGACGGTTCCTACCGAAGAGGCTCGCCACCGCGGATCACTGTCGCCGAGGCTGCAAGCAGGGCTCGGCGGCGCTTCACCGCCCTGCACGAGTTCGGGCATCACCTAGTCAAGCTGGACGCCGACGTGCATGAGGCGTTCGCCACCTTCGAAGACGGTGGAGTGGAACTCGAAGAGGCGATCGCCGACGCCGTCGCCGCGGAGCTGCTGATCCCTGACGATGTCGTCGACCAGCACATCGACCCCCGAGGCCCCACGGCGCGGGCAGTCTGCGACCTGTACCACGCGACTCTTGCCTCACGCGAGGCCACTTGCGTGCGAGCCTCCCAGCGCCTGATCGGCTCCGGTTACATCATGCTCGGCGAGGCCGGCGTAGCGCTCTTCACCGCTGCCGTCGGGCACCCCTATCGTGTGGCTCGAGGAACCCCGCAAGGCTCGGACAGCCTCATCGCCAAGGCCGAAGAGCGCGGCGCTGCTCGTGAGCAGAGCCGAGTCGTGTTCGCCTCCGGTAAAGCAGGCGAACTGCTCTTCGGCGACGCCGTCTTCGACGATGGCTACGTCTTCGCGCTGCTCACCGATCGACCGAGCTGGGAACGCCTGACGGTGCGCAGCGCCGACGACATCATCCCGTCCTACGAGGGGACGTGCCGTAGGTGTGACGTCGACTTCACGGACAGCTATCAACTCTGCCCGCGCTGCAGGGAGCCGAGGTGTCCTCGCTGTGGTGACTGCTGGTGCGAGACCGCCCCACTGCTCGCTACCCGGACGTGCTCGGTCTGCTTCTTGAAGTGGGGGCTGGACCGCTTCCGGGGGGAGTCGACGGTGTGCAAGGACTGCGAATGACCCCGATCTCGGGCGGGGGCGGGCGGCGGACACCGAGGAGCGGTTGTCCGTATGCAAGGCGGTGGCACGGGCCACGTGCTTTCCGAGTCGGTTCGATCCAGCGTCGCGCCGCACAGATATCTGATTGGAGATCCTTGTGACCAGCACCTCTCTCCCCGACCAGGGGCTCGTCTTTTGGCCCGTGGGCACCGGCGACAGCACCACGATCGTCATCGACGACGAGCACGTCATCCAGGTCGACCTCCATGACATGGCTATGGCCGACGACGACGGCGCGGTGGTCGCCGCCGTCATCGATCGACTGGTCGAGGTGCTGCCGCGGCGCGGCGATCGACCGTACTTGGCAGCCTTCATCCTGACCCACGCCGACATGGACCACTGCCTGGGCTTCGCCGACCTCCTGAGCAAGGTCACCATCGGCGAGCTCTGGGTGACCCCCCGGCTGTGGCGGGAGTACACCGAGCACGACCTGCCCCTCTGTCCGGACGCTGAAGCGTTCCACAAGGAGGCCAAGCGACGCGTCGCCGCCGTCGAGAAGGCGGTCGCCGCCGGCGAGCGCCCCGACTCGGGGGAGCGCATCAGGGTCGTGGGCTACGACACCGATCACGAGAGGCACGCCTACAGCGAGCTGCCAAACGAGTACCTGAGCTACCCCGGCGAGGCGGTGACCTCCATCGACGGCGAAGACCTGTCGGACCGCTTCGAGGCCTTCATCCACGCCCCGTTCAAGGACGACTGCGCCGCCGAGCGCAACGACACCTCCCTCGCCATCCAGGTCACGCTCAAGAACGCCGACGGAGCCGAGGGACACGTCCTGCTCCTGGGAGACCTGGCCTACGACACCATCACCAAGATCTTCGACTACAGCGAGCACGCCGAACGTCCGGAGCGCCTCACCTGGGAAGTGCTCCTCGCGCCGCACCACTGCTCGAAGAAGGTGATGTACGTGACCGAGGACGACGCCGAGGTCCTCAAGCGGGACATCCTGGACATGATCGAACGCCATCAGGCTGGGGACGCCGTCGTGGTCGTGAGCAGCGGCGAGTTCCCCGCCAAGAACAAGCTCGGTGACAACCCGCCCCACCTCCTCGCCCGTGCCCGATACGAAGAGATCGCGGACTCGCTCATCTGCACCGGGGAGTACCCGAGTCCTGACGCGCCACGGCCAGTCGTCTTCGGCGTCGGGCCCGACGGCTTCACCCTGGTCGAGGTGGATGACGAGGTGGGCGAGACGGCCGCCAAATCTGTCGACGTGCGCAGCGCCTTGGCGGTCGGCGGCATCGGTGTGCTCGCCGCTCTCGCCGCCACCGTCATCGCCCGCCGACGCCGGCGCCAGCCCGGACGGCAGGGTGGCGGTCTTGACCAAGTGCGCCGGGCGGTGGTGACGGCCAGGGGGGACGAGGCTGCTCCTCAGCAGCCCGTCGGCTTCGGCCAGCGGTGACCCCGCCGAGCGCTGGCCAGCTCCTTGCCGTTGCCCAGCTCCACCAGATGGCGGCCGATTCCCGCGGTGCCCTCGATCTTCTCTCAGAGCCCGTCGTCGCCGACGGAGGCGCGATCCGAACGGAGATCTCGCTCGATTGCACCGGTACGGCCGCGGCCAACGGCGGCATTCGGTTGCGACGCCGCGAGCGATTCGTCCTCTACGTCGGGGCCGATTTCCCGTTCTCCATCCCCAGTGTGGTCGTGCCCCACCGGCGCTGGGCAGGCACTCCTCACGTCCAGTGGGGTTGCCTGCTCTGCCTGTTCGCCTCGCCTTCCGTTGAGTGGGTGCCGGCTGCGGGGTTGTTCGGTCTCGTGGAGCGGCTCCTCTTGTGGCTGGAGCGGGCCGCCCTCGGCGAGCTCGACCCCGACGACCAACCCCTGCACCCGCCGGTCGCCTACACCTCCAGCGTCCACGGGGTGACCGTCGTTCACCCCGACCTGGGAGGGCTCGCCCCGTACGACGCCGAGGCCGGGCGCGGCCATGAAGAGCGTTCCACCAGCGAAGTCGTGGCGCCGTCGTGCCGCCTGGTGGTCGGTCTCACCCTTGCTCTCTCCGATGATCGCAAGGACGTCATCGAGTGGATGAACCGTGAGGAGTGGCTGCGCCGTTTCAATGCCGGCCAACTCCCGCCCAGCCACGAGGGGCGACCCGTCGGCGGCGCGCTCGCCGTGCTCTGCAACGGCGAGCTGAGCTTCGAGTACCCGAGCCGAGCCGGGGCGCTGGTCGACGCCCTCGAAAAGCTCGGCTTGGCGCGTAGCGATCTCTTCGTTGCGATCGGTGAAGTGGCGGCGGTCAACTACGAGCTCGCCTCTCAGCGGGCACCGGGCGGCGAAGCGCTGACGTCCTTTCCGTTCGACGTGTTCGTGGGTACGCCGTCGCGGCGGATGCCGGGCATCGCCCTGCGCCAACATCTCGTCTGCTGGCGGTTCGATGACATTGGTCGTCTGATCACCGAGAACATCAACTTCGCAGACTCTGCTCATCCCGCCCTCGCCCGCCTCGGTGACCTCGCACAGCGGCTCCTGCCCGACTGGATCGCCACGACCGAGACGTCCTGGGTGCAGGTCATGGAGGCCCGGGCTGAGGTCACGGTCCGGCGCGACGCCGACAGCAGCACCGCATGGCTTCGCGGCCGTCGTGTTGTTGTGCTCGGGTGCGGAGCTCTCGGTGGCCCGATCGCCGAGTTCTGCGTCCGCGCCGGTGTGGCAGCGCTTTGGGTGGTCGACGAGGACGTCGTCACCCCCGGCATCCTCGTTCGCCAGCCCTACAGCGACGAGGACATCGGTGTCGCCAAGGCAGTGGCCCTCAGCGAGCGCTTGAACCGCATCCGCGATGACAAGCCCGTCCAACCGGTCATCGGTCGCGCCGAGATGGTCTTGCTGGCAGACGACACTGCTGCCCCCGACGTCGACCTCGTGATCGACGCCACGGCCAACAACACGGTCACCTCCCTGCTTGAACTCCGCCGTGCCACCCGGCGAGACGCCTGGCCGCCGGTCATGTCCGTCGTGATCGGTCATGACGCCCGCCGAGGAATTGTCACCGTCTCGCACCGAGGGTCCACCGGTTCCGGCCGTCATGTGATGAGGCGTTTGGCAATTGCCGGTCGTACCCACCATGCGGTGCGACTGGCCGACGTCTCCTCCGACCTCTTCCCGCTCGAACCTCGCGCCACCACCTTCCAGCCCGAGCCCGGATGCTCGTCACCCACGTTCATCGGATCGGCGGCGGATCTTGCCGCACTGGCGGGTGCACTCTTCGACGCCGGCCTGCAGGGATTGGCGAGGGGCTCGGAGCTCCAGAAGGAGGAGCCGATGCTCGCCGGGGTGGTCCGGCTGTCCGGCGCCGTCGGGCCACCAACGTTGGGGACCGACTGGTTCACCTGGGAGAACGACGAGGTGGTCCGCGACGTCGTAAGCGGGTATGAGGTTCGGATCAGCCAGCCCGCGCTCACTCGCATGCGGGCGGAGGTGCGCCGAGGCGCCCGCTTACGCGGAACGGACATCGAGACCGGCGGGCTCCTCCTCGGCCAAATCGACGACGCGTGCCGATGCATCTGGATCGACGACGTCTCAGGTCCGCCGCCCGACAGCCTCTTGTCCGCCGTCCATTTCGATCATGGTGTTGAAGGCGTCGAGGACCTCATCACCCACCACCGGGATCGGAGCGGTCGGCTGACTGCGTTTGCCGGAATGTGGCATAGCCACCCCTGCGGCAAGGCCGAGCCCAGCAAGACCGACAGGTTCGCCATGCGCAGTCTCGTTACCCCGTTGGAGAAGAGCCCGAATCGCGCCCTCGTCGTGATCCTCGGCGGCGACGAACACACATGGACCAGATGGGTCGACGGCGATGCTCTCGTTCCGGACATCTTCGCTCAGTTGGCGACCCGAGAGGTCACCGACGAGCTGATCGCCGCTCCACCTGTCCCCGCCAGCCACGGCACCACCGCCTGGCCCGGTGGCTGGCGATGCCGTGTGGACATCCCGGGGCCACGCCGCCGGAGGCGGCTATGGCCTCGCCGGCTGCGACGCCGAACGGCAAGGCCTTGAGCAAACCCCGCATCGGCTTGGCGCTCTCGGGGGGCGGATTTCGGGCCACGTGCTTTGGTCTGGGCTGCCTGCGAGCCCTGTACGATCAAGACCTCCTGAAACAAGTCCAGGTCATCTCCGGCATAAGCGGAGGCAGCCTCCTGACCGCCTTTTACGCCTACGGGCCGGCCGACTTCGACGAATTCGACGCCCTCGTGGTCGAGCAGCTCCGTCGGGGACTGCAACTCGAAATGGCGCTCCGAGCGGTTCGTCCCGACGCGCTGGTACGCAATCTCGCCACCGCCGCCAAGGTGCTCGCCTTCCGACGTGGCGGCGAGCCCCGGCTTCGGGCTTCCAACAGGACCGACGCGCTGACCGCCACCTTGGCCTCCCGCGGCTTGGGAGGCAAGCAGCTGACGGACGTGAGCCATCCCGGACTTGCCACGGTGATCACCGCCACTGACCTCCGAACGAGCAACGCCGTTCGATTCGGAAGCCTTCGAAGTTCTTGCTCCGCCTACGGGACGATCGCGGAACAGGTCAGCGTCACCGAAGCCGTAGCAGCTAGCGGAGCGTTTCCACTCATGCTTCCGGCCGTCGAACGCACCTACACCTTTCAGAGGCATCCCGACAGCCCTGGCGAACAGCATGCCGTTCTTCTGACCGACGGCGGCGTGTACGACAACCTCGGGCTTAGCGTCCTTGAACCAGGCCGCTCGGCGGCCCATACCCCCCACACCTACGAGGTCGACTACATCATTGCCAGCGATGCAGGCCGAGGGCGACTGCCGCTGTCGTCTGGGCACTTCGCGGCCGCGCGCCTCAAACGCAGCTTCGACGTCACCTACCGGCGATCCCAAGATGGCTCGCGCGGGCGCCTTCACGAGGCGGCGGATGCCGGGCGCATCCAGGGCTTTATCCATGCCTACCTCGGCATGCCCGATGAGCGGCTTCCGGTGCCCGTTGTCGATCTTGTGCCAGCAGACGAGGTGCGCCGATATCCGACCAACTTCCAAGCCATGGCCAAACAATCGGTGGAGGCAATCAGCTTGCGCGGCGAGCAGCTAACGCGGACGTTGCTCGCCCACTACTGCCCTGACCTGTGAGTCGCTTTCCGTCAACCTCGATAGTCCACCGCGCAACAGTGCAGGGCGCGATTCGGGTGGATCCAGCGTGTTCGTACCGGCAACCCCTCGGCACGGCCGGTACTACACCAAAGCCGATCGTCCGTAAATGTCACGCGCTTACTTTCATCCAGGCACGCAGGCTCAACGCGGCGAGCTGGCACGTGCCCCGGCCGGGAACTTCTTGGAGAACCCCGGCCCGCACGAGGTCGAGCAGTTCAACCCGGCTGCGCCCGGTGAATCGGATGACGTCGGCGAGCGGCACCGTTGCTTGCTCGAGCCTTCCCCTCGGCGAATTGGCGCCACGAGCGACTCGACACTTCTCCACCGAGGCGCGGGTGATGAAGCGCGCCTTGCTGCTGTCCGTCTCGGGGTCGATGTCGAGCTCTCCTCGCTTCACCATCAAGCCAACGGTGCTCACCGCGAGGTTGAGCTGTCGTGCCGCTGCCGCCAGTTTCATCGAACGCTCGTGCAGTCCACGAACGCGGGCATGTTCGGCGCGTAAGCATCCTGCGGCCTCGGATGACACCTCGAATTGCCGGCTCGTTGGATGCTGCTCTAACTCGAGGCCGAGGAGACGGGAAAGTCGGTACAGGTCGTGGTAGCGGACACCGAGCTCCTCGGCGAGGTCCGGCAGGAGTATCCGGTCAGCCAGCCGATCGCGCAACGACCAGACCTCGCTTAGTCGCGCCCAACGCCGCCGAACGCCGCCCTTTTCCTGGACGATTACACACCTCAAAATGCCGTCTCGCATCCAGCGCCTGGCGGTCGTTTCCGCGATCTGTAGCTCCGACGAGACCCGCTGCGCATCGCACAACGGGTCCTCAGAGCGGTCCGGATCGGTCCACCAACCGGCTGCAAGAAGCGTCGCCTCCGCGTGGGCCGCACGATGGAAGTTCCGATGCGAGTGACCCCAGTGGATGTGCCGAGTGGTCGGAACGAGCAGGGAGCCGATTGAACCTCGGATCAGCTCGTCGAGCACGCGTGCTACCTCTGCGAGTGGGGTGAGTTCGGGGTGGTCGAGCGTATAGACACGCCCGAAGACATCGTCGGCTGCTCGATGTCCCATGAAGCGCCGACGTACCTCGTTCTCGATTCCCGACTCCCACGCGATGTCCGTCGCGATGCTCTTGCGCAAGAGATGTGGTGACACCCGAAAGCCGAGATCATCGCTGCCCAGTCCCTCGGCAGTCGCAGCGGTCTCGAAGGCCTCGCGGAAGCTCAGCTGACCGGACTGATCCGCCGTCTGAAGGCCAGGTACGAGACGCGAGGTTTCGTCGATCTCGTCGGTTTCGGGGTCGGTGTGAAATGCCTCGATCGCAACCCGCAGCAGCTCCAACATGCTCGACGGTAGGACAAGCACTCGCAATCCGGCCTCGGTCTTCGTCCGTTCCTTGTGCTGGACAACGACGATACTGCCGTCGTCATCGCGCACCCGGAAATCGCGACCTCCCTGGCCCCGCACGAGCAGCAGCCCGGAGTCGCCGAGGTCGACGACGTCGTCAACCAAGACGCCGAACGCCTCGGAGATTCGAAGCCCCATCACGCGCTGCAGCCACAGCACCAGCTGATGGACCGGATGAAGGTGCGCCGCGATCCGTGCGCACTCCCCAAAGTTCAGCAAGCGCGGTTGGGACGTCGGGCGTCGCGCACGAGCAACCGCCGGATCAGGCGCCGGCGCCACCAAGCCCTCGGTGGGATCGAAGCCGGGTGGCACCAACCCGTTCGCCCGGGAGAACGCCAGGACCCGGCGGAGCACCCACAGGGCGTCGACCACGACCGACTGGGCGAGCCCTACCGGTCGATTCGGTTTCGCTTTGCGTAGTACAGCCGCCGCCGATTCCGGCACACGGACGTGTCCGTGTGCGTCACGGTACGCGCCGGTGAGCTCGCCGTCGCGCCAACGTCGTCGGGCCGTGGCCAGGCTCACCTCACCCATTGCCGCCACCTCTCGAAGCGAGAGCTCCCCGCCGGTTCGGGACCGCCCGTAGACCGCTAGCGCCCAACGAGAGTCGTCGGACATACCCTCTCCACGGCCAACCAGGTTGAGCAGCCACTCGTGCACCATGAAGTAGCTGATGTCGCCGACCGTGCTCGTCTGCGGACTGAACCAGGGGATGACGTAGCTGTCGAGGATGCGGCGTATCTGCTCAGCGCGATCCGGGCCCGCTCGACGGAGATCGTCGTAGGCAGCGTCCACCCACATTCGACCGATCGAAGCCACGTCGGCTCTGAGCTCTCGCTCGGAAGTCGCTGGACGACCGGCATCCGGATTGGCGGCCCCGGTCCACGCGTATCTGTTGACCATGCGACAAGGCTTACAAAACACCTGGTCGCATGCACGCACATCGACACCCGGTCGCCGCGTGAGAGACCGGTCGAGGCTATTGGAACGTCCTCGGTCGCACCGTCGGCACGTTCGTAACGGTGCGACCGAGGGTTCGCACAGTGAGGTCTTCACGTTTGGGGTTGAGCTGCCCGAACGGGCGTTGATCGGTGGGTTGTCCACGCCTTAAGCGACCGCCGCCCACACCGCGTGGGGCCAGAGGTCGTGCTCAGCGCTTCCAGCGAGGGTCGGCTTCTGCCACCTGGAGGCCGAGTGCCTCGAGGGCAGCGGCGAGGGCACGCAACC
>JAJZMD010000132.1 GCA_021803085.1 Actinomycetes bacterium
TCGTGGTCGTCGTCGTGGTCGTGGTCGTGGTCGTGGTGGTGGTCGTGGTGGTCGACGACCCCGTACCCGACGCGAGAGGCGCCGTGCGGGGAGCGAGCTTCGGCTGGTGCGTAGCGGTCGGCAGCTCGAGCGATGCGGACGGCGGGTGCGCGTACAGGTAGTTGAAGATCTTGGCAACTGCAGGTGCTGCACCGGCCTCCCCGTAGCCTCCTTGGGCGACGGCGACGGCGACCACGTACTGGGTTGTCCCGCTCACAGGGCCGAACCCGACGAACCAGGCGTTCGGCGCACGCCCGGACCGTGTTGTCGCGGTTGTGGCCGTGCCGGTCTTCCCCGCGATCACATACGAGCTCGGGACCTTCGAGTACTGCTGGAACGTCCCGTACGCGGTCCCTTTCGGTGTGTGGGTGGCGCCGATGAACCCCTGGAGCATCGCCTGGTAGTCCGTGGGTGTGAGCGAGACGTGTCCGGTCACCTTGGGCTCGACCCGCTTGACGACTCTGCCTTTCGGGGAGACGACGGCGCCGACGACCTCGGGCTGGTGACGGACCCCGTGATCGGCGAACGTCGCGTACGCGACCGCCTCTTCGATGGGCGTGATCACGGTCTCGCCCTGGCCGAACGCCATCTCGATGTTTGTCCCCGGGTACCAGGAGGTGTTCGGGTAGTTCTTCGGTGTGAGCTGGTGGAGCTTCTCGCGCATCCGCTGGCTGTCCACACGGCCCTGCACCTCTCCGGGCAGGTCGATGCCCGTCAAGTTGCCGTAGCCGTACTCGTGGGCCACCTTCTGGATCCCTGTGTTTCCGTAACGTGCGCGTGAGAGCCAGAACTGAAGGCCGAGTGTGTAGAAGAAGAAGTCGTCCGACTCGGTAATAGCCAGCCGAACTGTGATGATCCCGGCGTCGAACGCTGTCGCGTCGTGGAACGTGCACCCCGACGTGCATGTCGGATCGCCGTGCGCCCTGACTGTGAAGACTCCGGTGTCGTCCTTGGTCGATGTCGGCGTGATGAGCCCGGCCTGCAATGCGGCGGTGGCGGTGGCGAGCTTGAACGTCGACCCGGGGGTGTACAGACCCTGGATCGCGTAGTCGTTCAGGGGGCATCCGCCTGTCGCGACGGTGCAGCCCGCGCGCAGAGCGTCGTAATTGGACGTCGAGATCCCGCCGACCCACTCTGTGAGGCTGTAGGTGGGGTAGGAAGCGAGGGCTAGGACGGCACCGGTCCGAGCATCGAGCACGATGGCAGCGCCGTTCGTCGCGCCGGGGTGGGTCCCGCCTGTGAGCCTGGCACGGTCCGAGAAGATGACTGTGGCGAGGTTTTGCTGGACGTTCTTCTGGAGCCCGCTTGTGATGTTCAGCACCACCGTGTCCCCCTGGACCGCCCTGGTCTTGCGAACCACTCCGACCTCTGTGCCCGTGGGCGTGACTTCGAGTGTCTCGTGGCCGGCTCTCCCGCGCAGATATGGCTCTGCTTCGAGCTCGACGCCGGTCTTCCCGATCACGGACGTCTGCGAGTACCCACCATTCGGATGAGCTTTCAGATATGTCGCTGTGATGGGCCCTGTGTAGCCGAGCACGTGAGTGCCAGTTGTCCCACCCTGCGGATAATCGCGGACCGTCACCTGGACGACTGTCACGCCAGGGAACTGGGACTGGTGCGCGTCCAGGTACTCGACGACGGCTGGGGACGCGCTCTGCAGCACGGGGACCGGCTCGTAAGGGCTGTACTGGAGGTCTGTGAGCGCGGCTCGGACCGCTGCCGGCGTGATCCCGCAAAGCGCAGCCACCTTCCCGACGATGGAGGGGTTCGAAGCGGCTTCAGCCCTCGAGAGCACGACCTCGTTCTCCACCTTGTTGCCGGCGAGCACCGTGTCCTGACGGTCGACGATGAGCCCCCGAGGCGCCGGGATTGTGACCGTCCGCAGCGAATCCTGGTTGACGGCCGCCGCGTACTGGTGGCGGTCGATGACCTGCAGATCCCACAGCCGAAGCACCATGACGCCGAACAGGACGAACACGATCGCAGCCACCACGCGCATGCGCACCCGCGGTCGCGCCGGCACCTCTTCGGGCGACGCGACCAGGGCCGCGACGCTGACCGTGCGGCGCGGTCGCATCCGGGGTTGGTGGGCCCGGCGCCGGGCGTGAGCCCCGCCCGAGCGGGGCTTCCCACGTGCGATCGCCCTCGGGAACAGCCGGTCGCTCCGGAAGGGGTGGAGGAGGGAGCGGCGCTTCACCGCATCCCGCCCGCGACGGACCGCTCGTCGGGCGACGTGAGCGCCCAGCGCATGAGGCGCACCGTCGGTCCTGCGAGCAGCGCGTTCGGGACTGCCACGACGACGACGACGAGCGCCAGGTTCACATGGAGGAACTGGGACTCCCCGAGCACCGCGCCGAGCACCGCGTACAGCATGACCGCGACCGCGCTCGCGCCGAGCGCGACCACGGTCGGGAGCCCGCGCACCTCGCGCACCAGACTGCCCGAGATCGCCCCCACTCCGAAGCCGACGACCGTCCCGACCAGGGCGCTCAACCCGAGTGGCGTCGGCGTGAGCAGATCTGCGGCAAAGCCCGCCACGAACCCGACCGCTGCCCCCTCGACCGGTCCGGCGACCACTCCGGCTGCGATGGGCAGGAGGAACATGATGTCCGGCGACATGCCGCCGAGGCGGACGTCGAGGACGACGGTCTCCTGGGCGAGCAGCGCGACGGCGACGGCGAGAAGCACCCGGACGACGGCATGGCCGCTCACCGCTCCGCTGCACCCCTCACGACGAGCCGGACCACAAGATCACCTCTACGTAGCTCAACGCGTTCAGGTCGGCGAGGGGCTTCGCCCACACCTGCTTGTCGGCGGCCCCGACCACGCTGTGAACGGACGTCACCCGGGCGACCGGGATCCCCGGAGGGAGCGCAGCCCCCTGAAGTCCGCTGGTCTCGATCAGCTCCCCGCGCGAGACCGTCGCTGTCGAGGGCACGTACTGGATCTGGAGCGATCGGCTCGGACCCGCTCCTTCCAAGGTCGCCTGCTGCTGGTGGCCGAACGACACGCCGATCTCGGACTTCCCGTCGGTGAGCAGCCGGACGGTCGCGTTGCCGTGATGCACTGTCACGACCTCGCCGACGAGCCCGCCTGGCCCGACCACCGGGTCACCCAGGCGGACGCCTTGGTCACCGCCCTTGTCGATGTTGACGGTCGCAGCGAAGTTCGAGACGTTCTGGGCTGTCACCTCTGCGACGACCGCCGGGAGGGAGACGATCGACGGCAGCCTGTCGGTCGCTTGCAGCCGCTCGAGCTCGATCAACTGCCGCTGGCCGGCCGCGACGGCCGACCGCTGTCCCTCGATCGCGAGGATCTGGTTCTGGAGCTTCTGGTTCTCTCGCTCGAGCGAGCCGTAGTAGATCGCGCCGGCGAAGAATCGGCCGACCGGGTCGAGCACGTCGTTCACTCCACGTCGCAGCGGTGAGTAGATGTCGTTCGCCAGTGACCTCATTCCGGACGTGAGGAAGTGGGCGCGACCCGTCTCGTCGAGCGTGATGATGGTGACCGAGAGGAGCAGCAGGAGGACCAGGGTCGCAAGGGTCCGGCGCGAGCGCCGAGGTCGTGCCACCCTCACTACTTCCGACCCGCGTCGGTCAGCGGGTCGACGAGGTGATCAAGACGCGTTTCAGCGCCTCGAACTCCTCCAGGCACTGCCCGCTGCCCACCGCTACGCAGTTCAAGGGGTCCCTCGCCACCACGATCGGCATCCCCGTCTCGTGCTGCAGACGGGACTCGAGCCCGTGCAGGAGCGCACCTCCGCCCGTGAGCACGATGCCCTGCTCCATGATGTCCGCGGCGAGCTCCGGAGGCGTTCGGTCCAAGGTCACTTTGACCGCATCGACGATCGCGGAGACCGGCTCGTCGATGGCACGTCGGATCTCCTCGGTGGAGACGACGACCGTCTTGGGGAGGCCGGTCACCAAGTCGCGGCCGCGGATCTCCGCGTGCAGCTCCTCTTCGAGAGGAAAGGCGGAGCCGAGCGCGATCTTGATCTCCTCGGCGGTGCGCTCTCCGAGCGCGAGGCTGAACTCCTTCTTCACGTAGGACACGATGGCCTCGTCGAGCTCGTCACCGCCGATGCGAACCGACTGGCTCGTGACGATGCCGCCCAGTGAGATCACCGCGACCTCCGTGGTGCCACCTCCGATGTCGACGACCATGTTTCCGGTCGGCTCGTGCACGGGAAGTCCCGCGCCGATCGCAGCGGCCATCGGTTCTTCGATGATGTAGGCCTTCCGGGCTCCTGCGTACTCGGCGGCCTCCATCACTGCACGCTGCTCCACCCCCGTGATGCCCGACGGCACGCAGATGACCATCCGGGGTTTCGCGAACCGGCGCTGGTGGACTCGGTGGATGAAATAACGAAGCATCTTCTCGCAGATCTCGAAGTCCGCGATGACGCCGTCCTTCAGGGGTCTGATCGCCTGGATGTTGCTGGGGGTCCGGCCGATCATGCGCTTCGCCTCTGCGCCGACGGCGAGCGGGCGCCCGTCCTTCACGTCGACCGCGACGACCGAGGGCTCGTTCAGCACGATCCCTCGCCCACGCACGTACACGAGCGTGTTCGCAGTGCCGAGGTCGACCGCCATGTCGCGGCCGAGGAAGTTGAGCCGGTTGTCGGGCATCGACCTGGGGCTCCTCTCCGAGGATCGAATCGACAGGAAACGTCTGGTCGGAGACCTCAACGGCGTCCGCCGATCGTGGGTAGCTCCCGAAAGGCTAGAAGAACGCGCCATCCTGCACAAGGCCGACCAGGCCGGATCCGGCAGCCCGGGCCCGTCCTGGCGACCACGTCGACCGGGCTGACCTCCGAAGACATCGGCTGCTCGCCTTCAGTCCAGCTCTGGAAAGAAGAGCTCTATCTCCCGAGCTGCGGATTCGGGGGAATCCGAGCCGTGCACGAGATTCTCCGTCGTCTCGATCGCGAGGTCTCCCCTGATCGTCCCTGGCGCTGCCTGCGTGGGGTTGGTGGCCCCCATCAGGGTGCGAACGACGGCGAAGGTCTCGTCGTCGGGACCCTCGACCACCATGACGAGGGCGGGGGACCGGGTGATGAACGCGACAAGATCCTCGTAGAAGGGCTTGCCCAGGTGTTCTGCGTAGTGACGTCCCGCGACGTCACGCGTGATCACCCTCAGCTCGGCTGCCACGAGCCGGAGGCCCTTTCGCTCCAGGCGGGACAGGATCTCGCCAGCGAGCCCACGTTCGACTCCGTCCGGCTTGACGATGACGAGCGTTCGGGTCACGAGCGGGAAACCCTACCAGGGCCCGTCCTGGGCGTCGGCAGCTGACAAGTGCGAACGACCTTCGGAGGTGCCGAGCGAGCGGGATGCGGCTCCGCGCGGCGGGATGCGGCTGCGCGCGGCGGGATGCGGCTCCGCGGGACCCGTCAGTGGCCCGGGGGCGCGCTCGTCGGCTGCCCAGGTCGCTCGACGAGGACGGCGCGGGCCTCCGCCACCACGTACAGGGAGCCGGCGATCACGACGAGCCCATCTTCACCCGCCAGCCCCTGGGCAACCGAGACGGCCTCCCCGACGGAGCCCGCCACGACCACCTCCATGCCCGCCGCCCGCGCCGCTTCTGCCACGCCCTCGGCCGGCTGGGCTCTCGGCGACACCGGCGCGCACGCCACGAGCATGCGGACGCCGGCGGCTGCGACGGGTCCGAGCATCGCGAAGGGATCTCGTCCGGTGAGCATCCCGACGACCGCGACGGACCTGCCGGTGACGGCGAAGTCCTGGAGCGCCCTCGAGAGGACCCGGACGCCGGCGACGTTGTGGGCGCCGTCGAGAATGCACAAGGGCCTGCGACCCACCACCTCGAGGCGCCCCGGCACCGACACCCTGGCGAACCCTTCGGCCACCACCTCGGGGTCCAATGGAGCCTCGAAGAATGCCTCCACCGCCGCCAGGGCGCATGCGGCGTTCAGCCCCTGGTGCTCGCCGTGCAGCGGCACCAACACGTCGTGGTACGCCGCGCCAGGCGTCCGAAGGTCCACCAATCGCCCACCGACGGCGAGCCGGTTGCTCGTGCAGTCGAACTCCTCGCCGCGCACCCACACCTGGGCGGCACCCGCCTTCTCGGCCACCGAACGGATCAGGGCGACCAGGTCCGGATCCCCCTCCCCGACCACGGCGACGCTCCCTGGTTTCACGATGCCGGACTTGTCGCGCGCGATTCCCTCCAACGTCGGGCCCAGGATATCGGTGTGGTCGTAGCTCACGTTCGTGAGCACCGCGACGACCCCGTCGACCACATTGGTCGCGTCCCACGTACCGCCCACGCCGACCTCGACCACTGCCGCGTCCACTGCAACGTCGGCGAACCACGACAACCCCGCCGCCGTGAGCACCTCGAAGCGGGTCGGCCGGTCGGAGAGCGAGGACTCGATCAACGACAGGAGGTGCAGCACCTCGGCGAAGGAGAAGTCGTCGATCGGCGCGCCGGCACGCGAGATCCGCTCGTTCACGCTCTCCAGGTTCGGGCTCGTGTACGTGCCGACCGAGAGCCCGCGCGCACCCAAGAGCGCCGTCACCATCGCGGCGGTCGATCCCTTGCCGTTCGTGCCGGTCAAGTGGATGGCGGGGTAGGCACGCTGGGGGTCGCCGAGCATCGTCATGAGCTCGCGCATGCGATCGAGCGTCGGCAGAGACCGCCGGCTCGGCACCTTCGACTCGAAGTCGATGTGGCCGTCGAGCCAGACGAGCGCGTCCTTTAGAGAGGAGAATGCTGGCACTGTGGTGGGTTGCAGCCGTTCAGGATGCTGCCCGGCGGCTCCGGTTGGCAGCCTTCACCGTCGACTCACCGAGCGGGACAAGGGTGGGATGCACCCGGTCGAGCACCACTGCCCGGTCGACAACGCACTTTCCCACATCGCTTCGGCTCGGAAGGTCGTACATGACGTCGAGCAGGACCTCTTCGAGGATCGCGCGCAAGCCGCGTGCTCCGGTGCCACGCAGGAGCGCCTGTTCCGCGACAGCCTCGAGCGCGTCGGGCACCAGCTCGAGCTCGATCCCGTCGAGCGCGAACACCCGCTGGTACTGACGCGTGAGGGCGTTCTTCGGCTCGACGAGGATCCGGATGAGAGCATCCTTGTAGAGCTGGCTGACCGCTCCCACCACAGGAAGGCGGCCGATGAACTCCGGGATCAACCCGAACTTCATGAGGTCCTCCGGCAGCACGTGGCGAAGGATCTCGGTGCCATCGCGCTCGCTTCGCTGGCGTACCTCGGCCCGGAAGCCGATGCCCTTCCGCCCGATCCTGCTCTCGATGATCTTGTCGAGGCCCGCGAACGCCCCGCCACAGATGAACAGGATGTTGGTCGTGTCGATCTGGATGAACTCTTGATGGGGATGCTTGCGACCCCCCTGGGGCGGCACGGACGCCGTCGTCCCCTCGAGGATCTTCAGCAGTGCCTGCTGCACGCCTTCCCCTGAGACGTCTCGGGTGATCGACGGGTTCTCGCTCTTACGGGCGATCTTGTCGATCTCGTCGATGTAGATGATCCCGGTCTCAGCACGCTTCACGTCGTAGTCAGCAGCCTGGATGAGCTTGAGCAGGATGTTCTCGACGTCCTCACCCACGTAACCCGCCTCGGTCAACGCAGTGGCGTCCGCGATGGCAAAAGGCACGTTCAGCATCCGTGCGAGCGTCTGGGCGAGCAGCGTCTTCCCGCACCCCGTTGGACCGAGCAGCAGGATGTTGGACTTCGCCAGCTCCACCGCGTCGTCGTCGGCCGGCGTCCCTGCCTGCACGCGCTTGTAATGGTTGTACACCGCGACGGAGAGAATCTTCTTCGCGTACTCCTGGCCGACGACGTAGTCGTTCAGGAAGTCGAAGATCTCCCGCGGCTTCGGAAGATCCTCGAAGCTGAGCTCGGTGGTCTCGGTGAGCTCCTCCGCGATGATGTCGTTGCAGAGGTCGATGCACTCGTCGCAGATGTAGACGCCAGGCCCGGCGATGAGCTTCTTCACCTGCTTCTGCGATTTGCCGCAGAAGCTGCACTTCACCAGGTCCCCCCCCTCGCCGAACTTCGCCACTACCACTCTCCTCTGCTCGAACTGCCGCTACTGCTCGTTGCTCGATACTGCCCGACTGGTTCGGCCGTCCGCTCGGCAGGTCCGGGATGCGCCCGCCTCCTGCTCGGTCGCCCGGCCTTTACGAAATTGCTAGGCGGCGCCCACCGCTTCGAGTGCTGGGGTGTCGCGCGCCGTGATCACTTCGTCGATCACGCCATACGCGACAGCTTCCTCCGCGGTCATCACGAAGTCGCGGTCGGTGTCCTTGCCGACCTTTTCATATGGCTGCCCCGTGTCCGCTGCCAGCATCCCGTTCAGCAAGTCGCGCATCCGCAAGATCTCCTTGGCTTGGAGCTCGATGTCGCTCGCCTGGCCTTCGACCCCCCCAAACGGTTGGTGCAGCAGGATTCGTGCGTGCGGGAGTGCGAAGCGCTTGCCGTGAGCGCCCGCACCCAGCAGTACCGCAGCCGCCGAGGCAGCCTGTCCGAAACAGAACGTCGAGACGTCAGGCTTGATGTACTTCATCGTGTCGTAGATTGCGAACAGCGCCGTGATATCGCCGCCGGGCGAGTTGATGTAGAGGTGAATGTCCTTGTCGGGCTCCTCGGACTCGAGGAAGAGCAGCTGCGCGCACACGAGGTTCGCGACGGTGTCGTCGATGGGCGTGCCCAGGAAGATGATCCGCTCGCGCAGCAGACGCGAGTACAGATCGTAGGCACGCTCCCCCCGGTTGGACTGCTCCACCACCGTGGGCACCAGATAATTCCTGGCGCGCCACCTCTCGTCGCGCGATGCGTTGTCTTGCGATGCGCTCATGCCTCGCTCTCCCCGTAGGTCACGCGGGCGCCGGGCTCGGCAACCGCCTGCTCGGACGCCTCGACCGCAGCACCACCGCCGACGCCCCCCACACCCTCCTCCGGACCTCCGACAGAGGCGGCAGCCCCTGTGCTCAGCTCCACTCGCAAGTCGTCCCTGGAGACCGGGGCGCCTGCCTCGTCGACCATTTCGACGTGGTCGAGGAGCCACGCGAGCGCCTTGGTCTTCCGCTGCTCCGAGCGTACCGCGGCAATGCGGCCGGCGCGCGTGAGGCGTTCGCGGACCACGGAGGCCTCGAGCTGCAGCCGGGACGCCATGGCCCCTAGCTCCGACTCGAGCTCCTCGTCGGTGACCTCGAGGGACTCCTCCTCCGCGACCGAGCGGAGCGCCAGGTCGGTCTTCACCGCCTCTCGCGCTTGGAGGCGGACACTCGCGAGAAACTCTTCTTCGTCCTGCCCCGTCATCTCGAGGAACTGACCGACGCCGATCCCCTGCTGCTGGAGGCGGTGATCGAGATCGTGAAGTCGCTGCCGCTCTTCCTCCTCGACGAGCACCTCTGGAACCTGGTCGTCCTCGACCAATTGCGCGAGCGCCGCGATCGCGCCCTGTCGAAGCGCAAGTTGTGCCTGCACGATCTTCACACGCGCCATGCGCTCGCGCAGGTCCGCACGCAGCTCTTCCACGGTGGCGAACTCCGATGCTTCCGCCACCCATTCGTCGGTGACCGGCGGCAGCACCTTCTCGTGCACATCTTTCACGAGCACGCGGAATGCGACCTCGCGACCCGCTTGCGACGTCTGATCCGGCACGACCGCATCGAAGCCGAGCACGTCTCCCACCTTGGAGCCACGGAGCTGGTCGTCGAGGGCCGGCACGATCCGCCCGCTTCCCACCTCGTAGGCGAGATCGTCTGCGCTCATCACCTCTTCACCGTCGGGCAGCGTCCCGTGCACGTCGATCGTGACTTGGTCGCGGTCTCTGGCCGGCCGGTCCACCTCCACGAGCTCGGCGTCGGTCTCTCGCAAGCGGTCCAGCTGGGCGTCGACCTCCGCCTCGGAGACCGTCAGTGAAGGCACCGTCACCTTCAGCCCCGCGTAGCCGGGCACGGGGACGACCGGTCGCACCTGAACGACGGCGGCGAACGCCAGTGCCCCCGCCTCCTGGCCCGAGGTGATGTCGATCTCCGGGGAGGCGATCGGGTCGATCTCGACCTCGGCGAGCGCGCGCGCGTAGAAATCCGGGATCGCCTCACGCAGCGCCTCGGCTCGCAACGCGGCTGCGCCGCCCATCCGCGCCTCGAGCACCTGGCGCGGCACCTTTCCGGGCCGGAAGCCCGGGACCTTGGCCTGGCGGGAAAGCGTCCGGATCGCGTCCCCGAGCACGTTGTCGACTTCCGTCTCGTCGACTTCCACCGACAGGCGGACCTTGTTGCCTTCGACCGCTTCTCTGGTGGCGCGCATGGGTCCCTCACTCTACCGGGCCGCATCTGCGCCCCCGCGCCGTGGGGTCCTCGGCCGCTGCTCGCCGCCTGGACCGGACCCCTGGCAGGGTCCCATCCCACAACGCCCAGGTCTTGGCGGCTAGCTTGCGCGCCAGGATCGACGGTGGGCGCGTGGGAAGCGCCGGCCGGTGTCCCTGGTCGTGCCCGAGGTCCGGAGATCAGAGAGGAGTCACCCGATGGCGGACTACGAGGGGTACTGCGTCAAGTGCCGGGAGAAGCGGACCTTCGAGGGCCAGGAGGTCGAGCTGGCGAACGGTCGACGTGCTGCCCAGGGGTCGTGCCCCGTCTGCGGCACGAAGATGAACAGGATCCTCGGCAAGAAGGCCTGAGCGCGCGCCTACGATTGACGGCCGCGTCTGGATGCCCAGCCGCCGGGGAGTGGCGCAGCCTGGTAGCGCACGTGCTTTGGGTGCACGAGGCCGGGGGTTCGAATCCCCCCTCCCCGACCTGCTCGACCCGAGATAGAGAAGAGACGACCCTCACCCGGGTTGCAGCTCTGCCGTGCTCGCCCGGGGCCGGTCCGGTCGCGCGGTGGCCGGCCCGGGGCATGGGAGAGCGTCGGCTCCAGCCGCGCCGGTCGAGACGTCGCCAGGCCCGGTCACTGCGAGATCCGTCCGCACCGCTACCCCGAGGACTGGTCGCCCGGAAGGCCCGGGGCACCGGTGTCCCGGCAGGCGGGCGCGGGTCCGTCCCCGCCGCCGCCTGTGCCCCCCTCCGCGGGCTCGGGACCGGGCGCCCCCGATCTTCGGCGCTGGTCGGGACGCACCAGTGGCCCGGGGTACGCAGCCTCCGCCCGCTCCACGAGCGCCGACAGGTGCCTGCGCACGACGAAGAACCCGATCGCGACGAAGACGACTGCGAGGGAGGCGAACCCGATCTCGAACGGTGCCGACGCCTTCGAGAGGAAGGACCCCGCGTAGTAGGCCATGAACGCGTACGCTGCCGCCCAGACGATGCCACCTGACGCGTTGAACACGAGGAACCGGCGATAACGCATCCGAGTGGTGCCAGCGAGGAACGCAGCATAGGTACGAAGCACCGACACGAACCGGCCGAAGAAGACGACTGCCCCGCCGCGCCGGTCGAACAGATAGTGGGCAACCTTGATCTTCGGCTCGTCGAGCCGCACGTACCGGCCGTAGCGGTACAGCAACCGGTAGCCACCCTTGTCGCCGATCCAGTACCCGGTGGTGTCTCCGAGGATCGCCGCCGCCGCCCCGACGGCGAAGATGAGACCGATCGCCAGTCTGTGGGGGTGCGTCCCTGCATAGCCTGCCGCAGCGACCAGGGCAGTCTCACCAGGGAGAGGAACGCCGAGGCTCTCGACGGCCACGAGCACGAACACGGCTGCGTAGCCGTACGTCTCCACGACGTGGAGAACGCTCACCGGTCCCAACTCGAGTCGATCGTCGGCACGGCGGGAGTCTAGGAACCATTTTCGCGAGCAGGTTGGCAAACCGCGAGACCTCTGGAGGTCGGTAGCGTGAGAGCGTCATGGGGCGCGCACTGATCACCGACCTCTACGAGCTGACCATGGCGGCGAGCTACCTGCGCCGCGGCATGACGGCACCTGCGACCTTCTCGCTCTACGTGCGCGGTCTCCCGTCCGACCGCGGCTTCCTCGTCGCTGCGGGCATCGATGACTGCCTCGACTACCTCGAAGGCTTCCGATTCGAAGACCAGGACCTCGAGTGGCTCGCCCACCACGGCTTCAGCCTCGAGACGGTCGACGCCTTGCGCGGCCTCCGCTTCACCGGCGACGTGGAGGCCGTGGAGGAGGGTCGGGTGATACTGGCCGGAGAGCCGTTGATCGAAGTCACGGCGCCGCTGCCCGAGGCACAGCTCGTGGAGACCTCTCTGTTGAACCAAGTCACGTTCCAGACGGCGGTCGCCACGAAAGCGACGCGCTGCCGTCTTGCCGCCGGCCCGATCGAGCTCGTCGACTTCGCCTTGCGACGTACCCACGGGACCGAGGCCGGCATGGCCGTCGCGAGGCTGTCCGCGATCGCCGGTTTCGCAGGGACGAGCAACGTCGAGGCGGCTCGGCAGCTCGGACTCGCCGCGTCGGGAACGATGGCCCACTCCTACGTCGAGGCGTTTCCGACCGAGACGGAAGCGTTCCGAGCCTTCGCCGAGGACCTGCCGCCCCCTCACACCTTCCTCGTGGACACCTACGACACCCTCTCGGGGGTGGAGACCGCCGCGCGCGTCGTGGCGGATCTCGGCCTGACCGACCGGGTCGCCATCCGCCTCGACAGCGGAGACGTCGACAAGCTCGCCCGTGCAGCCCGCGACATCCTGGACCGACGAGGCCTTTCGCACGTACGCATCTTCGTGAGCGGCTCGCTCGACGAGTACCTCCTCCACGACCTCGCCTCCTCGGGGACGCCCATCGACGCGGCCGGCGTCGGCACCCGCTTCGGCACGGTCGCGGACGCCCCCTACGTGGACTCGGTCTACAAGCTCGTCGAGCTGGACGGCAGGCCGGTCATGAAGTTGTCCCCCGGGAAAGAGACCCTTCCAGGAGCGAAGCAGATCTGGCGCACGGAGGGGCGCTGCGACGTCCTCGCCCGCCGATGCGAGCCGCCACCGGACTCGGCGGAGGGGCTCTTGGTCCCCGTCTTCCGAGGCGGGCGCCGGCTTCGCGGGCATTCGACGGTCGCACAGGCGAAGGCTCGCGTCGAGAGGGACCTCTCGTGGCTCCCCGCTGCCGCACGACGCATCCGCACACCTGAGGTGCCCGAGCTCGTCCTGTCGGCCGCGCTGGAAGAGATCACGGCCTCCACGCGCGCGGCGGCCGAACGCGGCGTGTCGAGGGTGGACGACGGATGTCACGGCTCGTCGCGGTGGAGCACGCCGCGCTGAGCACGCCGCGCTGAGCACGCGAGCACGCCGTCGCTCGCGCCCCTCAAGCTCCCGAGCTTCTCCCTCGCGGTGGCACTCGACTGCCCGAGCCTTGCGGCGCCAGCTCGTCGATGAAGTTCCACAGCTCGTCGACGTGCCGCTCCTGGGTCCAGGTTCCTCCGATCGAGCAGCGGATCGCATAGCGACCCCCGAGGACCGTGTGGCTCAGCATGACGCGCCCGGTCTCATTGAGGTCGCGGAGGAGCCGCTGCGTCACCGCGTCCCCCGCGACATGCGCGAACGACACGAAATTCAGCGCCGGCGGAGCGCAGAAGTCGAACCGATCGTCGGCCTCGATGCGGCCTCGGAGGCGCGCAGCGAGCGCCACATGGTTGCGCAAGTGGCTGCGGAGGCCTTCAGCTCCGTAGGTACGCACCACGAACCACAGCTTGAGCGCCCGGAAGCGCCGACCGAGCGGGATCTGCCAGTCCCGGTAGTCGACCACCGGACCGGGAACGGTGGCGGAGCCCTGGAGGTACTCTGGGTTCACGGACAACGCATCGGTGAGCGCTGCGCGGTTGCGCACGTAGAAGCAGTCGCAGTCGAAGTTCGTGAGCAGCCACTTGTGCGGGTTGAACGCGTAGCTGTCGGCGAGCTCGAGCCCGTCTTGAAACCTCGTCGCCGGCGCCGTCCAT
>JAJZMD010000294.1 GCA_021803085.1 Actinomycetes bacterium
GGGCCGGTTTCGTCCCTGCTGGTGCTGAGGGCGCAAGACCAGGGCCGGAGCCTCCGGTCCTGGCTGCCTGAGCCAGGAATCCCCCGGCTTCAGCCGTGGGGAGGATTCAAGAAGACATCCCTCTCAGCTGATCTGTTGCCGCTGGCAAACGACACCCGAGGAGGGAGTAGCGGGGCGTCTCGACGGTGAGAGGCGACGGGGCCTCAGGAACAGCTCCCTCGAAGTCTCAGCCTCGCTGCTTTCGGTATCTCGGACTGAAGCCCATCGAAATCTCAGGCTGCTCGAGGGCCCCCGAACGGTTGGGCGAGTCGATAGCCCGTTCCACGCGGGGTCCGTCCATGCGATGCGGTGGCGAAAGAACGTGGCTCCAGGAACGGCTTCCTGTTGGCGAGCGTCACGCGGTCGACCGCATGACGTTCCCGTGCCGGTGCTGCGTGGTGCTGATGGCCTGCTCGTGGGACCATCGCGACATTTCGTAGGGACCGAGCGCCACCAGCGGCTCGATGTCGACCTCGCAACCCGCGTCCAGCAACGCGAGGCGCAGGTCCGGAACGCAGCCGGCCAGTCGAACCCGGTCGGGTCGCTCCACACGCATCCGGCGCAGGAGCTCTTCGTCGGATTCCTCCCGGCTCGGCCTGGCCAACTGCTCGCACACCTCTGGAGGAGCAGACAGCTCGATGTGCACCTCCAGCTGGCTGGCGACCCTCAGAGAGAGCTCGAGAGCCTGCGTATCGGGCACGGTCCCGAGTCGGAGCACCGCCCGCCCGAGGGGCCTGAGGCGGAGCCGGTTGCGTTCAGCAGCCATCCCGCTATCGTCGATGCCTCGGACGAAGCTCCCTGCTGCGAGGCACGCGACGTCCAGTTCGACGGCGAGATCGAAGTTCCACGGTTCCCTCCACCACCAACCGAAGCTGGCGACGTAGATCGGACCGCCCGCCTTCGCCCCAGAGCCGATGGACGACCGTTTCCACCCCCCGAAGGGCTGGCGCCGGACGATCGCCCCGGTGATCTGCCGATTGACGTAGGCGTTTCCCACCTGCACGTGCCGTTCCCAGCCTGCCACCTCTCGCTCGTCCAAGCTCGCGATGCCTCCGGTCGAACCGAATTGCGTGGAGTTCTGGAGCGCGATGGCCTCGTCGACGCTCCCCGCTCGCATGATGCCGAGGACCGGCCCGAAGCACTCGGTCAGGTGGAGCTCGCTTGTCGGAGCGACACCCAGCCGGTGCCAGCGGTTCCTCGCCGAGCAGGGAGACGCCTACCGCATCGTCGACGCCGAAGGGGTGCTCGGGGAGCCAGACGTCTGAACGACGCGCCTGGCTCGCGTCGCCTGGAAGCGCGTCGCCTGGAAGCGCGTCGCCGCGCCCCGCTTGGCTGTTCCGGCACGCCCGTGCACATCCGGCACGCCCGTGCACATCCGGCACGCCCGTGCACATCATCATGTGTATCATGTGGTGTATGCGAACGAACATCGAGATCGACGACGAGATCCTCTCCGAGGCGCAGCGGCTGGTGGGGACGAAGACGAAGCGAGAGACCGTCGATCTCGCCCTCCGCGAGCTTGTCTCTCGCCACCGCCGGGTCGGGATCCTCCGGCTCCGCGGGCGGGTGCACTGGGTCGGTGACCTGGAAGAGAGCCGCCGGGGACGGCCGTGATCGTCGTCGACACGAGCGTGTGGATCGACGTGCTGAACGGCTCGTCCTCGCCGCAGGCCGATCGGTGCGTGGAACTGATCGAATCCGGGGAGCCTGCGGCGCTGACCGACGTGATCCTCACCGAAGTCCTGCAGGGGCTTCGCACCGAGCGCGAGGCGCGGATCGTCGAGCGACATCTCCGCGACTTCCCGATCCTCCGGCTCGAGGGGCTGGAGGACTTCGTCCTCGCCGCGGACCTCTATCGCTCGGCGCGTCGAGCCGGTGTCACGATCCGAAAGACCCTCGACTGCCTCATCGCGGCACCGTGCATTCGCGTCGGCGCGCCGTTGCTGCACGCAGACGCGGACTTCGATCGGCTGGCCACGTGCACCCCGCTCAGGATCTGGGGGGGCTGAGCTGCCCGCGCAGGCCCTCACCGGGCAGCTCGCGGCGCCGGCACCCCCGTTCAGCGTGCCAGGACCTGAGTCACGCACCCTGATGCCCGCTGCCGGCGCCCCGGTGTCCGGCCGGGTTGGTGCCCGCCCGCGGGACGTGGCTGCGCCAGATGTCGTCGGTCGTGCTGAGGGCGTCCGGCCTGGTGGTGTACGCCTGCACCACGTAGTCCGATGCCAACAGGGGCACCACTCGTGTGCGTCCCCGTCCCCTCGTCCTCCCTGTCGAGGACGAGGCAGTGGCGACCATCCACGTTCGTGCCACGTTCCTGCAGCGAGAGCCGTATGATCGCTCTCCGCGAAGGGCATGTCAGCGCTTCCCATGCCGGGCGGCCGATCGCCGTCGCCCACCTGCCGGGAGGACGTCCGTCAGCATGGTAGCTACCGCCGATGGCGGCCGGTTCGTGTCCCGTTCCGCCGCCCGTGACGGTGTCGTCGTCGTCACCCTGCAGCGGCGCGAGCGTCGCAACGCCGTCGGCTCTGCGCTCGCCGCCCAGCTGGAGACGGTGCTCGGTCGCGTCACGAACGACGGCGCGGTGCGGGCGATGGTGCTGAGGGGGTCAGGCCCCTCCTTCTGCGCCGGGGCCGACATGAAGGAGCGACTGAGCGGCCCCGAGGGGAGCGCCGCCGTGCTCGCCGCCGTGCGCCGCGCCTCGGCCGCCGTGCACGCCGTGACCGTCCCTGTGGTGGCCGCAGTCCACGGGCATGCCCTCGGGGCCGGGCTGGAGCTCGCGGCCATGTGCGACTACCGGGTCGTCGAGGCCGGAGCCGTGCTCGGCCTGCCCGAGGTCGGCCAGGGCATCACCTCGGGCGGCGGCCTCCTGGCGCTCGCTTCGCTCATCGGCAGGGGGAGCCTCGCGAAGATGGCGTTCACGGGCACGTTCCTGGACGCCGCCACCGCCCACGCCCACGGCGTCGCCGACCAGGTCGTCCCCGACGGGACCGGGCTGGACGCAGCCTGGGAGGTGGCGGCCCAGATGGCCGAGCATCCCCGTGGCGCGCTGGTGGCGGCCAAGCGAGCGCTGAGGATGGCGACGGAGCCCCTGTTCCCGCAGCAGTGGACCTCCCTCGGTCTCCTCCAAGAGACGCTCGAAGGCGGGGCGGCCCAGCGAGCGATGCTGGCTCGACGAGGTGGAGCCGCCGGCAGCTCCTGAGCGGCGCTCGACGCGGCTTCCCGCGAGATTCACGGCGGGATCCACGGCGGGATCGACATGTTGCAGATGATCTGCGCCTTCTCAGTCCGGAGGTTTGACACTTCTCGCACGAACGCATAACAATACGACTGTACCGAATACGGGTACAGTTGTCCCGTAATATGGGACTGCGATGAGGCGATCTGGTCGACGCACCGAGCCACGCTGGCCGCTGGGGACGGATGCGCTCGGACAGGACCGCGTTGACGAAGCGTTGCGGCCGTTGACAACCAGGGAGGGAATCGATGAAGCGGTTGAATCGTTGGGCGAGACGAAGCGCGCTTGTGGTTTCGGTGCTGGGGGTGGGCGCGCTGGCCGCCGGGAACGTCGCGGCGGGCGGCGGGGGAGCCGTCGCGGCAGCAGCTGGGAGGAGGGCCGCGCCAGCAGCTGGGAAGAAGAGCCCCATCACGGTCGCGTGGCTCGCCACACTCACCGGGGCCGACGCGGCCGACGGCATGGCCCAGGTCAAGGGGTTCAAGCTCGGTCTCGGGGTGTTCGGCGACACGGTCGACGGGCACAAGATCGAGGCGAGCTACCTGAACAGCGAGAGCACACCGACGATCGCCTTGAGCGCAGCCAAGAGGGCGGTCGAGACATACCATGCCAGCGTCATCTTGGGACCATTGTTGGGGAACCTTCTCGCGGCCGTTGCTCCGTACGTGTTGTCTCGCGATGTGCCGCAACTGACCTACGCCACGTCCGGGTACACACAGATCAAGGCGGACGTGCAATCCAAGGCCGGCTTCGTCACCGGCTACACGCCGACGCAGGTCGCCACCGAGGGGGCCAAGTGGGCCTACGACACCATGCACTGGCACCACATCACGACGCTGGCCGACGACTACAACTACGGCTGGGAAAGCGTCGGCGGGTTCGACAAGGAGTTCACGAAGCTGGGCGGCACGATCACAAAGACCATCTGGGTCCCGGTGACACGGGCCGACGTCTCGACGTACGTCTCGGAGATCCCGTCGACGACCCAAGCGGTGTTCACCGAGCTTCTGGGACCCCAAGGGACCAACTTCTATTCGCAGATGAAGGCCTACGGACTCACGACGAAGGTCGGCGTGCTCGGGATGGCGAGCACGATCGACCAGTCGGTGCTCTCCACCGTCACAGTGGCGGCGGCCACGGCGCCGAAGTCCTATGGGGTGTCCCAGTACTGCACAGAGATCTCCGGCAAGGTCAACAAAGCCTTCACGACCGCGTACCACAAGGCGTACGGGGTCTGGCCCACAGGCCTCTCGGAGAGCGCCTACACCGACGCCGAGATCCTGGTGTCCGCTCTGAAGAAGATGGACGGGGTGATCAAGAGCGAGAAGGAGCTGGCGAACGTGTTGGCGAGCGTGAAGGTCGTCGCTCCCGTGGGTCCGTTCTCCATCACAAGAGCGACCTACGCACCGCTCGAGAACGTCTACCTCTGCAAGATCGAGGACAAGACAGGGTCGGCGCGCGATGTGCCGATACGGATCTACAAGAACGTTCACCCCTGGGGTCTGTTGAGCCTCTCGACATGGAAGAAGACCTTCACCTCGGACACGACCAGCAGACCTTCGGCGTGATCGGCACGGTCGGCGTGATCGACACGGTCGACACGGTCGACACGGTCGACGTTCCCGACTGACGCATTCGGGCCGCCTGCTAGCACGAACCCACGCGGGCATGCGGCGCGCGCCCAGCCGAGGGGCCACGGCAAGGGATCATGAGTCCGCTGTGGTATCCATGAGCCGAGGAGCTGAGGATGGACCTGGAGTTCAGCGAAGAGCAGGAGATGTTCCGCGCCTCGGTCCGCGAGCTCTTCGAGAAGCGCTTCGGGAGGGACTACGTCCGCGAGTGCGACGCCGAGCGTCGCCC
Organism: Actinomycetes bacterium; assembly: GCA_021803085.1. Classification (GTDB taxonomy): domain Bacteria; phylum Actinomycetota; class Acidimicrobiia; order Acidimicrobiales; family RAAP-2; genus JAJYVT01. The sequence goes on from JAJZMD010000294.1 coordinate 5,132, forward strand.
GCCACGCGAGGCGTTCGAGGCGCTGGCCGGCTTGGGCTGCCTCGGGCTCAACATCCCGACCGAGTACGGAGGGTCGGGCGCCTCGGCGGTCGACGTGGCCATCCTCTTGGAGGAGCTTGGCCGGGGCTTCTTGGACTTGGCCTTCTGGGTCTTCCGCAACGTGAGCCACGGCGGGCACGCGCTCGGCGCCCACGGGACCCGGACCCAGAAGGAGGAGCTGCTGCCCCTCGTCGCGAGCGGCGAGATCTCCGTGTGCTTCGCCCTCACCGAGCCGGAGTCCGGGTCGGACGCCGCCGCGCTCACGACGCGGGCTGCCGAGGTCGGCGACCGCTACCGCATCAACGGGCAGAAGGTGTTCTGCTCGGGCTTCCGGGTGTCGGACTACGTGATGGTGGCAGCACGCACGTCGGAGGAAAAGCACGGCGGCATCACGGCCGTGCTCGTCCCGACGGACGCACCGGGTCTCACCGCGTCGCCCATCGACACCCTCGGGCACTGGCCCCTCGGTACGACCCTTCTGTCCTTCGAGGACGTGGAGGTGCCGCGGGACAACGCGGTCGGGGCTCCCGGCGAGGGGTGGCGGGTCGTCACCGACATGCTCCAGTACGAGCGCCTGTGCCTGTCGGCGGCCCGTGCCGGCGCTGCCCAGGCGGCCCTGGCCGACGCCTTGGCGTACGCAGGCGAGCGCCAGCAGTTCGGCCGCTCGATCGGCACGTTCCAGGCAGTCAGCCACAAGCTTGCCGACATGCAGGTCATGGCGGACGTCTCGCGCATGCTCGTCTACCGCTTCGCCTACCGTCTCGACCGCGGCCGGGCCACCCCGAGGGACGCGGCCACCTTGAAGCTCTACGTGTCCGAGGCCTACAAGGCCATCGCCGACATGGGCCTCCAGGTCTTCGGCGGCTACGGCTACACGATGGACTTCGACATCCAGCGCCACTTCCGGGAGTCGCGCCTCGGCGTCATCGGTGCCGGCACCTCGGAGATCCAGCGCAACATCATCGCGAAGACGATGGGTCTGTGAGATGACGCGTGCCGGGAAGGGCGCCGGTGCACCGGGGGTGCCGGGCATCGCCGACGTGCTCGAGCTGTGCGAGCGGTACTCGAACTGGGGCCGCTGGGGAGACGACGACCAGCGCGGCACCCTCAACCACGTGACGCCCGAGGACGTGGTCGCGGCGAGCCGGCTCGTACGCAAGGGCACGCCGTTCTCGCTGGCCCTCCCCTACGACGAGCACGGGCCGCAGAGCGGGGTCCTCGGCCGGTTCAACCCCATCCACCTCATGACCCGCGACGGTGCCGACGCCCTGGTCGGCTCGTCGATCCGTGACTTCTTCGGTGGTGTCGACCGCCACTTCGCCAGCACCGACGACATCGTGATCATGCCGCTGCAGTGCGGGACCCAATGGGACTCGCTGGCCCATGTGGTCCACCAGGGCAAGATCTACCTGAACACATGCGAGAGTGCTCCCGCCTTCAGGCGGGAGGCGAACCGCCGTCAGCGAACCGGCGCCGCTGACCTTCGATGTAACGGCGTACCGCCTCGAGCGGCGCGCCTCCGGTCGTGCCGACGTAGTACGAGCGGGACCAGAAATGCCCGCCCCACAAGTACCGACGCACGTGCGGCCCGTAGTCGCGCCGGAGGATCCGGGAGGAGAAGCCGCTGCCGTTCACCCAGGCGGTCGGTTCGCCGCTCAACCCGATGGCGGTGAAGTGACCGTGGTACGACCGGTGCGCCCGGTCGCCGTCTCGCAGGGCCGAAGAAGGCCGAAGGCGGACGAGGGCCGGCGAGGGCCGAAGTGAGCCGAGGGTCGAAGAAGGAGGGATGCCCGAGATGAGGTCGATGCTGTTCGTGCCCGGCAACCGGCCGGACCTGGTCGTAAAGGCCTTGGCTTCCGGCGTGGACGCCCTCATCTTCGACCTCGAGGACTCCGTCCCCGAAGCGTCGAAGGGAGCGGCGCGGGACAACCTGGCAGGGATCGAGGCGCTGCCCGTGCCGCTCTTCGTGCGGGTGAACGGAGCCGACACCGGGCATCTGTGGGAGGACGTGACGGCGGCGGGGTCCCGCGGGGTCGCCGGGGTGGTGCTCCCGAAGGCCGAGGACCCGGCGACGATCCAGCGGATCGACGGGGCGCTGACGGCGCTCGAGATCGCCGGCGGCGGCGAGCGAGGGTCAACGGCCATCGTGCCGCTCGTCGAGAGCGCCAGCGGGGTGCTCGCCACCTACGACCTGTGCCGGGCCAGTCTCCGGGTCCGGACGATCCTGTTCGGCTCGGGCGAGGAGGGCGACCTGGTGGCCGACCTCGGCTGCGAGTGGTCCCCGGAGGGAACGGGCCTGCTGACCGCCCGGGCGAGCGTGCTCATGGCGGCTCGGGCCGCAGGTGTGGAGGAGCCGATGGAAGCCGTCTTCATGGACTTTCGAAACCTGGACGGGCTCAGGACCGAGTGCCTCCTTGCCCGCCGGCTGGGCTACGTCGGCAAGGTGGCCATCCACCCCCAGCAGGTCGCGGTGATCAACGAGGTCTTCACCCCCTCACCGGAGGTCGTCGCGAAGAGCCGGCGCATCGTCGACGAGTTCGAGAAGGCGGTGGCGCAGGGATCGGCGTCGATCGCCGTCGACGGCCGCATGGTGGACTACGCGGTGGCCCGAGTCTCGCGGGCCGTCCTGGCCCGGGCGCATGCCGCGACCGCCAGCCGACCTGCCACGTCGAACGAGAGCGAGGCATAGCGATGGCCCCCGTCGACCCAGGCAAGCTCGGAGTGCTCGTGGTGGGTGCCGGCACCATCGGCACCCTCCGCGCGAAGATCCTGCGCCGGCACCCGTCGGTGGGCTTCCTCGGCGTGTGCGACGTCGACGAGGCCAAGGCCCGTCGCCTGGCAGAGGATTGCGGGGCCGACGCCTGGTCCGCCGACGTCGACGAGCTGGTGGGCCGCCCCGAGGTCGGGGCGGTCATCGTCGCCACCACCGAGAACGCGCATCTCGGGCCGGCGCTGGCGGCGATCGCCGAGGGCAGGCCCACGCTGGTCGAGAAGCCCTTCGCCGTGAGCCCGGAGGACGCCGCCAAGATCTTGGGCGCCGCCGAGGATCGGCGGGTCCCGTTGTTCACCGGCTTCACCCAACGGTTCCGCCGACCGTTCCTCGCCATGAAGGAGCACGTCGCCCAGGGCTACGTCGGCGAGGTCACCAGTGCTCGGGCCTCGATCTATCTCACCCGGGCCGTCGCCCGGGCGGTGATGTCGCGCGCCCCGGAGACCACGCCGTCGATCAACACGCTGACCTACGTCGTCGACCTGCTGCTGTGGTACCTGGCGCCACGCCGGCCGATGTCCGTCCGTGCCGCCGGGTCACGTGGCGCCATGCACGAGGAGTTCGGGGTGGTCGACGCCACGTGGGCACTTCTGGAGATGGAGGGAGGCGCGGTCGCCAGCATCGGGGTGAGTTGGGAGCTCCCCGAGCACTGGCCCGCCTACGTCGCCAGCATGGACTTCGACCTCTTGGGCCGTGACGGGTCGATACGGGTGCGCGACGACCACGGCGAGGTGGTCGTCGGTGCCAGCCTGCCGATCCCTTCCCCCTACACGCCGGACGTGTCCATGCACGTCGTCATGCCCGGCTCCGCCATGCCGGGCGACTGGGCCCTGGGGGAGTACTTCGGGGCCATGAAGGACGAGACCTACGCGTTCGTCGACACGGTCTCGACCGGCCGGCCGCACCCGATCCTTCCCGACGGCGGCCAGGGTGAGCGAGTGCTGCACGTGTGCCGGGCCATCGACGACGCCGTGGCGTCGGGCGAGACGGTTCCGGTCGAGTGAGCATCTGGTCCGAGGACTGCAGATGATCCGGCCCCTGTCGGGCGTGACGGTTCTCGAGCTCGGCCAAGTCATCGCCGGGACCTATGTCGGCACGATCCTCGCCGACCTGGGGGCCGAGGTGATCAAGGTCGAGCCCCTCCGCGGCGACACGGCGCGCAACCCTGGGATCGTCCCGCTGAAGGGCGAGAGCACCATCCACCTCTTCGCCAACCGGGGGAAGAAGAGCGTCGCCCTCGACCTGAAGGACCCGCGGGGGCGCGAGCTCTTCTTCCGGCTCGTCGCGACGGCGGACGCCGTCGTCGACAACTTTCGCCCCGGCGTGATGTCCCGTCTCGGCATCGACCACGCCGCCCTGCAGAAGGTGAACCCCGAGATCGTCACCGCCTCGGTGACCGGGTTCGGCGAGGACGGCCCGGCGAAGGACCGGCCCGCGTTCGACCTGGTCGTCCAGGCGTACACGGGGCATCTGTCGATCACCGGGGAGCCCGACCGCCCGCCGTCACGGGTGGGCACGCCGCTCGCCGACCTGGCCGGCAGTCTCTTCGCCTGCATCGCGGTCCTCGGCGGTCTGGTCGGTCGCGGGCTCCACGCCGAGGGCTTCCATGCCGACGTGGCGATGCTCGACTCGCTGGTCTCGCTGCTCGCCTACGACGCCGTGCACCAGCTGAACACCGGCGAGGAGCCGACCCGCCAGGGCACGGCCCACGCCCACCTCGTGCCCTGGCAAGCATTCGCCGTGCGGGACGGCTACGTGGTGATCGCCGCCCGGGAGGAGAAGTTCTGGCAGCGGATATGCGAGATGATCGGTAGGCCCGAGCTCGAGATCGACCCGCGCACTGCCGACAACCAGGCCAGGGTGGCGAACCGGGAGCTCGTGGTCGAGACCCTCGAAGAGTGGCTGGCGCCCCGCCGGCGCGACGAGGTACTGCAGGAGCTCCAGGCGCACGACATCCCTTCGGCTCCGGTGAACGCCGTGTCCGAGGTGTTCGCCGATCCGCAGGTCCAAGCACGCGGGCTGGTCCAGACCTACCAGCACCCGGTGATCGGCGAGGTGAAGTACGCGACGACGCCCTTCCTCCGCCAGCCCGACGACCGCCCCGAGGCGCACGCGCCGGTGCTGGGCGAGCACACCGAGGCGGTGCTGGTCGACCGCCTCGGCCTGGATCGGTCGGAGATCGAGGCGCTCGCCGCCGAAGGCGTCGTCGGCCTGCCCCACGACGTCGCGTCGAGCCGGTCGGGAGGCGACCACGATGGCTGACCTCGACGCAGCGACGTTCGAGCGGGTGATGGAGGAGTGGGCCTCGAGCTCGGTGCTGTCCTTCGACGTCCGTGTCGACCGGAAGGACATCGTCCGCTTCGCCGTGGCCACCGGCAACCGTCGCGCCGTCCACCACGACCCCATCGCGGCCCGTGCCGCCGGGTTCGCCGACGTGGTGGCGCCGCCGATGTTCTACGTGGCGCTGCGCACCTCCGTCTTCAACCTGGTCCCCATGGACGAGCTTCACCCCGAGGGGACGCCGCTGCGAGATGCGCCCCCGCTCGCCTTCACTCAGGCGATGGCCGGTGAGACGGTCGCAGCGCTCCACCGGCCTTTCGTGGCCGGCGACCACGTCCGCTGCACCAGACGGGTCGAGTCCTACGAGCAGAAGTCCGGGCGCAGCGGCGTGCTCACGTTCGTCCGCTTCGAGTACCGCTACGCCGACGCGGCGGGAGAGCCCTTCGCCGTCGAGCACTTCACGAGGATCTTCCGGTGAGCGGGCCCCTCCGTCGCTGGTTCGCGCTCGAGCTGGCCGGGCACGAACCCGAGCCCGAGGCCGTGCTCGCCCGCAGGACCTACGCGCCGCTCGAGCTCTTTCTCTTCAGCGCGGCAGGCTGGCATCCCCACCGCATCCACTACGACCACCCCTACGCCACCGGCGTCGAGGGCCACGACGCGCTCGTCGTGCACGGGCCCCTCCAGGCGGTGCATGCCGTCGACACCCTGCTCGACGCCCTCGACGCCCTCGACGTCCCGGTGACCGTCCGGTCCCTCACCTACCGGCATCATGCCCTCCTCACGGTCGGCCAGGAAGCGGTGGTGAAGGCTCGTAGCGAGCCGGTGGACGAGGACGGCTCGTCGGCGACGTTCGAGGTGTGGATGGAGCGTGCCGGCGACGGCGAGCGAACCACCACGGTCATGGTGACCGTCGTCGTGCCGGACGCGAGGACGACTGCCGCCGGGGCGGCGAACGAGAGAGGGAACACGGCGTGAAGAGCAGCGACTCGTACGCTTGGCAGAAGGTGGACGAGGCCGATTACTCCGGGCCTATTGCCGAGTCGCGGAAGGCTCTCAAGCTGCTCCGAAAGCTTTTGCGGCGGGATCCCAGCTGACCGGATTTCATGTTCACACGATGACCCTGGTGGTGTGCACGCAGGGCAGGACCGGCGATGACGTCGCTGCGTCCATCGGATAATCATGCGAGGCGGGATCTTCACCACGGCGGTGAAGGATGCTGAATCGGTGAAGGACGAGGTCCGCTCGGTCGCTGACTTCGTGCAAGATATTCACGGATGTTGGTATATTTACCATGATGGAAAAAGACCGCAGGTTCGTAAAGATAGAAGGACCGTTGGAGGCCGAGGCTGTTCGGCTGCTGCGGGGCGTCGAGGGCGTCGAGGTGGTCGACCGCGAGGCCCGACCCCGAGCGGCGGACGTCCGTGTCCGCTTCGCCGGACGGGCGGAGCCCGTCACGGTCGAGGTCAAGCGGTACCTCAACGCGGCCGGTGCATGGCAGCTCGTCCGCCGGGCCGAGGCACCCGGTTACCACCTGGTCGTCCTGACCGACGAGATCACCGAGGAAGCTCGCGGGGTGCTTGAGGGCCACGGCGTCGGGGTTGTCGACGGCGCCGGCAACGCCCACTTGGAGCTACCGGGGCTACTGCTGCACATCGAGGGGCGGCGCCGTCCGAAGGAGGCACGCCATCCACGCGCCACCCGGCTCAGGGGAAAGGCGGGTGTGGTTGCCCAAGCACTCCTCCTTGACCGTGGCCGTCCCTGGAAGGTGCATGACCTGGCCGAGCGCGCGGAGGTCTCGGACGGGCTCGCCCACCGGGTGCTGGCCCGGTTGGAGTCCGAGGCGATCGTGGGGGCCGAGGGGGCAGGCCCCAACCGGGTTCGCCGTATCGTCGACGCCCGCGCACTTCTCGATCTGTGGGCAGAAGAGAACACGGACCGCTCCGTCGAGAGGACCACTGCCTATCGGCTTGCCCGGACTCCTGAGGAGCTGGTGGGCGCGATTGGCGAGCGCCTGGGCCAGGTCGGAATCGAGTACGCGATCACCCGGGCAGCAGCGGCAATGACGCTGGCGCCATTTGTAACCTCCGTGAGCGCCGTCGATCTATGGGTCGCGGCTGGAATTTCGCCGAGAAGGCTTCTCGACGCTCTGGAAGCTGAGCGGGTCGACACCGGAGCCAATCTCGTGATCGCTCAGACGCCAGGGGATGCACCCCTCGCATTCCGGGAGGAGCGCCAGGGGGTGTGGATGGTCAACCCGATGCGGCTGTACTACGACCTTCGGAGTGACCCCCGGCGAGGACGGGAGCAGGCCGACCGCGTCCGCGAGGAGGTGATCGGCCTGTGAGTCGCGAGCACGCTTCGGACTACGACAGCGTCACGACTGCCAGGTGCGAGCGTGCGCTCGTCACCCTTCTCGGGGATCTCGGGCCCTGGCGGGAGCGGGTGTACCTCGTCGGCGGCCTGGCCCCGAGGTAGATCGTCGGGGAGCCGCCGGCGGGTGGGCAGCCCCACATCGGGACGACGGACGTCGATCTCGTGATCGGTCTGGCGCTCGGCGACGACGCGCCCGAGACCTACAGGACGTTGGAGACCAACTTGAAGCGAGCGGGATTCCAGTCGCAAACCAGCTTCCGCTGGACCCGGCTCGTCGACGGCATCACCGTCCAGGTGGAGTTTCTCTGCGAGACGAGCGAGGTGGAGCCGGGTCGCATCTTCAAGCCTCGTGGAGAGGCTCTGGGCTCTGGGCTCGGTGCCTTCAATGTGCCGGGAGCGCAGCTCGCTGCTGCGGACTTCACGCAACACTCAGTTGAGGCCGAGCGGCTCGGTGACGGGGGCCTGTCCACGGTGATCGTGCGGGTCTGCGGGTTGCCCACCTACGTGGTGCTCAAGGTCCTCGCCTTACAGGATCGCCACGAGAACAAGGACGCCTACGACCTCGTCTTCTGCATCCTCAACTTCGGCGAGGGACCCCGGTCCGCAGGTCAGGAGGCCGCGCACAGTCCAGTGGCGGGGCACGCGCAGGTCAGGGAAGCCCTTCGGTTTCTGGGCGAGCGTTTCGTTGACGTCGAGCATGACGGCCCGATCGCCTACGCGGCATTCCTCGCGGATCCCGGCGACCACAACGGTGCCGACCGGCTTCGACGGGAGGCGGTCGCAAGCGTCCGTGCCTTCCTCGACGCGTTCGAAGGTGAGCGAGCGTCGTGAGCGAGGAGCACGGCGAGCAAGCCGACGGAGAGCGCCTCAGAGACCAGACTGTCGCAGACGGTCGTGCCGCGACCCGGCCAATCTGGTTGGCGCCTGACTTCGTGACAGGGATCGGACCGCGGATCAAGCAGCATCCGCGGGTCTCCATGAACAGTGGAGGTCCATCTTCCGCGACGAGCCTCTCCCCGACAGCCGTCGGCGCCATGAAGACCCTGGGGGTGCGCCAGGTGGTCCTCATAAGGGGGCACTCGCGGTCGCAGACACAGTGGAGGCCGCCTTGGTCAAGCTCGGCGTCTCGGTGCTCCGGGTCGTAGGACAAGACGGCACCGACACCGCGGCCATGCACAACCTGTGGACG
>JAJZMD010000116.1 GCA_021803085.1 Actinomycetes bacterium
GATTCCTCCCACCGAGTCTTGATCTGCAAGGAGGCCATGGAGCGATTATGAAGATATTGCGGTGGGGGTGCCACCTACCACCGGGTCGGGGATAGCCCTATTGCTGCGATTTGTCCCCGGTCGTAGTCCACAACGGGCGACACAGCGCGTATGGGCCTCACGCAATCTGGTTGGGCGCATCGAGAAGCTGTCCGTTCGACGTGACGAAGCCCCCTTCGTAAGCAAAAACAACGAGTTGCGTCCGGTCGCGCGCGCCGAGCTTGGCGAGAATCCGACTCACGTGGGTCTTGGCCGTCGGAAGGCTCACGTGCAGGTTGTCGGCGATCTCGGTATTCGACATGCCCCGTGCGATGAGCGCCAGTACCTCCCCCTCGCGTTCGGTGAGACGCTCGATGTCAGCGCGTCTCTCGGCAGGCCGGCGGTCACGCTCGCTGAAGTGGGCGATGAGGCGGCGGGTCACACTGGGGGCCAGGAGCGCCTCGCCGGCGGCGACGATGCGGATAGCGGCCAACAGCTCATCGAGCGGCCGGCTCTTCAGCGCGAAGCCACTCGCGCCGGCCCGAAGTGCCTCGAAGACGTACTCGTCAAGATCGAAGGTAGTGAGGATCAACACTCGTGGCCCGCCAGTGGTTTCGGCAGCGGTTATCCGTCGGGTTGCCTCGATCCCATCCATTCCCGGCATGCGCACGTCCATGACGACCACGTCGGGCAACAGCCGCTGCGCCAACGCCACCGCTTCCTTGCCGTCGGTGGCTTGGCCAACAACCTGGAGGTCGTCTTCGGCCTCGATCAGCGACGAGAACGCGGTCCGCAGCAGCTCCTGGTCGTCGACGATGAGCACCTTGGTCGTCATGTGACGCCCTCCTCGATGGGCACCTCGGCGACCACCTTGAATCCGCGCCCGGGGCGCGGACTGGCAACCAGGGAACCGCCGAACGCGCCGACCCGCTCACGCATGCCGGCAATTCCATGGCCGGCCGGCTGGGTCGTCCGCGCTTCGCGGGGTCCTCCGTCGTCAAGTATCTCGACGCGGACCAGATTGTCCGAAACGGCCAGCTCGACGGTCACCGCGGCGCCAGGCGCATGTTTCATCACGTTGGTGAGCGCTTCTTGGACCACTCGATAGAGGGAGAGCTCCAGAGCGGGAGATAGCCGTCGGTCGACCCCAGACATCCGAAGCTCGACCTCAGAGCCGGGGCTCCGAACGGTCTCTGCGAGCTCTTTGAGGTCAACGAGTCGTGGTGCGGGGGTCAGCGGTGGGGTACTGACCCCCTCCTCGCGCAGTAGCCCGAGCACGACGCGCAATTCTTCTTGAGCGGATCGGCCGATCGCTTCGATCGACTCCAACGCGTTCGAGGCCTCCTCGGGACGCTTCGCCATGAGTCTTCGGCCCACCCCAGCTTGGACCGTGATCACGGCCAGGGTGTGGGCGACGACGTCGTGAAGATCCTGGGCGATGCGCACCCGCTGATCTCGGATCTCCTGACGAGCGCGTTCTGTCTCCGCCGCCTGCTCACGTTCGGCCTGCTCGGCGAGTCCCTCTTGATAGCGGCGCCGGACCGCGACCGCATCACCCACGAACCAGGCGGCCACAAGCGGGACCAGGCTTTGGATCGCCATCCCGGCCACCGGCGCGCCCTTTCGGGCCAGTCCGGCGTACCCGAGCGCACCGCCGATGGCGACGGCCGCCACCACGACCGCACGGATCGAGACAGGTCTGAGAAGCCGCAATCCGACAAAGTAGGCGGCCAGCATGACCAGGACAGCCAGTGGCAGGGGCACGATCTTGGAGGCGATGGAGAACCCGAGCGCTACCGTCGCGACGCCCAGCAGGGCCAGGGGCCAGTTTCGTCCGAGCACTGTTGAGGCCGGGGCCCCTGGCGCAGGCCGCGCCCTTCGTTCGCTGTTCGGGGGCGTCAGCGGCGCCGCGGCACGCTCGGTCGGGCGAGTCTCCCGTCGCCCGGGCTCCTCCTCGGCCGTGGAATCACTGGACACCCGAACGACCGTACCGAACACGGGGTCGCCGCGCATCAGGCTGGAGGATGACGCCCGCTGGAGGCGGCCCGGCTCGCCGGAAGTGCCCCCGTCGGGCGAGAATTCACGGCGTCCAGGTGGACGCGCCCACTCGTAGGACGTCCGTCGCTCCCCGCCGCCGTCATCCTTGCGAACGATCTGGCGTCGGTCTCGGGAAGGCCGCGCATTCGATACCTGCGCCTGACGATTTTGGTCCCACCGATGCCGACCATGGAGACCATGCTCGCTGTCACCTGGCTCAACGCCCGCCTCATCATCATTGTTCTCGTCGTTATCGCCGTTGTGGTGTACAGCCTCATACGCCTGAAGCGTCGCCGGCGCTCCGACCGCGACGACACGGGCACGTCACGATGAGCCGCCATCCCCAACCTGCTGAGGCGACCCCGGCCGGCAGAACGAACTGCCGGGTGGCGACGGCAGGCGCCGGAGCGTCGATGGGCACCCTCCTCGAGCTACGCGCGGTGTCCAAGAGCTACGGCGCCGGGCCGTCCGCGGTGCAAGCGCTGGTCGATGTCGACCTGGTGGTCGAGGCCGGTTCGCTGGTCGCGGTGATGGGCCGGAGCGGCTCGGGCAAGTCGACGTTGCTCACCATCGCTGGAAGTCTCGAAGAGCCGACCAGTGGCGATGTCATGATCGCCGGCCAGTGGCTCTCGCAGCTCTCGCGGAATGAGAAGGCACGGTTGCGGCGCCGGAGCATCGGCTACGTGTTCCAGGACTTCAACCTGCTGCCGGGTCTGACGGCGCTGGAGAACGTTGCGCTGCCACTCGAGCTCGACGGTCGCAGCGCGAAGCGGGCCCAGAGTGTCGCCATGGCCGCCTTGGAAGGGCTCGGTCTGGCCGATCGGGCGCGCCACTATCCCGACCAGCTTTCTGGGGGGGAGCGCCAGCGGGTGGCGATCGCCCGAGCGGTGGTGGGCGAGCGTCGGCTGTTGCTCGCTGACGAGCCCTCGGGCGCGCTCGACTCGGCCAATGGGAAGGCGGTCATGGAGATGATCGTCGCCGCGTGCCGAAGAGGGGTGGGTGCGGTTGTCGTCACCCACGACGCCGCGCTGGCGTCGTGGGCGGACCGGGTGGTCGTGCTTGCCGATGGGCGCATCGTCGAGGAGACGAACCCGCCGCGAGGTGCCGAGGAGACCGTCATCGGGCACCACGACCAGCCATGACCACCACCGTCGATAGGCCCGTTGCCGAGCTGCTGCCCGACGACGGCGGCAGTCCCGCCCGCCGGGCCGTCATCCGCTGGGCGTGGCGGCTGTTGGTGCGGGAATGGCGCCAGCAGCTCCTCATCTTGGCGCTGGTCGTCGTGGCCGTGGGTGCCACCATCGTCGCCTCGGCCGTCGCTGCCAACAGCCCGGCGCCGTCCCACTTCGGCTTCGGCACGGCCCAGGACCTGGCGATCTTCCAGGGCGCGAGCCCCCAAGAAGCGAAGGAGATCACCTCGCTCAACGCCCACGACGGGCCGATCCAAGTCGTGGAAAACGAGACCGTTCGTATCCCCGGCTCGGTCAACACCTTCCAGCTCCGAGCCCAGGACCCCCACGGCCGCTTCACCGCTCCGATGCTCTCCTTGGTGAGCGGCCGCTATCCGGCGAACCCGGATGAGGTGGCGATGACCAAGACCGTGGCCGCCGAGTTACACCTATCGCTCGGCGATGTCTGGGACCACGAGGGCACCACTCGGCGGCTGGCGGGCATCGTGGAGAACCCCCAGAGCCTCCTCGATGAGTTCGCCCTGGTCGTGCCCGGCCAGGTCACGGCGCCCGACGTAGTGACCGTGTTCTTCGACGCCCACAGCCCAAGGCCCCTGCCGGCCAACGTCCAGACCGCCGCGGCGGCGTCGAAATCGAGCGCGTTCAACGCCGAGACGATCTCGCTCGCCGGGCTCACCATGGGCATGATCCTCATCGCCCTGGTCGCGGTGGGCGGGTTCACCGTGCTCGCCCAGCGCCGGCTCCGCTCGCTCGGGATGCTGGCGTCGCTCGGCGCGACCGACGAAAACGTCAGCCTGGTCGTGCGGGCCAACGGCGCCTTCGTCGGTGTCGTCGGGGCCGTCCTGGGCGCGGTCTTGGGTATCGGCCTATGGCTTGCCTACCGCCCCCGCCTCGAACAGAGCTCGCATCACCTGATCGCCCCCTTCGCGCTGTCCTGGCCCGTCGTGGCCGCGGCGATGGTCCTCGCCATCGCCGCCACCTACCTCGCCGCACGCCGACCGGCCCGAGCCATTACCAGGGTCCCAGTCATGGACGCCCTCTCGGGCCGACCCCCGACGCCCGGTGGGGTCCACCGCTCCGCCATCCCCGGGATCATCTGCCTCGGGCTGGCCTTCGTGATCCTCGGCTACTCGGGAGCCGCGGGCGGCAACGGATCGGGCGGCGGAGAGGGACTCGTGGCCGGCCTGATCCTGCTCGTCGCCGGGCTCATCTTGGTCTCGCCGTTCTTCCTGGCCGTAATGGCCCGCCTCGCCGGGAGGGTGCCCATCGCGGCGCGACTGGCGTTGCGGGACCTCTCCCGCTATCGAGCTCGTTCGGGCGCCGCCCTGGCTGCGATCAGCCTCGGCATCCTCATCGCCATGATCGTCTCGCTGGTCGCAGCGGCCCGCTACGCCGACGTGCTCGACTACGCCGGGCCGAACCTCATGTCGAACCAGCTCGTCATCTACACCCCGAACGGCTCGGCCGGCACCATCGGGCCGGGCATCGCCCTCCCCACCACACCGTCGGCCGCGCAGCTCCACAAGATGGCGACCGCGGCGGACACCATCGGCGGCGACATCGGCGCCCACCACGTCATCGAGCTGCTCTCGACCAGCGCCACCCTCCTGCACGCCGCCTCCGGGCAGAACTTCAGCGGCCCGGTCTACGTCGCCACCCCGCAGATCCTCTCCGCTTTCGGCATCGACCCGTCGCACCTCCAGCCTGACGCCGACATCCTCACCATGCGGCCCGGGTTGTCGACGCTCACCAAGATGCAGATCGTCTACGGCAACTACCCGCTCTACGGCCCCCACCCCAGAGCATCAGCAAACTTCGTGTGCCCCACCCACGACTGCCTCGCCAACCCCGTGATCGAAGAGGTGAGCGGCCTGCCGTCGGGCACCTCGGCGCCGAACACCGTCATCACCGAACACGCCGTCCACCAGCTCGGCCTGCGGACCGTCGTCGCCGGCTGGCTGATCCAGACCAACAAGACGATCACCGCCGCGCAAATCTCTGCCGCGCAGGTGACCGCCGCGTCGGCCGACATGAGCATCGAGACCAAGAACAGCCAACCCACCTCGGCCCAGATCATCGACTACGGCACCATCTTCGGCACGCTGCTGGCACTGGCCATCCTCGCCATGTCGGTCGGCCTCATCAGAAGCGAGGCAGCAAGCGATCTACGAGTGCTCACGGCGAGCGGCGCCAGCAGCACGACCCGCCGCACGCTCACCGCCACGACCACCGGGGTGCTCGCCTTCGTCGGCGCCATCCTCGGGACGGGTACCGCCTACCTCGCCCTCATCGGCTACCTCCGCGCCAACACCCTCAACGGCGGCTTGGCCGCCCTTGGAAGCGTCCCGGTGTGGAACCTCGTCGGCGTCCTCGTCATCATGCCGCTCGCCGCCGCCCTAGGCGGCTGGGTCCTCGGCGGTCGCCAACCAGCAGTCATCTCGCGGCAGCCGATCGAATGACTCAGGCGAAGCGTTTCAAGGGCGGGAGCCGTACCGCTCTTGACGGCGGAGGAATCCTCCCTTCTGGCCCTTTTTGCTCTTCCGTCCGAGTGGTCAGGCCACCCAGCATCCCTCCTACGCCGAAGCCGGCAACTCCGGCGGGGGTCATCGCAATCACCACACGCGGGCCAGCGACGCACAACGTTGCGGGCGCATCGTTGACTCCGGCTCAGGGCGAAGAGGGCGGAGAGGGCACGTCGGCGAAGCCATACCCGCATGTCCGTGTGGACTCGTTCGCAGCCGAGAACCACTACCTTGCCGTCCACCCCGATCAGACGACCCACCTCGGAGTGCCCCCGGCCCAAGCCGTCGAAAGCGCTTGGCTATGACGGGACAATGGCAGTCGTTCCATCGCGCAATCGGTCTCAGATCCCCTGGGCACGGGTCAACGAGATGCTCGAGGTCGTGGGGCTTTCCTCGGCGGCGGACCGGGCGGTCAAGACGTACTCGCTCGGGATGCGCCAGCGGCTCGGCGTAGCCGGGGCCCTTCTCGGTGACCCCATGCTTCTAGTTTTGGACGAGCCGGCCAACGGCATAGACCCCGCCGGGGTGCAGTGGTTGCGCCGCTTGCTTCGCAGCTTCGCCGAAGAGGGCGGCACCGTGCTGGTGTCGAGCCATCTGCTGGCCGAGGTGGCCCAAAGCGTCGACCGTGTGTTGATCACTTCACAGGGAGCGGGAACGGCCACTTCGCCCGAGCCGTCGGTCGCACGCACCCTCGGACGGCGCACCGGGACCCTGCGGCCGCCGAGGACAACCGAACCGTCCTCGTGGCCGTGGCGGGTGGCGGTGCGTTCTCGGTCGTGACGACCCCTCGGTCCGCAGAGCGCGGTGACGCTCTCTTCGAGGATTGCGTCCATGACCTGGAGCCCGGTGCCGACGGCGAGCGCGAGCAGTCCTTTCTCTCAGCTCGTCCGCGAGATCGGTCATCGCGACCGAGACGGTGTCGGGCACGGCGATAGATCGGTCAAGTGGACCATCCAGCGGGGAGCGGTCATTCGCAGCGTTACTCGCGATGGAGCCTGAGCGCCAGGCTGGGAACGACGAAGGAGGCGAGGAAGATCGGCAGGATGCTCTTTCCGGTGCATCGGAAGGCGACGGTCTCACCGTCGGCGGCGTCGAAAAGCTTGGCTCGGCTGGAGTTCCGGCCGCTGCGGACTTGCAGGGTATGCCGTCCGGATTCGATCGGTGCCTCGAACTTGTCGTTCATGTTGACTGACCCGATGCTCTCCCCGTCGAGCACGATGTCGTAGGTGCCACGACGCACTTCCGCGCCGATGGTCTTGTGGGTCACCTTCAGCGTTGCCGGCATGCTTGATCTCCCTCTGTTTGCAGATGGTGCTTCGTCAGGTGCTCGACGTCACCTGCCGGCCGTCGATCGTCCACGATTGCCGGTCACGAGTCGCTCACGGTCGAACATCGCGGCCACGGCGCGCCAGGCGAGCAGGTCGAAGGCCAGCAGGGCAGCGGCGAGAACGATGGCGAGGGCGGTCGACACGGTGATGACGTTGAGGGACATCAAGGCGATGACGACCAGGGGTGGGGCGCTGCCAAGCACGCTGAGCTGCTGTCCGGCGCGTACGTCCGTCGTTCGAGTGGAGACCGCGATCCCGACCCAAACTGCCCAACCGGCGAGCAGGGGAGTGAACAGGAGCTGGACGAGCACATGGGTTCCTGCGTAGATGGCTGAGACGATCACTGGATGGGCGAACAGCGCGGCGATGGCGAGAAAGATCCCGAAGACCGCGTACGCGACGACGAGCGTCGGAACGAAGGCGGCGAGCGCCTTGGCGATGAGGAACTCCTCGCGGCGGATCGGGGTGGTCAGGACCGGCTCGAGCGTGCCTTGCTCGCGCTCTCCGGCGACGGAGTAGGCGGAGATGACCGATGGCATGATCACCGGGATGACGAGCATGTAGAGCAGCGAGAGCCCGACGCGGAGGTTGACGGCCTTCCCCGTGGTGCTGGCGGCGATGAGCTGGATCGTCGGTAGGGCGATGAACAGCACCGGCGTTGCTGCCATCGTGGCGATCACGAAGCGGTTGCGGCGGTAGTCGCGCAGCTCCTTGTGGAGGATCGCTCCGACCCGGGTCCAGCTGAAGCTCATGGGCTCTTGGCCTCCACGTCCTCGTCGACCAGCTCGAGGTAGACGTCTTCGAGCGAGTGGTGGGACTCTGCGAGCGACAGGATGTCGGCGTCGGCCGCGACGAGGGCTCGCGCCAGGGCGGGCGCAACGAGGTCGGGGTCCGAGACGGCCAGCGTGTAGCCCGATGGCGTCTGCTCCCATCGCTCCACGTCGGCCACGGCGCCGAACACCGTTTCTGGGTCATCGAGGGGCGCTCGCAGCCGCACGTCGACGGAGCGTCTGAACAGCTGAACTCGCAGCTCGTCGGGACGGCCGATCAGGCGCAAGGTGGTGTTGAGGATCGCCACCCGGTCGCACAGCCGCTCGGCCTCCTCCAGGCGGTGCGTGGTGAGGAAGATCGTCACCCCGCGCTCGCGCAACGACGCGATCAGCTCGTGGACCTCTCGCGTCGCGACGGGGTCAAGGCCCGAGGTCGGCTCGTCGAGGAAGAGCACCGCCGGGTCGTTGAGCAGTGCGCGGGCGAGTCCAACCCGCTGGCGCAGCCCTTTGGACAGCGACCCGCACAGGTCACGGGCACGGTCTTCGAGGCTGACCGCGCCCAGCGCCCGGCCGATGCGCCCGCGAACGTCGTCGAGCCGGTAGAGCCCGGCGAAGCACTCAAGGTTCTCCCGCACCGAGAGACGCAGGTACAGGCCTGGAGACTCGGGCATCATCGAGATCCGGGACCGGATCGCCGGACCGTTCTTCGGACTCAACGGGATACCGGCCACGATGGCCGACCCGGAGCTGGGCGCGATCAGCGTGCCGAGGGTCCGCACCGTCGTCGTCTTGCCTGCGCCATTGGGCCCGAGGAAGCCGAACACCTCGCCGACGCCGACCTCGAACGACACGTCATCGAACGCGATGCGCTCGCCGAAGTGCTTGCTCAAGTGCTCGACCACCACCGCGGGCTCGCGCTTCGAACCGTCGAGGGCCGACAGAGCACTGGTCGGTTCTGCAGTATCGGCCGCGTGAGTTGCCGGCCGGGGAGTCACCGGCATCTCACGGGCCCAGTGGAACGCTCCAGTGCTCCACGGCGGGCGGTCACTTCGGCATGCCCCCGCCGTCTGGACGCCCAAAGGGACAACGACGCGCCGTCGCTCGTCGGCTTCCACCGCCCGTCGCGGGCGTGCGACGCCCGCTCCGTGATGTGCATGGCTGAACGGTAGCAGGGTGCCTGGGCAGCAAGCTAGATTTCTGGTCATGCAGCCAGGAGCGGCGGCGGACGAGCCGGAGCGGACCTTCATCGAGACCGCCCGGCGGGCGCAGATCGCGGCGGCGGCGATCGACACCATCGCCGAGCTCGGCTATGCAGGCGCGTCCTTCGCCCGTATCTCGGAGCGAGTGGGGATCAGTCGGGGCCTGATCAGCTACCACTTCGCCGACAAGGACGACCTCATGAGGCAGGTCGTCCACCAAGCGGCCGAGGAGGCCATCTCGTACATACGTCCGCGGGTCCTCGCCGAGTCGACCGGCCCGGGGATGCTGCGGGCCTACATCGAATCCAACCTCGCGTTCATGCGGGATCACCGCAACAACGTGATCGCCATGATCGAGATCGCCCGCAGCGCGGAAGGGCGACGGAGCTACCACGACGACACGGCTGTGGTCAACGCAGTTCGTGCCCTCGAGCACGCGCTGTCGGGATTCCAGACAGCCGGCCAGTTCCGCCCGGACTTCGACCCGCACGCCATGGCCATCGCGATCCGCGCCGCGATCGAGGCGGCCTCGCCTCTGCTGGCTTCGGACCCGGAGTTCGACATCGACAGCTACTCGCGCCAGATCGTCGCGATTTTCGACCTGGCAACCCGGGCAGACGACACGCCATGACTGGTGCGGCGGCTGCCAGCGACATCGCCTTCTGACCGAGGCCGGAGACCGGGGTTTCTCGGGGCTGTTCTCCAGCCCAGCCAATCCGGCGCGGCAGGCGATGCCCGATGCACGCGGTCGCCGGCATCACAGTTGGTGACCCTGTGGGTGCCGATAACCCCGTCCGCCCGGCTCAGGCGACCATCCGGGCTAACCGAGGGCTAACCGGGCGCGCTCTCCTCAGGTGTCCAACGTGAAACGACCCGCAGGCGTCATGGTCGTACTACGTGTTCGCACTGGGATGTGTCAGCCGTAAGCCGGATCCGACGAGTTGGTGCAGCTTCTTGTTGTCCGACTCACGGTGTGGCACCTGGACGCAGAGCGTGAGCGCCGGTTCGGCCGCGATGGTGAGTTCGGTGACGTCGAGGTGGATGATGCCGGCCGGAGGGCGGCGAATGGCGATCTGGCCGGTGAGTGCCCTCTCGACGCGGTTGTCGGCCCACCAAGTGGTGAACTGCTCGCTCTCGATCCTCAACGCCTCGACGAGCTCGGCGAAGCGCGGGTCCACGGGGTGCACGGCGGCGGCGGCGCGGAACTGGTTGAGGAGGTGGCGGCCGCGCTCTTCCCATCCGACGCCCATGCTCGCTGCGGTGCCCTTGGCGAAGTAGAGCCACATGAGGTTGCACCTGCCGACAGGGAGAATGTCTGGCTGCCAGATCGTGGCGAAGGGGCCGTTCCATGCGGCGAAGTCGAAGTGCAGGTCGATCAGACAGGCGGGCGCGGGCTCCAAGGTCTCGAGGAGCCGGGTGAGCTGGGGGCGGATGCCAGTGGTCATCGGACCGATCTCGGGGACGGCGAGGGCTGCGAGGCGCCGGAGGTGGCGGTGGGACTCGGGGTCGAGGCCAAGAACTCGGGCGATGGCGTCGATCACGTCGGGGCTCGGTTCGGCCGGGCGGCCCTGCTCCAGCCACGTATACCACCCGACGCTTACCCCGGCGGCGACGGCCACCTCCTCGCGGCGTAGCCCCGGGGTGTTGCGCCGGCCGGGCAAGGGGTCGATGCCGGCATCCTCGGGGCGGACGTCTCTGCGGCGCGCACGGAGGAAGGCGGCGAGCTCGGCCCGCCGGGCTGCTGAGGGGTCGGACACCGGGGTCCGCATGGGGAAAAGGCTATCGCTTACCTGGTAGTGCGACTACTACGAGTCACACCAGCAGGCGCCGCGTCGACGCCGAGGCTTAGCGTTGATCGTGGGCCGGTGTCTCCGTGTCGCCGAGGTCCTCCCCGGCGGCAGGTTCTCGGGGCGTCCCCGCACGAAGCGGTGGCGCCGGCATCGCAGTCGAGGACCATGCAGTGCACGTGAAGGCGATCACATGACCATACGCCGGGCCGGACGAAGAGGGGGAGCAGGGGGCAGTAACGGCGCCAAGCGCCGCCGCCGTCTTGTCGTTCCTGCCGCGAGCCTGGCTGCCTGTGGCGTGTTCCTTGCGGCGTGCGGGGGCGGCGGTTCGGCGGCGACGTCGACGACCGATCGACCGACGTCGGCGTCCTCGATCTCGGCGGCGACGTCGACGTCGACCGCCGCCCCGGCAACGGCGGCGGTGCTCGCCGCCTATCGCGCTGCGTCGAGCGCATTCGTGCAGGCATTGACGACTGCAGACCCGAACTATCCAGCGTTGGCGGCGACCATGGTCGACCCGGAGTTGCAAAGCGTCCGAGCGAACCTCCTTGCCGACCAGCGCCAGGGGATCGTCGGTCGTGGCTCGGTGACCTTGCACCCCAAGGTCGCGTCCGTGTCGGCGACCTCGGCGACGGTTCTCGACTGCGCCTACAGCGCCTCCGAATTGGTCTACGCCGCGTCAGGCAAGCCGGTGCCGCCGGTCACGCCGCCCGAGAACGACGGCGTGCGCGCCACCTTGATCCTGACGGGCGGGACGTGGAAGCTCTCCAAGCAGACGGTGACGGAGGGAAAGTGCGCCCGGGGTTCGTAATCCCCGTCGCCGTCGTCGCCTCGCTTGTCCTTGTACAGGGCACGGCCTGGGCAGGCGACGGCTACGGCCAGACGAACTACGCGAACGCGGAGGCGTCGGGTGGCACGCTGACGGTGCAGGCCGGCCACACCTACTGGACGCCACCGGCCACCTCGTCGTGGGCGACGCCGGGGAAGAGCGACCCGCCGCAGGGCACGCCGAGCCCGAACCAGCCCTACGGCTGCACCTACACCGCGGGCGGCCCGTCGGTCACCGCCAGCCTCGGGGTTGGCGGACCCCAGCCTGGGCAGTGGGTGTTCCCGGTCTGTGCCGGCCCCGGGGTGCTCAACCCGATGCCGCCGGTGTGGGTGACCGGCGCCCAGCCGCCGGCCGCAAGTGTGGTCCAGGTGAACCCGGTGGTCGTGGCCCAGCAAGCGGTGAAGCGGCTTGGTTTCGCGTCGCCGGCGATCGAGATGGCCCCGCCGGATGGCTCCCCGCAGTTGGTGGGGGTGGCGACGTGGTTGTGGATCGCCCCGGGCGCCTGGCGGACGCTCACCGCGTCGGCCACGGCCGGGCCGGTGACGACGACGGCGACGGCGACGCCTTCCGAGGTGGTGTGGGACATGGGCGACGGCCAGAGCGTGACCTGTGACGGCCCCGGCACGCCCTACAGCCCTTCTGCCCCGAACGCCACGACGGGCTGCTCCTACACCTGGCCTGGCCCGGGCAGCTTCACCGTGACCGCGACCGTGTACTGGTCGGTGACCTGGACGGCGAGCGGTGCGCCGGGGGGCGGGAACCTCGGCGTGCAGGCCGGGCCGCCGGCCCAGGTGCCGGTCACGGTGACCGAGTCGCAGGCGATCAACACCCCGACCGGGGGGAGCGGCTAGGAGAAGGGCACTCGATTGGCGACGACGGCTGCAGCATCGCGAACCAACGGCCAGCGGGCATCTGAGCGATCCCGGCCGGGTGGCGCGCGGGGACCTGGTCGCCACCGCCAGCTCCCTCTCGTGGTGGTCGGTGTGCTGCTGGTGCTCGGCTGCGCGCTGGCCTTCACCGACGCGTCGCTGCATCTCGGAAGCCGGGAGGAGGTGCTGGTGGTCGCCCAGCCCGTCTCGGCCGGCCAGGTCCTCACCGCTGCCGATCTGCGGGCGGCTCGGGTCTCGACCGGCAGCGGGCTGGACGTGGTCCTGGTGGGAGGGGAGCCGAGCGTGATCGGGCGGCGGGCGGCGGTGCCGCTCGTGGCCGGAGCGCTGCTGAGCGCGACGGAGGTGGGTCCCGCCCCGCCGGTCGGCTCGGGCTCGGACGAAGTGGCCGTCGGGTTGAAGGCGGGCGCCTTCCCGCCGGACCTGGCGCCCGGCGATCGGGTGCAGGTCGTCCCGGTCGCCTCCACCTCGGGCGGGGGCACCGGGACCCTCACGAGCGGGAGCCCGGTCGATGCGACGGTGCTCGGCGTGGACGCCGGCCCGCCAGGTTCGGGAAGCCCGACGGTGTTCTCCCTCCAGGTCGCAAGTGCCGACGCCGACGAGGTGGCCTCCTTGGCCGCGGCCGGCGAGGCCAGCCTGATCGAGGTCGGAGCGGGGGGCTGAGGTGGGCGTCGTCACCTTCGGCTCGGTCCGGTCCTGCGCGGTGACCACTGTGGCCCTCGCCCTGGCCGCCACCTGGCCGAGCCGATCTGACTCAGGTGGGCGCCGGGTGCTGTTGATCGAGGCCGACCCGGCGGGCGGGACGCTGGCCGGGTCGTCGGGCTGGCCGGCCGAGCCGAGCCTGGTGTCGCTCGCCGCGGCTGCCCGCCGGGGCGGCGATCCCGAGCTGGTGTGGGAGCACTGCCAGGAGCTTCCCGGGGGGACGGCGGTGCTGGCCGGGCCGGCCTCGGCCGACCAGGCGCGCCATGCGCTCGGGATGCTCGACGGGTGGCTCGCCCGTCTCGGCGCGCTTGATGCGGACGTGCTGGTGGACTGCGGGAGGCTGGACCCGGCCTCGCCCGTCCTCGGGGTGTTCGAACAGGGCGAGCGGGCGGTGCTGGTAGCCCGTCCCTGCCTGGCCGACCTGCAGGCCGTTGCGACCCGGCTCGAAG
>JAJZMD010000164.1 GCA_021803085.1 Actinomycetes bacterium
CCCGGCCAGGTCGAGCATCATCTCGACGATCCAGCGGCGGGTGAAGACCTCCCCGGCCGGACGCTCCTGGTCGATTCGGGAAGTCGGTTCGGCGAGGCTCACGGTCCGAGCGTAGACGGGGGGTATGTCGGCAACGGCGGACGTCCCACCATCGAGCGTGCGCGCCTGGTTCGACCTGGGTCTTCATCCCACCCGGCACGTAGCCCGGCCCCGCCGAGCCACTTCCAGCAGGTCTGCAACCTCGCCGAGGCGATCGTGCCAGCACGATTCGACGAGGGATCGGTTCAGGACTGAGGCCGCAGGAGCCAGTCGGGCGACCAGCTCGCTTCCCAACGTCACTCCGTAGCTGTCCGCCCAGAATTCAATGATCGGCGCCAGGACCGGACAGGCCGTCGGCCGCGACGAGAGGCTCGTGGTGATCGCGGCCGGCCGGGGAACCACGAATCCACCCTGGATGTCGTCGCCCTGCCCCGTATTCATAGCGATGAGAGCTCGCACGGCATCGACGGTCAGGCGATGCCCGCTGCGGGCCTCTCGCACCGATCTGGCCGGCCCGACGGGGCGAAGCCACCCGTCCCGGACGCGATCCGAATCGGCAAATTGGCCCGTAGCGTATGCAGCGAGCCAGAGGCCGAACATCACGTCCTGGGAGCCGTTCGTCCCGACGCGCACGGCACCGATGCGCTGGCCATCGGGGCCCACCGCCACAATCTCGTAGCCCATCTGCACGCTCCCGCTTCGATGTCGGCCCCGCTCACGGTCACCATACGCACAGGGTGCGACGTGCAGATCCACCGCAAGGTCCACTGGCCGGTTCCTCGTTGACGATCGGCAGGCAATGCAGGCCCCGGAGGGGGCGACGAGGAGGAGTCACACACTTGCACTCACGGTGCGGGACCTGTCTCCGCGCCCGCAGATGTCGCAGCCGCGCTCCGGCCCCTCAGGAGGCGTCGAGCTGGGCAGCCAGCACCTCGAGGCGTCGGCGGGATGTCTCGGACGTGGAGGTCATCCGGTACCCGGCGTCGTCCGTGCCGTCGAGGATCCCGATCGGCGGTCCCGCCAACGTGCGGAGCAATTCCTTGATCTCGTCCTCGCTGGTCGCCTCGGCGACGGGCTGGTCCGCCAGGAGCAGGTAGACGTCGCGGGCACGCAACCTGCCAAAGGCACCAGAGCGTTCGCGAATGGTCTGGCAGCACGCTGCAGCCAATGATCGGAGCCTGACGACCTCGTCGGACACCTCCCCGACGGTCGCCGTGTCGACCAGCCCAGGGGATGTGAACACGGAGCGGTAGTCGTCCACCCCGATCGGCGCCTTCGCATGCCGGTGGCACAACGCCACCAGCTCGTCCACAGGGATGACGGTGACACCTTCGGTCTCGGCGCGCTCGAACAGGCGGGTGCCCTTGGGGTTGGGCCCGACCAGGGCCACGTAGTCAGCGGAGTGCTTCTCCTTGTGCTCGCGAAGGGTCACCCAGTCGACCTGCTGGTCGGTGACGGCCCCCGCTCCGCTCGTCTTGCAGTCGACGATCGTCCGGTAGGAATCCTCTTTGCCGAGCGGGGCATCGACGAGCACGTCGGTCCTGCCTGATCCGCCGAGCCACGCGGCGCTGAACCCGAGGATGGTGAACGCGTCCCGAACGGCTCGCTCGAACCGATCGGGGTCCTTGGAGTCCGTTGCGGCCGCCACCAGCTCCTCGGCGATCGCTACGACAGCCTCTCCCGGGCGGGTCGTTCGCTCCTCTGCCGGCGGGACGACATCGACGATCTCGCCTACCTCTCCGAGATCGACGGCCGGGGCAGGCGACACCTGGGGCTCCTGGAGCGTGAGCTCTGCCAGCAGTGAACGGCCGGCGGCGGTTGTCCGCAGGAGCCCGTCGCTCGTGGCCTCGAGCATGCCCGCCGACTGCAGCCATCCCCGTCGGTTGGAGATCTGCGCCGACGTGTCCCACCCCATCCCGAACCGGTCGTTGGCGATGGCGAGCGCCTCGGACGTGGACACGCCATCCACGGCCATGGCAAGCAGCTCGCCGATGAGCTGGCAGTGACCGTGCAGGAGCGCCACGAGGATCCGGGGGTCCTCCTGCGTGCGCCACGCCTCGGCCCAACTGCTGACGTGGCAGGCGCCATCGCTGGCCGAGATGATCCCGGCCTTCCTCAGGAAGCTCGCTCGCAGGCGGGCTGCCACCGGCTTGACGCCGAGCACTTGCTCGACCATCGCGGGGTAGTCCGCGACGAGGGGGCGGTCGGACTCGACGGCGTCGCACACGAGCGCCAAGGAGTCGAGGAACCCGTCATAGCCGCCCGGC
Organism: Actinomycetes bacterium; assembly: GCA_021803085.1. Classification (GTDB taxonomy): domain Bacteria; phylum Actinomycetota; class Acidimicrobiia; order Acidimicrobiales; family RAAP-2; genus JAJYVT01. The sequence goes on from JAJZMD010000164.1 coordinate 2,307, forward strand.
ATCGGCAGCACGCCCTTTGCCCGCTGCGACCAGGCGAACGTCGGCGGCAGTGTTGCACCCTCAGAAGCGACTGCTGCCGGGACGGCAGGGAGCAGCGGCTCGAGGGTTTCCCAGTCCTTGTCGTCGATGGGGAACACGGTGCCCATCGGTGCCGTGACGATGACATGTGCGGCGAACCCGGGGAGCATCTGGACCTCGGCCTTCGGCATCAGGTCGCTCTTCACCACGAGGACCTGCGCCCGGGTCGTCTCGCCAGGCTCGCCGTTGTCTCCGTCGGAGAGGACAAACGGAAGCTCGGCGGCGTCCAGCGGGTGGGCCTGTGGTGGGGAGACCACCCGACCGACGGCCACGATGCCGGCGGCATCGCCGCTCCGCCAGATGGCCACTCGATCGCCGACGGCTACCTCGGACGTGTACTGGGGGATGCGCCACCAGATCGAGTCGAGGACAGTCAGCGCGGCATCGATGTCGTACCGCTTCGGATTGGCCTGCAGGAACCACGCACGGCTCACGGTCAACCTCCTTGGCGTCCAGATCCTCCCACGTCAAGCAGGCGAATTCCCCGCTTGCTGAGGCCTACGCCGGCGGGGCTGTGGCACTGATCACCGAGTGGAGGGCTCCAGTCCCAGCAGTCACCGAAGGCCTGGGCACCTACTCCTTCGGTGTTCGTGTCGATGCCGCATCCACAGGATGACGTCGAGCGTCCGAAGGACGCTCACGTTCACATCGAGGGCGGCCGCATCTCGAACGGCTTCGACCTTGAGCGACAGGGCTCCGTCTCGTTCGCGAAGCAGATCGTTGAGCAATACCCACTCGTCATCGCCCTTCGGCATGGCATACACGCAGCGGACCACGCTGTCCCAGATGGGGATCAGCCGGGGCCGCTTTCTCGCGAGCAGCTTGCCCGCCGTGACCCAGCCAACGTCGGTCTGGTCCACCAGCGCCTGCCAGGCGCACTGCGCCGGTGATCCGGGCTCGATGTGTGCACGGGCCTCATCGTCACCCAGGTCGATGTCTGCGGGGACGTCCTCGAGGAAGCCTGCGATTTGGTCTCCCAGCGCGCCTTCGAGCAGGTCGAGGCTGACGTCGATCGGAACGTCCACGCTGAGGCACTTCACGGCCACGAGGTCCCACGGAGTGATCCTGTTCCTGTGTTCGGGAATGTCCCCGCCGCCCCCCAAGCTCTCGAATCGTGCGCCCGAGAACATCGGGACCTGTCCGCCATCGCCCTGATCGAAGTGCGCCCGCAGGTCGGCGACCGAGCGGTCGTGCTCGACCAACTTGAGGAGCCTGTCCACCGCCGCATCCACCATGTCCCGCTCCGTCCTTCCGCCGACCGTTCGATCTCGAACGTGCATTACTCAGGCTAGGACACCCCGGCCGCCGCTGCCGCCTGCCGCACACGCGGAGCCCTGAGGCTGCCAGGACCCCAGGCATACAGGCCGGCCCGCCGGCCCGGCCGTCCCCATGATGTCCTCCCAACCGGCCCGGGCCGTCAAGGTCGGGGGCCCAGCGCTCCCGGGTCCGGATTCCCGACCTTGACCGCCCTCGCTGCGCCGGCCCGAGCGCGAGAAACCTCGAATTCCCTGGTGTGGACGTTGTCGTGGACCTTCGTGTGGACGTCCACAGCGCATCGTCGACCCCATGACCGACACCCTGCACCCCACCACGCACCCCACCACCGCACCCCCGGGCGCCGTTCCCGTCACGCTTTCACTGGCGATCGACGATCGGCTGGTCCTCACCGTGGCCGAGGCCGGCGAGCTGCTCGGCATCTCCCGGGCCTTCGCCTACGAGCTGGTCGCCCGCGGCGAGCTCCCCGTGGTCCGCCTGGGCCGTCGCCGGCTGGTCCCGAAGATCGCTCTGCTCGCCCTGGTCGGTCTCGACCCGGTCGCTCCCACCGGCGCGGGCGGCCCCGCTGACGCAGCCTGAGCGTCCGTGCTGTCCATCGGCAAGATGGTGGCCGGTGCCGAGGACTACTACCTCAACACCGTCGCTGGCGGTCGGGAGGAGTACTACACCGGTGCCGGCGAGGCCCCCGGCACCTGGCTGGGGTCGAGCGCCGCCCGGCTCGGCCTCTCGGGCGAGGTGGCGCCCGACGACCTCCGCATGCTGTTGGCGGGCACGGCGCCGGACGGCCGCTGCCTCACCACCGGGCGAGCGAGGTCGGCCGGACGCGTGGCCGGGTTCGACCTCACCTTCTCGGCTCCGAAGTCCGTCTCCCTCCTCTACGGCCTTGGCGACGACGAGGTGTCCGCCGCCACCCGGGACGCCCACGCCGACGCGGTGTCCGGCGCCCTCGACTACCTCGAACGTCACGGCCTCCGCCTCCGCCGAGGATCGGGCGGGGAACGGCACATCGCCGGCACCGGGCTCGTCGCCGCCGCGTTCGTCCACCGGACCTCGCGCTCGGGGGACCCACAGCTCCACACCCATGTGCTCGTGGCCAACGCCGCCCTCGGCGTCGACGGGACGTGGTCGGCCCCCGACGCCCGCCTCCTCTACTTCCACGCCCGGACGGCCGGCTTCCTCTACCAGGCCGCCCTCCGAGCCCATCTGACTGAGCGCCTCGGGGTCGCCTTCGGTCCCGTGGTGAACGGCACGGCCGAGGTCGGGGGTGTGCCCCGGCCCCTGCTCCAGGTCTTTTCCACCCGACGTGCCGAGATCCGGCGCCATCTCGAGGAGCAGGGTGTGAGCTCGGCCAGGGCCGCCGAGGTCGCCGCCCTCGCCACCCGGGAGCCCAAGGAGCCCGGGGCGGGCATCGACCCAGCAGCGTCACGGACCCTGCGAGACCGGTGGCGGCAGCGTGCCGCCGAACTCGACCTGGCCTTGCCGGACCTCGCCCACCTGCGGGCCGAACGTGCACACCGCGTCGGTCGGTCGGCCACCGTTGACGACCTGGTCGCCGAGCTCACCTCGCCCACTGGCCTGACCGCCTCGGTGTCGACCTTCGAGCGTCGGGACGTCGTCCGGGCCGTGGCGGAACGGATGGCCCATGGCGCGTCACCGGCCGAGGTCGAGGCGATCGCTGACGCCGTGCTCGGCTCGCCCGAGGCGACCCCCCTCGCCCGGGTGGGCCGGGGAGGCGAGCTCCTGCACACGACGGCCGAGCTGCTCGACGTCGAGCGCGCCCTCCTCCACCAGGCCACAGCGGCGCAGGGCGCAGGGCGCGGGCTCGTCGGTCCGCAGGACCTGGCGGATGCGTTCGCCGACTTCCCCGTGCTCGCCGGCGAGCAGCGGGACATGGTGGCTCGGCTGGCAACCTCCGGCGCAGGGGTCGACGTCGTGGTCGGCAAGGCAGGTGCCGGCAAGACGACCGCCCTCGCCGCCGCCGTGGGGGCCTGGACGCGCGCCGGCCACGACGTCTGCGGCGTTGCCCTCTCGGCCCGGGCCGCCATGGGGCTCGGCGACGGCGCCGGCATCCCGGCCACGACGATCGCCCGGTTCGTGCGCGACCTCGACGCCGGAGGTGCCCGACTCAACGACCGTTCCGTCGTGGTGGTCGACGAGGCCGGCATGGTCGGCACCCGTTCCCTCGCGGGCCTCGTCGGGCGCTGCGATGCCGCCGGCGCCAAGCTCGTCCTGGTGGGGGACCATCGTCAGCTCCCCGAGATCGAGGCCGGTGGCGCCTTCGCTGCGCTCGTCCATCGGATCGGCGCAGCCCACCTCACCGAGAACCGCCGCCAGGAGCAGGCGTGGGAACGTCTCGCCCTTGACGAGCTCCGCCACGGTGACCCCGACCACGGACTCGGCGCGTTCATCGAGAACGACCGGGCTCATGCCGCACCCACCGTGCGGGAAGCGATGGCGGCCATGGTCGCCGCGTGGGCGACAGCGACGGCGACCGGCGAGCGGGTGGCCATGCTGGCCGTCAATCGCAGGGACGTCGACGCGTTGAACGCCATGGCACGGGCCGAGCTCCGATCCCGGGGAGAGCTCGGCGCCGACGTTGCCGTGGTCGACGGGCTCGAGCTTGCTATCGGGGACCGGGTCCTGTGCCTACGTAACGACCGAGCCCGTGACATCGCCAACGGCACGCTCGGCCTCGTCGACGGGGTCGATGAGCGCACGGGCGTGACGATGACGACGGCCCGGGGCGTGCGCCAGCTCCCGTGGAGCTACGTGGAGGACGGGCACCTCGCCCACGGGTATGCGACGACGATCCACAAGTCCCAGGGAGCAACCGTCGATCGTGCCTTCGTGCTGGCCACCGCCTCCCTCACCCGCGAGGCCGGCTACGTCGCCATGAGCAGGGCCCGTCGCGGGACGGAGCTCTTCGTCCCGTCGGGAGCGTTCGAGGACGGCATCGACGGGCAGACGAACGTCGAGCCCGCGCACGAAGCCTTCAACGGCGTGGCCCGCCGCCTGCGGACGTCCCGGGCGAAGCAGCTCGCCCATGCCGACGTCAGCCCTCGGCCCCGACCCGTCGCCGTGGCCACACCCGTGCGCGAGGAGGCATTCGACGTGGACGTCCGCACGATCCCGAACCCGGCGGACCCGCGAGGCCGGCCTGAGGACCGCTACCTTGTACCCGTGCTCGGACGGCGGCCGGCATTTCTCGACGAGCGTGCGGTCTACGACGACCTGGCCGCGGCGATCACGGACTACCGGACGCACAACGGCATCGACGGCGACGATGCCCTCGGAGCCCCGCCCCTTGCCGCGACCTCCCGGCTGGTCCACGACGACCTGTCCCGGCGGATCTCCGCCTATCAGCGGCGGCTCGGCCGGGAGATCGTCGTCGACAACCGCGATCGGGGGCTCGGCCGATGAAGCGGCGCGGCAAGGCCCCGGTCGCCGCCGATCCCGGGTTCCCCGACTTCCCTGGCCGGCCGTGGTTCGGCCTGTATGTGGGCGAGGGTCGAGATGCGGCGGGCGCGTCCAACATGCAGTTCGCCGGGATCGAGCAGAGCATGCTCGTGCTCGGTCCGCCCCGGTCGGGCAAGACGAGCACCATCGTCGTGCCCGCCGTGCTCGCCGCCCCGGCCGCCGTCGTCTCGACGTCGACCAAGCCGGACGTGCTGGCCACCACGGTGGCATGGCGCCGGCAGCTCGGGAACTGCTTCGTCTTCGACCCGACCGGCACCGTCCCGCTGCCCGATGGAGTACTCCCGCTGCGGTGGTCGCCGGTCATCGGCTGCGACCAGTTCGAGACGGCCGTGGCCCGGGCCCACGCCCTGGCCTCCGCCGGGCGTCCACTCGCACCCATGAGCGAGGCCTCCCACTGGGTGGAGCGGGCCGAGGCCCTCCTCGCCCCGTTGCTGTTCGTCGCCGCCCGCCGCGGACGGGACATGGGAGCCGTGTGCCGGTGGGTGCTCTCCCGGGACGTGCGCGAGCCGCTCGCCGTGCTGGAGGCCGAGGGGCACGACATGGCGATGTCCGTGCTGGCCGGGGTGGCGGCGACGGAGGACCGGGAGCGGTCGGGGATCTTCTCCACCGCGGCCGGCGTCCTCGCCGCCTACCGCTCCGAGGCCGCCCTTGCGTCGGCCCGCCAGCCGAACTTCGACCCCGACGACTTCACGGCGTCGGCCGACGCCGCCTTCATCTGTGCGCCGGCCCATGCGCAGGACCGCCTGGCCCCGATCATCGTGGCCCTTCTCGACCAGCTGCGTGCCTCGACGTACGCCCGGCCGTCCTATGCCGCACCGGTGGTGTTCGCCCTCGACGAGGTCGCCGGCATCGCTCCATTGCCGGCGTTGCCCGCCATGGCCGCTGACGGCGCAAGCCAGGGGCTCGTCACGCTCGCCTGCCTGCAGGACCTGTCACAAGCTCGAGGACGGTGGGGCGAGGCGGCCGACGGGTTCTTCTCCCTCTTCAACACCAAGGTCCTCTTCCCCGGGATCGCCGACCACCGGACACTCCAGCTCGTCTCGGCCATGGCGGGCGACGAGCAGGTGCAGGTCCGTTCGGTGAACCGGCCCGATCCGTTGATGAACCTCCTGGCCAAGCACAAGGCGACCCCGTCGGTCACGACGTCGATCACCTGGCGGCCCCGGCTTCCGGTGGACATGGTGGCCCGGGGGTTCCCCGGCGCCGCACTCGTCCTCTCCGGTGCCTACCCCTCGTGGGTCACCACCGTTCCCTGGTGGCAGCATCCGGTGTGGTCCAAGCGCGCCGGCGCCGGGCACTGACGACCCGGGGCTCCCGCTGGTCGTCAGGCGTCGTCCACGGAGCGCTGCGGGGAATCGTCGTGCCTGGTGAGGCCGCGGATGGCCAGGACGACGCGCAGGACGAGCGAGGCAATCGCAGCCGCCAGCATGGCTGCGAAGATGCCGATGCACCCGGCGAACACCTTGGCCACGCCCGATCCCGATGCAACGGCGAACCCCACGGCGAAGCCGGTGACGACGAGAGCGAGATAGCCGTAGGTGACGCCTCTCCGCATGCGCCGTAGGCGTTCCTGCGCGGGAGTGGGGGCCTCGATCTGCGCGGGCAACGGTCCCTGGTAGTGCGTCTCGTGCCCGGACCGGTCCACCAGCGTGAGATGGACGTCTCCGTCGGGTCCGAGCTCGTAGGTCAGGGCGCCGGGACCTGAAACCGTCCACCCCGTCGCCCGCGTGCCGGCCGGGTTCCAACCCCCTCCGATGTAGCCGACCCGGAACTGGACGGTCCCGCCCTTACTGCGAAGCCGGCGGGCGATCCCCAGCGGCGTCCGTCGACGGAGGCGCAGAACGGCCAGGGTCACATAGAGCGCGAGGAAGACCGTCCCTCCGATCGCTCCGATCTCGACTGCGCTCGTGGTACCGCTCTGCATCGTCACGCTCCGATCGGCCCGGAGAGCACATCGTCAGCGAGATCGCCCAGGGCGGCCTTGGCTTCCAGTTGTGCCCGCTCGAGCTCCCCGCGCCCGCGATCCCCGGCCAGGCTCAGGTGCAGTCGCCACAGGTCCACGTCGAACGGGACGGCGAGCAGCCCTCGGCGAACGGCAGCTGCGGCGCCGGCAGCGTCGTCGCCATCGAGGCACAGGGCTGCGAGGCGGCGGGCCGCACCAGCGATCGCTGACTCCATCTCGGACACCAGCAGTTCGCTGTACACCCAGCCGAACGAGCCAGGCGGTGTGGACGCGAACGGCCGGCCTCGGACGAGACCGAGTGCTTCCTCGAGCTGGCTGCGATCGGCATCGGCCCCCGAGAGCCGGACGAACGCTGCCCAGTCGGTGGCCACGGTGCCCGCCAGGCGATAGCCGGCGCCGGTCGCTGACGGCACGTGCTCGCCTCCGAGGCATCGACGCAGCAGCGACACGTAGGTGCGCAAGCTTTTGGCCGACGCCTCCCGATCACCGTCAGGCCAGAGGGCAGCACGAAGCTCATCGCTCGGGATCGGGCGGTCGGGGTGCAGCGCCAGGTAGCACGCCAGTTCGACCACGATCGCTCGCGACGGTGGCTCATGCCACCCGTCGACCCCGACGGTGCCGAGCACGTTCACGCGCACGCTGAGCGGTTGCGTCTCCGGGTGGTCGGCCCCGAGCACTGGCAGATCGGGAGACGGTGTGGCGACGTCCGGGAGTGCCGTGGCTGCAAGGTCGACACCCTCGACGATGGGCGCCTTTATGTCGGCGTCCGCGCCCTCGTCGGCGATGGGGCCGCTGGCCTCGTCCTCGGTGACGTCATCCTCGTCGTCGAAGACGTCGTCGAGCCCCCACGCCTCTCTGCGGTAGGAGTCGATGACCCGCTCGACTGTCGCCTCGTCGAGCTCGACCGACAACGCCTTGGCCGGGAGCCAACCCGTCGGCAACGTCGGCTCGAGCCGACTCTTCCGTGCCGCACGGACCCCATCCGTGATCCAGAGCCAACGCCCGGCAGGGTCACGAGCCGAGACGTACGGGCCCCCGTATGCGTCGGTCTGGCTTCCGCCGTCTGTCTCCGCCACGGAACGACACTATGCCGTTGGAGATCGGTAGGTTCGGTTGGAACACGCACTGGCATGTGGCCTCAGTCTTTCTCTCGATCACGGGCCCGGCAGGATCGATGCCAGCACCCACTTCGTCGAGCAGCGAAGAGCCCGAAGAGCTGGCCGTGCAGAAGCATCTCGTGGCCACGACTCTCGTCAGGCATGTGTACTTCCGAGTTGCACGACAGCTCGGCGTGCACGGAAAGCCGGGCAGGCGGCCCCGCCGGGCGCACTATTTGTCGCGAGTCGGACCTTCCTGGCCTTCGTTGCCATAAGAGTTCAATTCGCGGATTCCGGACTCGGCCAGGCGCTCCAACGTGGGGAGGATGTCGCGTTCAATCATCTGCTCGATCTCCGCCTGACTGAAGTTGCCACTTGGAATGGCTTGGCGCAGACGCTCGACGACTTCGCGAGTGAATGCCGACGCCGCTCGACGCCGCTCGAGTTCTGCCTCCTTCATTTCCGCCTCGATGCGACTGATCCTGGCGTCGTACTTCGCCTTCGTACCTTCGTGGAAAGTCTTGCGCTTGTCGACGACCAAACCAAATGCCTTGAGGGCGACAGAAACACCGGCTAGCGGCACGAGTTGATGAACGGTCGCAGCGACGAAGATTGTGATATCAGCGGGAGATGCTACTGACAGTCGATCCAACAGTGGCGGAGCTGCGTAGATCGGCTCAGACTGACGTGAGCCAGCGGCATTGACGAGTGCTCGAAAGCCTTCGATCAGCTCGAAGAACAAGTACAACCGACGCCCCACGAGGTCGACGGTCAGGACTTCGTCCAATGGCGGGATGAGTTGGTACCCAACCGCTTCCGCCACAATCTCTTGTCCTGACGTTAATGACGCGATCGACGTGAGTTTGCTGAAGTCGATCTCAATGATCGCCGGTCTCGACTTGAGGTCGACCTCGACTACCCTGCCCGCCATGGATCGGCCTGCTTCGAGATAGCGTACCGTTACAGAGTCACCTGGCCTCGGCCTCAGGCGTTCCAGTCCTTCAATGAATTTAAACTCACCGAAGGCGAGGAGTGCTCCAACGTCGCCAACCTCGGTGGCTCGCCCAGACGCCTCGTACAAACGGCTGGCCTTGGCAAATGTTACCTGAACGCCCAGATCGACGGAGTGATATGCATAGCGGCTGTGGGCGGCTGCATTCTCGTACGGTTCGGAGGCTCGAGCTACATCAAATCTATTAATTGAAATGTAGCGATCTGACCCTGCCTCAATGAGATGTCGATAGTGGGTGAGCATTCGAAGGGACACTGGGCCATAGCCGGCTTCGATCAATCTGGCATTGATCTCGGCTAGCGTTGCATTTCCTCCGCTTGAACGAAAGATATCCCAACCGGCCCGAGCATCCCGCGTTGTCGCATTCGCCATGTCACCTCCCCGCTACTGCTCAGTGCCCAAACTGAATTCGGCCGAGCCGTGATCTGAAGGCCAGCTTCCAAAGAAATACTCTGCCTACGGATTCGATTCTTCCAGCCTCATCCAGGACGCGCGCGGATGGGATCCGTGTCCGCCACGGGGCACATCGGCCTGAGTCAGACATCGAGTTCCGCCCCAAGGCGTCGAGCAACGCGCCTTCACGACGGCGTTCAGAGATGGCCAGCGCGGACTGATACCCACATCGACCATCACGAGAGCAGCGCCTATAGGCAATTCAGGCTTCCACCACTCCCACAGGGTCACTGTCGGTGAGGTACTCAAGGCGGAGGCGCCTTGCCCTCAGCGCGCTGGCGGGATGGAGGTCGACGACGTTGGCGTCCCTCGGGATGGTTCTAGGGGTCGACGATGACGGCGGCGTCGAGTCGCCGCATCAGCATGCTGGCGAACGCCAACTCCTCGAAGCTCTCTTCGGGGCCAAGAATCCTAAACTGCTCGTGAGCGTCGGGGTTTCGGATGGCCGCTGCCGCACCCATGAACAGGAACCGCATGCCACGCTGGACGTTCTTGCCCGTCAGAGTCGACTGTTCCCCAAATAGCAGCCGAGGGTTCTCGTCGGAGAAGACCCGGCCGAGAAACGCGCTGCCGCCGTCACCATCGATGCCGGTCATCGCCGCGACGCGATTGATGACAGCCTTGAAAGACTCAAAGATGGCGACCTCAATCCGGTCGCCGTCGATGTACCGGTCGGCGACCTGGCGGATTTCGGGGTGAAGGGTCGCGACCCGAGCGTCTCGGCCGAGGGCGGTCAGGGTGCCCGCTGCGTCATGGGTGCGCTCGCCGATCACGAGGCGGCCGTCGCGGATGTGCCATCCCTGTTGGGCAAGCAGGGCCGTGATCCGCTGGCGAATGTCAGGGCGCGGTGGATCGTGGTGGCGCCCGTCCAGCCATCCACCGATGAACTCCCGTAGGACCCGCCGCGCCGCAGAGCCACCGTCGTGGAGTTCCTCGAGGATCGACAGCACGTACTCCCACTTTGCCTGCTCGTTTGTGTCGCCGAGGTACTTCGCCGGCACGCCAGAGTCGCGAAGGTAGCGAGGGAGCTGATTGGCCGTGTACACGTCAGCGATGGACCTTGCGACCTCCTCAAGGGCCATACCAGTGATGATCCGGTCGTCGTCCTCGTCCGGGTCGGGCAGAGGATGCTGGATGACCCGCCCACGGGCTCGGTCGCGACCAGCCAGGGTGAGACGAAGTTCCCAGATTTGCTGCAGCCAGTAGATGGGGTCGCTGGTCGGGCCCGGGTTGTGAACGAACCGGCCGGTGTCCTCTCTCCAGGTGAGGTAGCCAGCGTCGTTGGCCAGTTGAAGTTCGTGGGCGAAGGCTGGGGATTCCCGGTCCCAGATCACGCCCTGACCGCCCATGTCCTGCAGGAGGTTCAACCCACTGCTGAGCGTGCCAAAGTTGCCAGTCTGCTCCAGGTCGTCGATGCGGCGAAGCAGCTCGAGATCGTCCCAGCGCATGGTGCTTTCCAACCGTAGTCCTCAGACTGGCGGTGACTGGCAGCTGGAGCATTCGACGTGGAACGACCGCTGCGCCCGGCTTGCGCCGTAGATCCATGAAGTAGGTATTGCGAGCCTGAGACGACGCGTCCGCTGCTGACGCATCCGTTTCTCCGGCCAACGCAGGGCGCGCGCCCCGAACTTCGTAGCGCCCACCAACCAGATTGCGCATGTCGGCACTTCTCGGGGCGCCTTCCACGGCAACCGAACAGTGGCCCCGTGCCGACGAAGGGATGGCCAACTCGAGTTCGCTGTCCATAATTCTGTCCATAAATTCAGGTGAACGGGGTCGATCAGGGGCCGTCTGTGTGGACGAGCGGCGAGAGAAAGCCCTGGTCAGGAGGTAGTCAGCCAACTCACCGGACTCCCAGGGTCGCTCTTGAAAAGCCGCGAGACCTCGGTCTCCGTGGGTTCGAATCCCACTCCCTCCGCAGGTCAGAGGGTATGAGTCCCCCCGCGTGGTGAGGGCACTGCCGGCTCGTGGCGGCAGGTACCGT
>JAJZMD010000067.1:0-12475 GCA_021803085.1 Actinomycetes bacterium
ATAAGGCCCCGAGAAAAAGCCCCGAGAAACTCGGATCTTCGACACGACTCCCAGCGCGAACCCGCTGGTCACAGCGTTGTGCATACGCAAAAGCGCGCGAAGAACCAGACGAACTAGTGGCGGGGGGTCGCCGCGATGAGGCCACTCGAGGCCTCCGCACCACCAAACCGGCTGGTCAGCCAGTCTGCATTAGGGCAATGCATACGCAGCCGCCTGCTCAATGGCGGCAGCCGGGTCAGGGGTCGATGGTCGTAACACCAGCCAGACACTCGGGCCAAGACGTTATTGACGACGCCATTCCGACTCTGGTGGGTGTTCAAGTTCACGGGAGGTTCACTCTCTTGAGGCGGCGGGTGTCTAGTGGCTGGCGCGGGTGCGGTAGAGCTGGACTGCAGCGAGGGCGAACACGACGATGATCGCGACCGACCAGAAGAGGCTGGCCACTACCGGGTGCTGCATGGTCCATGCCGTAGAGGTCGCAGCCGGGTTGGGGTTGCCGAAGAGGTGGCGGCAGGCGGTGGCGAGGACGCTGACGGGGTTCCAGTAGGCGAAGCCTTGGAGCCAACCGACCATGTGGTTGACCGGGACCAGGGCGGTGGAGACCAGACCGAGCAGGAACATGAGCATTAGCCGGGTCTGATCGGCGCCTTCGACGCTGCGGATGAGCAGACCGAGGCACAGCATGAACCAGTCGAGGGCATAGGCGAACAGAAGGGTGAGGGCGAGGGCTGCGACGGTGTCGCCCGCGCTGAGATGGGGTCGCCAGCCGATGATCAGGCCGGTGACGAGTACGACGGCAATGGCCAACAGCGAGGTGGTGAGGTCGGCGATGCTGCGACCGAGCAGGACCCCGGCACGCGACATGGGAAGGGAACGGAAGCGGTCGACGATGCCCTCTCCCATATCGGCGGCGATGGCGACAGCGCTGCCACCTGCTGCGTTGACCATGGTGAACCCCAGCATCCCGGGGATGAGGTAGGAGTGGAAAGCGCCAGTGCTCGTGTAGCCGCCTCCGCTACCAACGGCGAGGCTGATGGCCGGGCCGATCACATATCCGAACAGCAAGATGAGCACCACTGGCATGACGGCGACGTCGAGCAGGGAGTCTGGTTCGCGCAGCGTCTTGGAGATGTTGCGCCGGGCGATGACCGCGGTGTCAGCCAGGAGGCGGCTGACGCTGCTGCGCCGACGGGGCCGGATCACTGCGGCCGACGGAGCGGCCAGGGGCGAGGCGTACGTCATGTTGATGCCTTTCGGGACGGGACTGGGGTGGCGCCGTGCGGACTTGGCTCGCTAGTCGTGTCTGGAGTGGCGGCGTGTCCGGTGAGGGTGAGGAAAACCTGGTCCAGGCTGGGTTCTTGGGCAGTGAGGACGTCTACGTGAGTGCCGGCTGCGGACAGGGCGCCGATCAGCTCGCTGGCGATGTGCGGGCGCTCGTTGGCCAGGAGGCGGAGTTGCCGGCTCTCGCTGTCGACCTGGACAGAGCCGTTGGCGAACCCAGCCCGATCGAGCAGATCGGCGGCGCCCGCCAGATCGCTATCGGTCGCGATGGTGAGCACCAGTTCGGTGGCCCCGATCGCACCCTTCAGCTCGCTCGGCGTGCCCTGCGAGATGACCCGGCCGTGGTCGATGACGGCGATGTGGTCGGCCAGTTGGTCGGCTTCTTCCATGTACTGCGTCGTCAGCAGCACCGTGGTCCCCTGCGCGACGATCTCGCGCACGATCTCCCACAGCCCGAGACGACTCGCTGGATCCAAGCCGGTGGTGGGCTCGTCGAGGAACAACACCTGTGGCGTGGTGACCAGGCTGGCGGCCAGGTCGAGACGGCGGCGCATCCCACCCGAGTAGCCGCTCACCGCACGATCGGCGGCGTCGGCCAGATCGAAGCGGTCGAGCAACTCGGTGGCCCGGGCCTTGGCCTGATGGTGAGACAGCCCGCTGAGCCGGCCGAGCATGATCAGGTTGGCTCGTCCGCTTTGGAAGCCGTCGAGCGCGGCGTACTGGCCGGTCAAACCGACCATCCCGCGCACCTGTTCCGCCTGTTCGATGACGTCGTAGCCGCCGATGCGCACCCGGCCGCTATCGGGGCGGACGAGCGTGGCGAGTACCCGCACCGCGGTCGTCTTTCCGGCCCCGTTGGGCCCGAGTAGCCCGAACACGCTTGCCGTCGGCACCACCAGGTTGAGCCCGTCCAAAGCCACGGTCGAGCCGTAGCGCTTGGCCAACCCTTCGACGTCGATGATCAGCCCATCTGCAGTGACCACCGCCGCTCCCTCACGCTAGGATCTATTCGATCGACAGGGCCACACCTGTCGACAGAGTTGCTATTACCTGTCGATCGACAGGCTAATGGTTTACGATCGACAGGTCAAGTAGGAGAGTGGAATGCTGTGACGGTGACCTCAACTAAGCCATCGACGGCCTCCACCTCGACGCGCGAGAGGATCATCGAGGTCGCCATCGAACTCTTCGCCCGCCAGGGCTACGGGGGCACGTCGCTCCGCCACATAGCGGAGCAACTCAACATCACCAAGGCGGCCGTCTACCACCACTTCCACACCAAAGACGACATCGCCCGGGTCGTCGTCGGCCGCGCCCTGGACGTGCAGCAGGCAGCGACTGACCGGCTCACGGTCGCTGGCACCGACCCAGCGGCGTGGCAGCGTGCTCTTCCCCAGATCATCGACATCGTGATCGGCCACCGGCGGTTGCTCTACGCCCTCGAACGAGACGAAGACACCTACAAGGCTCTGTTCGCCAACGACCCTGCCATCGGTACCCGGCTCAGCGACGAAGGCGCCAGCCTCGCCGGGCTCTTGGCCGATCCGACCGTCGATCCCGCCGTCCGGGTCCGCCTGGGTTGCACCCTCAGCGCCCTGCTCGGCCCCTTCATCTTGCTCTCCGACCACTACCAAGACATCCCCGGCGACCAACTCCGCCAGTACCTCACCAGTGCAATCGTCGTGCTTCTCCAGGATCTCTCCACTGAGGCCGACACCAGACAAGGACGTCATCTCGCATGAGCCTGGGCGGTTGTCCTACTCACAATCGGCCCGGACGCGCCGGGCCCTGCCACGGCGGCCGTCGTCTCGAGGAGGACGTCGAGCTCCCCGTCCTCCTCGACCTGGGACAGGACGACGAAGCCGTCCATCCCCAGCAGCGCGCCCGCGTCGCCACTACGGTCACCCATGCCCTGTGTCCTCCGTTCTCGCTGGTCTGGAAGCGACCGACTTCTTCCACGTCGACTCGGTGACACTGCGGCGCTACTGCGTCTTGTTCGTCATCGAGGTGGACAGTCGCGTCGTGCACCTGCTCGGAGTTTCGACCAACCCGGTCATGGCCTGGGTCGCCCGGCGAGCACGGAACTTCACCTCGGATCTCGAAGATGCCAGTCGTCGGTTCCGCTTTCTCATCCGCGACCGGGACACGAGCATCCCTTCAGGATTGCGCCATTGAGACCAGTATGACGAGTGTGGACACTGCGGATGGCCTCGTCGAGTTAGGCGATGTCAGCGAAGGTGACCTTGGCCAACGGGCTGCGCTCCACCCACTCATCGACGACGGCTTTTGGCCAGGGACTGTCGGGGCCATTGCGTTGGTTGAATTGCTCGACGAAATCGGCGAGCACCCGTCGGCGCTCTACCGGGTCGACGATGACGGTCGCGGTCGCCGGCAGGTCCGCGACGATGCCGTGCTTGAGGTGGAAGGTGAAGCTCGGCTGGGCGGCCAGGTTGGCCAGCCAGTCGCGGGTCTTGGGGCCTGGGATCCCACTCAGGTAGATCTCGTCGTCGAACCGGTAGAAGACGATCTCGATCCGTCTCGGCTCGCCAGAGCGCCGACCCGTCGTGGTGATGTCGATCGTGCGATCTTCCGTCGTCGAGGAGGCGTTGATGGCCAGCGCCTGGCGCACGTCGGGCTTCATCGGACGTCGATGTGCCGAACCGGCACGGTGGGCGCGGTGCAGTTGGTGGACATGGAGTCATCCTCTCTCTTGCAGGTCGTGTTGTGTTGCCGGCTGGCCCTGCGCCGAGCGCCGAGCGCCGAGGTGCAAAGCGGCGTCCGGGCGGTCGTAGTGGCCCTGTTCGAGGTCGTCGAGGACGCTGGGTCTGTGCGACTCCCAGCCGATCCGCTCCCGGGTGGCAGTAGCAGACATGGGGCCGTCCAAGCCGGCGAAATGGTCAAGGGAGCCGAAGTGCCAGTGGGCGTCGTCGGGGAGAACGGACTTGGTCGGATGTCGCGGTGGCGGCCCATCGCCGGGCAATCTCGCAGATCGGAGCGCCCCCGTCGCCGGCGGCATGCAGGACCGAGCTGGGCGCCCTTTCATCCCTCGGCTCCGACGGTGACGGAGAGCGTCTCCGGGACGGGCGTGCTGAGCGGTGCGGTCCGACGCGGTGCGGTCCGACGCGGTGCGGTCCGACGCGGTGCGGTCCGACGCAGCGCCAGCCAGGCGACGAGGGCGCCGGCGGCGACAAGGGCGCCAGCCAGGAGCAGACCGAGGCGGTAGCCGTCCAGGAAAGCGGTGAGGGCCGTGGACCCGGTCCTCGCCACAGCGTGCTCGCGGGCTGCGAGGACGACGCCGATGACGGTGACGCCGAGCAGCCCGGCCATCTCCCTGGCGGCGTTGAAGAGGGCCGAGGCGATACCGGCCCGTGCCTCGGGCAGCACACCGAGGATGGTCGAGGTGAGCGGGATCGTGAGGCCACCGCCGATACCGATGACAGCCATGCCCGGCATGAGGTCGAGGAAGGTGGCGTGGGCGCCGAGGAAGCTGATCGAGACGATCCCGCCCGACATCAGCGCCATGCCTAGCCCGACGGAGCGGTGGGCGCCCACCCTCGCTGCGACCCGGTCGGACACCGCGGCAGTGGTCGCCATGAGGACGGCCATGGGTAGGAAGGTCAGACCGGCCCGGACGGGCGAGAAGCCGAGGACGTTCTGGAGGTAGAGGGAGGTGAAGAAGTAGATGCCGAACAGCCCGAAGGCCCACATCATCAGCGCGGCCATGCCCCCGGCAAAGATGCGGTCGGTGAAGATCGACAGGTCGACCATCGGGTCGGTGACGCGTCGCTCGATGACCGTGAACGCCGCCCCTGCGACGATGCTCAGCGCGATGGCCCCTAGGATCGTAGCGTTGCTCCACCCGGTCTGGGGCCCCTGGATCAGGGCGTAGGTGAGGGCGATCAGGGCGAGGGCGGAGGTGGCGATCCCTCCCCGGTCGATGCTGCGGCCCTTGCTGGGCCCGTCGGCAGGGATGGCCCTGGACCCGAGGGCGAGGGTCACGATGCCGACCGGCACGTTGATGAAGAAGATCCAGTGCCAGTTGGCGTCCTCGGAGAGAATCCCGCCGAGGAGGGGCCCGACGGCAAGCGCCAGGGCGCCGACGGCGCTCCAGGCACCGACCGCAGCGGCGCGTTCCCTGGGGTCGGGGAAGCTGGTGGTGATGATGGCAAGGGTGGTCGGCGTGAGCAGCGCGGCACCGACACCCTGGAGAGCCCGACTGGCGATGAGCACGTCGACTTGACCGGAGAGCCCGGCTGCGAGGGACGCCACCGTGAAGATGGTGAGCCCGACGGTGAAGAGCCGACGACGGCCGAAGACGTCGGCGAGACGCCCACCGGCGAGGAGGAGGCCGGCGAAGAGGAGGAGATACGCGCTCACGACCCACTCGATCCCGGACTGCGACAGGTGCAGGTCCCGCTGGATCGTGGGGATGGCGACGTTGATGATGTTGTTGTCGAGGTAGGTCATGAACGTCCCGAGCGACACGGCCAGGAGGATCCACGAGCGGGCCGCGAGCGGTCGTGTGCCTCTCTCCCTGCCGGGTCGTGGGTCGAGGAGGTGTGGTTGCGTCGTCACTGGCGTCTCCCTACGTGGTCCGGCAGTCGCCGGCTATGCGCCGTACATGTCTGTCGTACACGTACGACGTATAGGTCTGTTGCCCATTGAACCTCTACGGCGTACAGTTGTCAAGCATGGCCGCCAGCGACCCATCCCCGACCCGGACCAAGCTCGACCGTGATGTCGTGGTCGACGCCGCCCTCGGCGTCGCCGATGCCGAGGGCCTCGAGGCCGTGACCATCCGCCGGCTTGCCCGGGAGCTGGCGGTGACGCCCATGGCGCTCTACTGGCACTTCAAGGACAAAGACACCCTGCTCGCCGCGATCGCCGACCGGATGTGGGACGAGACGCAAGCTGCCCTCGACGCCACCCCGGCCGCAGGCGGGGCGGACCCGATGTCGGTCGGGATCCGGCAAGTCCTCGAGGCTCTGGTGATGGTGATGCGTCGGCACCAGCCCGCCGTCGCCGGGCTGATGCCGACGCGCGTGGTGGAGTGCGCGTCGGGCTTGTCGGTCACGGAGCGAACGCTCGGCCTGCTCGCCGAGCGGGGCTTCGACCCGCCCCGGGCTGCCATGTTCGCCCGATATGTCCTGTGCAGCGCAGTGATGCTCGTCGAGTGCCAGCCGGGAGTCGAGATCGTCGAGCCGGCCGAGCGGGCCGAGGTGCAGCGCCGCAAGAAGATCGCCCTTGCCTCCCTTTCACCCGAGCTCTACCCCAACACCGTCGCCGCTGCCGATTACCTCACGGGCTGCGATTCGCCCGAGTCCTACTTCGGCGACGGCGTCGAATTGGTCATAGCCGGAGTGCGGAACCAGGTCCCAGACCACAAGCCGGCGAGAGCCCGCCGCTCCTCCTGACCGCAGCCGGACAGCGTGTGGGTGCCGAGAATGCCATCCATCGCCTGCGAGCAGCACTTTGACGCCTGGACTCAGGCGCGGAGAGCATCCAGCGATGACCCTCTCGTTCCTCTATTGGGCGTTCTGCTATTGGGCGTCCTGCCGTGTCCTGCAGCTCATCCGACTGATCGCTCGCAGTGATACGGATCTCGCCATCGAGGTCGCAATCCTGCGCCACGAGGTGGCGGTCCTCCGGCGCCAGGACCAGGTGCGCGACCAGCGATCGTAGTGGCGGGCGCTCACGAAACTGATTGTTCCAGCGGACCGAGCGGGTGGCCTCGACGACCGATCGGTCCGTGGACATCAGCAGCCGCGCCATCCCTGCACCCGCATCCGCCCCCGATGGGCCAGCGCACTCATCCCGGCCGAAGCGTCAAAGGACCATACAAAGCTGAGATCGCTACAGGTGGACTTCCTCGGCCAGCGCGTTGAGCGTCCACGGCTCAGCCACCCGATCGTTCATAACGCAGACGGCGGTGACAGCATGACCTCGGACGACACCGTGTGCTGCGTTCTGGTCCTGCGATGCTATTGGGCGCCGGATCGAAGATGTTGAGGCGTCAACGTTCATGGTTCTCGCTGCGATCCAGCGTCATCGCCTGTAAAGGGCCGGTGATGGCGTGTTGGAGCGAGCTCGCGAACGCTGCCTCGAACGCCGGGGCGGGCGGTGAGGCGGCGGGGTCGAGCCGGTAGATGTAGCGGGTCAGGATCATCCCGGCGATCAGGCACTCGATGATCGCCGCACGTTGGGGAGCGTCGCTGGTGTCACCGAGGGTCTCTGCGCAGGCAAAAGAGATGATGGCGTGTGACTTCTTCCATGCCACACCGTTTGTTCCATGCCGACACTGTCCTCCTTCGAAGGCTCTACGTCCTCGTCGTGCTCGTCCACCATGACAGCCGTGTCGTGCGAGTCGCCGCGATGACCGCCAACCCGGCCGGTGGCGGGCTGTGACCGCTCGTCCGCTCATCTGCTGGCTTTGGACGAGTGGAGAACGGCGGACAGCAGACGCCGCAGGGTCTCCCGGTCGGCCGCAGGAAGGGACGCAAGAAGATCATCGTCGTGCTGAGTCGTCGAGGTGACGAGCCTCTTCGCCAGTCGACGGCCACGACTGGTGAGGGCAAGGACCCGCCGGCGGCGGTCCGACGGGTCGACGGCGCGGCTGACGAGCCCGGCCTCGACCAGCGACTCGACCACCGACACGGCGTTCCTCGGGTCGACACCGATCATCTGAGCGAGCCGCTGCTGCCCCAAAGAGCCAGCGTCTCCGAGCGCCATCAGGATCTTCGCCTGCGTGGGGGTCACGTCCAGCTCGGCGAGCGCCTCGGCCCAGCGCTGGTAGACGAGCGAGCCGACCGTCCCGAGCAAGTAGCCGACGCGCATCTGAAAGCCAAGGCCGGACTCCTCGACCTGCCCGGTCGTGCCCTCCGCGTCGGTCACGTCCCGAACGCTAGCCGATAGACATCGGCCATGATCTACATGCTCCATGTATATACTCTGGGATGGCGACCAGAGAGCCAGCCATAAGGAGGCATCATGAGCGAGCCGCGCAGGTCCTCGTCGGAGCCCGAGCCAAAGACCGTCACCGTCTCGGTCCCCGCCGAGGCCGCATTCCACGCCTACGTGGAGCGGCCGATGGAGTGGGTCCCTCCCGCCCATCGGATGACCATGGACACGGCGTCGATGACGATCGAGCCCCGGATAGGCGGCCGCTTCTACGAGACGGCTGCGGACGGGACCGAGGCGACCCGGGGCATGGTGGTCGAATGGGCTCCTCCGTCACACCTGGCGATGACCTGGCGGGTGGGGACCGGCTGGCAGCCTCTCGCCGATGACGAGCACGCACCTCACGTCGAGGTCGACTTCAAGAGGGCCGGACCCACGACGACGGAGGTGACCGTCGCCTACACGCACCTCGAACGCTGCGACCCCGCCTTCGCCGACCAACTTTTCGCCGTCCTCTCTGCGCCAGGGGCCGGGGAGACGCTCGAACGCTACGCCCGTGTCGCCGAGCAGCCGCCTCCCGAGGAGACCGAGGACGACGCGTGACGACCACAGAGTCCGACCGTGACCCCAACCCCGCCAACCGCGCCGTGATCGCCGAACTCCGATCCAACGCAGGGCGCGTCGGCGGGTACTTCGCCCACACCCCACTACTCCTGCTCACCACGACCGGCGCCAGGACCGGCATCCCGAGAACCCGACCGCTCGCCTATCTCCTCGACACCGACCGCTACGTCGTTGTCGCGGCCAACGCCGGTGCACGGCAGCACCCTGCCTGGTACCACAACCTGGTCTTCCAGCCCGAGGTCGTCATCGAGGTCGGCAAGACGACGTCGACCGCACCGCCGTCGTCCTCAGCGGCGCCGAGCGCGACGCCCTGCTCCAACGCTTCGAGAGCACCTATCCGGTAACTGCCAGCTACCAAGCCGCCACCGACCGCAAGATCCCGGTGGTCGCCCTCTGCCCACAGCGGCCGACGGCCCGCTGCCCGGGCACCCCGGGCACCCCGGGCACATGCCATCTGTGAGCGTGTGGTCGCCATCTGGTGGGCAAGTGTCGCGACGCGACGCCCGCGGCGCTCCGCCCGCTCCGTACGAACAAGCCGACGGCGTCGTCGTGGTGCAGCGTGCGCACCGAGGTGTGCGAGAGCCGTACCACGTCTTCCACCGTGTGCTCCCCATGTCCACAACGGTGGTCCGTGACCCGACGTGAGGGTCACGATCTTCTGGCGAGATGTTCTTGTCGGGTGCGAGTAGCGAGCAGACGCACGTCGTCAGCGGTTCACTTGCGCCAGGTGCTCGCCGTGGGCGCGCAGTGCGGTCCGCAATTCGTCGGGACCGAGGACCTCACAGGGGACCGAGAGCGCGGCGAGGTAGCCGACCATGCCCGCCAGGTGCGGCCCGCCGAGCTCGACGATCGTGGCCGCTTCGCCGTCGGCGCTCAGGACCCCGACGGTGCGTGGCACCACCTTGGCTGCCTCCTCCACCGACAGGGCGAGGCGAACCCGGGCCTTGACGGCATAAGGGGCGAGCCCCATCGCTTCGCTCACCAGGCGAAGCGCGTCGGGTGGATCGCCGAGCTCGACGCGGTTACCGCTCAGGGTGACTGCCTCGGCACGGTCCACCCGGAAGGTGCGCCACGCCCCTTGCTTGGTGTCACGGGCCACGAGGTACCAGCGCCGCCCGGCGCGCACCAGGCGGTGGGGGTCCACCAGCCGGCTCGTGGCGTTGCCGGCGCGGTCGCAGTAGTCGAGACGGACCTGCTCGCCCCGACGGCAGGCGCCGGCAAGCGTGACGAGCAGGTCGCGGTCCACCGGGTCGGGGTCCCGGCCCCAGAGGGTCTCGCTCGCCTCGTCGAGGTCTCGGACCCGGGCGGCGAGATGGGCAGGGAGGAACCGCTCGAGCTTGGCCAGCGCGGACGAGACAGCGTCGTCGATGCCGGCCACACCGGCGTCTGCCGCGGCCTGGAGGCCGAGGGCGACCGCCACGGTCTCGTCCTCGTCGAAAAGCAGCGGCGGGAGCCTCCCTCCCCGACCGAGGCGGTAGCCGCCGCCTGGTCCGGGGTCGGCCTCGACCGGGTAGTCCAGGCGCCTCAGGCGCTCGACGTCGCGCCGAAGCGTCCGCTCGCTTCTCCCGAGACGTGCAGCGAGCTCGACGCCGGACCACCGAGCGCGGGCCTGCAGCAAGCCGAGCAGCCGCAACATGCGCTCGGCGGTGTCTGCCATGTGCCCATCCTTGCCTCGATTGCGGACGGAAACTGGCCGGATCACCTCCTAGCGTTGGACGCCAGGTGCCGACAGGAACGGCCTGGCGGCACCACGAGAAGGAGGCCAATGCCCATGACCACTTGCATCCGGCTCGGCTCGGTGTCGCTCGACTGCCCCGACCCCTCCGCCCTCGCCCGCTTCTACGCGACGCTGCTCGGCGTCGAGGTCGCCTACGACACCGACAGCTTCGCCGCCCTCGACCTCGATGGTACCTGGCTGTCGATGCAGAAGGTGGAGGACTACCGCCCTCCCACCTGGCCCGACCCCGAGGTTCCCCAACAAGCCCACCTCGACCTCGCCGTGGCTGACCTCGAGGCCGCGGAGCAGGTCGCGCTCGACGCCGGGGCGACCACAGCCGCCACCCAGCCGAGCCCCGATCGCTGGCGGGTCATGACCGACCCGGCCGGCCACCCGTTCTGCCTGACCACCCTCATCCCCCAGTGATCACCCAGCCCCCACTGGCCATCCAGCCCGGAACGACCGCGGCGCTATCCGCCGGGCCCGGTGATGCGCGCCGCTTCGGTTGCCTGGGTTGGCCCGGCTCACCGACCACTACGAAAGCCATCTCCGGCCCCGCCTGGAGGGCCTCTCCGACGACGAGCACCGCTTCGAGCAAGTCTCTGGCGGTTGGAGCATCCGGCGACACGCCCAAGCCCGAAGCCCAGCGGCGGCCAGGGGCCGGGAGATGACGGTTGGCTTCAAGCTCCCCGAGCACGACCCGCCGCCGTTTGCGACCATCGGCTGGGGTCTCGCACACGGACTGCCACCTGAGCTACGAGATCACATCCGATGACTACCGACCCAGCTGAGCTCATCGTTGCCGACCTCGCCGGCTGGCGGCGATGGCTGGAGGAGCACGCGTCGGGCTCGAAGGGTGTCTGGTTGGTCCTCGCCAAGAAGGGGACCACCCGGCCGACCTCGCTCACCTACGACCAGGCCCTCGAAGAGGCTCTCTGCCACGGCTGGGTCGACGGGCAGCTCGCCCGGGCCGACGCGGGCACCTTCCGGCGGCGGTTCACGCCTCGGCGGGCAGGGAGCGCCTGGTCGAAGCGCAACACGACGCTGGCCGAACGGCTCATCGTCGAGGGCCGGATGCGCCCGGCGGGGCTCGCTGCCGTCGAACGGGCCAAAACCGACGGCACCTGGGAGGCGGCGTACCCCGGCGCCGCGACCATCGAGGTGCCCGACGACTTCGCGGCGGCGCTGGATGCCGAACCACGCGCCCAGGAGGCCTTCGCTCGGCTCGATCGAGCGAACCGCTATGCCGTGCTCTATCGGGTCACCACCGCAAAACGGCCCGAGACCCGCACGCGACGCATCGAGCAGCTCGTTGCCATGCTCGCCCGCGGTGAGACCATCCACCCGCCACGACCGACCCGCTGAAGCCAGACGGAGGTGGCGAAGCCGTGTCGGTCACTGCACTCTCCCTTCCGCAGCTCGACCACCCCGCTCCCACAGGAGAGCAGTTCCACGGTGCCAGACCCTGCCCCGCCTTTAGGTGCGGCGGTTCCTCGCTCCCGTCCGACCAGCCATGTCGTGACAGCGCCGTTGCGGCCGCGGATGGCGATCCTGCGGGACCGGGGCGGACGCTCGTAAACCTAGCTTGACGCCTAGTCGCCGTAAATCTATCTTTACAGCTGTGGCGCCACCGGTAGTCGCTGACCTCGTCGACGTGGACCGAGAGGTCCTGGCGCTCATGTTGGTGGAGAACGCCGAGCTGGTGGCCGCAGGGCTGCGGGGCTCACAGGGCCGGGACGCCGACGCCGTGCTGGCGTCGCTGGGCGGAACGCACCGGCTGGGGATCCTGCTCGACGACATCGTACGGACCCTCGCGGTCGAGGCCCGGGGCGCGGGCTGCACCTGGGCGGCGATCGGAGAGGCCCTGTGCGTCACTCGACAAGCCGCGTTCCAACGCTTCGGCGGCGAAGACGAAGAGACCGTCATGGACCCTCCCGCGACAGCCATGCCGAAGGC
>JAJZMD010000067.1:12485-13277 GCA_021803085.1 Actinomycetes bacterium
TGCTCGGGCAGTTCTTCGCCCGCGACTGGGTCGAGATGCGCTCGGGCTTCTCTGAGCGGATGGCCGAAGCGTGCCCGGCGGAGCTGCTCGACTCGGTCCGCTCGAGGCTCGACGCCGAGCTGGGCCAGCTCATACGGAAGCGCAAACCTGCGGTCAGGGTCCACGGCGGGCACACCGTGGTCGACGTGCCGCTCGTCTTCGAGCGCGCTCTCCGCACCGGCAGGGTGGCCTTTGACGCCGAGGGCCGGGTATCGGGCTTCTTCGTGCTCGTGCCCGAAGCGGCGCCGTGACCACCCTCGCCGCCACCGCGCTGCACGCAGGGTACCGGGACCGGGAGGTCCTCCACGGCGTCGACGTCGCCTTCGACCCCGGCGTGCACCTCGTGTTGGGGGCGAACGGGGCCGGCAAGACCACGCTGTTTCGGACCCTGACCGGGGTGCTCGCACCGAGCGCCGGCCAGGTCCTCGTCGACGGGCGCGACCTGCACGACGACCTTGGGGCGAAGGCACTGATCGGGGTCGGTGCCCACCGCGCCGCGCTCGCCCCACGCCTGAGCGTCGTGGACAACCTCTCCTACTGGGCGCGGGTCCTCGCGCTGGCGCCGGGCGCGCAGCGCGCCTGTGTGGCGCGTGCCGTGGAGCTGCTCGATCTCGGTCCCATCGCCACACGGCGCGCCAGCGGGCTCAGCCGAGGCCAGGCACAGCGGGTCAGCCTGGCTCGGGCGCTGCTGGCCGACCCGCCCGTGCTGGTGCTCGACGAGCCGTTCGCAGGCGTCGACCCCGCCGCCAGCAG
>JAJZMD010000212.1 GCA_021803085.1 Actinomycetes bacterium
CGCCTGGTCCTCCATCGGTCCTCCATCGGGGTCGCAACCGAGGCTGACTGGTGACGAATGTCGCCCAGTGATGAACACGATCATCCCTGCTCAGGGGGGAATGTGGTGGTCGGGCTGCCCGGATTTGAACCGGGGACCTCTGCGTCCCGAACGCAGCGCGCTAACCAAACTGCGCCACAGCCCGTCGCCGGAAGTTGCCCGGCAGGGATCCAGACTATCCCAGGGTTCCCGCCTCCTCACTCGGCGGTGTCGTGCCGTCGGGCGGCGGTTCCTTCGAGGCGCCCGGTTCCTTCGAGGCGCCCGGTTCCTTCGAGGCGCCCGGTTCCGGTTCGGACGAGGTGCCCGCTCCCGCGCCGGGATCCGTGCGCGTATCCGGCGCAAGAGGATCGGGCACGGTTCCCGAGCCGGCCAGCATGTTCTCCCCCTGTTCCTGCTGCCGCACGAGGACGCGCGCGATCCGGCGCTTGTCCATCTCCTGCACGGCCAGCTCCCAGCCGTCCACGCGCACGCTCTCCCCTTCCAAGGGGATGTGCCCCAGTGCGTCGAGGATGAAGCCTCCGAGGGTGATGTACTCGCCTTCCGGCACGTCGATTCCCAGCCGCTCGCGCACCTCGTCGACGTTGGTCTGGCCGTCGACGAGCCAGCGCATGCTGTCGATGCGCACGACCGAGGGACCTTCGTCGATGTCGAGCTCGTCGTGGAGCTCTCCCACGATGGGCTCGAGGAGGTCTTTCACGGTGAGCACGCCCGAGACGCCGCCGTACTCGTCGACGACCACCGCGAAGCCCC
The DNA here is from genome assembly GCA_021803085.1 of Actinomycetes bacterium. Classification (GTDB taxonomy): domain Bacteria; phylum Actinomycetota; class Acidimicrobiia; order Acidimicrobiales; family RAAP-2; genus JAJYVT01. Next base: position 790 of record JAJZMD010000212.1, read on the forward strand.
GCCGGTGTCGCCGCATCTCGACAAGGGCTGCGAGGATCGGACGCGACTCGGGGACCACGTACGGCTGGCGGATGCGCAGGGAGATCTCGAGCGGCGAGAGGCCCGTGGGCTCGCGGCCTTCCGCCGTCTTGGCGACCGAAAGACGGGGACCTAAGGGCGGATGAGCCACCGCAGCCGTCGGCGCAGTGCCGGTGGACGGGGGCCCCTGTGGTGGGCGGGGCTCGCCGAAGGGGAGCTCGTCTTCGGGACGGGCGATGTCGGCACCGAACAACCCGCCCCGCCACCGTCTCGAGCGGAACAGGTCGTTCACGTAGAGCACCCCGATCACGTCGTCGAGCCGCTCGTTCACCACCGGGTAGGCGCTGTGCCCGGATTCGCGCACGGCCCTCGCGACGTCGTCGGCAGACACGGGGATCGTGAGCGCCACCACGTCGGTGCGAGGCGTCATCACCTCGCGCACGTCCATGTCGCGCAGGCCCGCGACCGCCTCGACGATCACGCGCTCCTGCTCTGCGGCGACCGACCGTTCATAGGCAGCGTCGGTCCGCGTCCCCCGCTCCCGGGAATCCGCGTGGCCGCGACGCCACGGGGCCCGGCGGCGGCGGCCCGGCGCTCCGTCGTCTGGTGGCGGCCGGTTGGAGCGGCGGCCTTCCACGTGGCGCGGGTCAGCCGTCCCCGGTGCCGGGCGGCGACGGCTTTTCCGAGCCGACGAGCACGGGCACCGGCGCGTACGACTCGTCGTGATAGGTGCCTCCGTCGAGCAGCCGGCGCGTCGCTCGCCGGACGCGCAACGGGTCGAGCGGCTTCACGAGCCACCCCTCGGCCTCGGAGCGGCGGGCGAGGAACACGTCGGGGCGGCGGTCGAGCAGCATGAGCACCGGCACGTGGGGGACGTCGAGGTAGGACTCCTCGAGTCGCAGCTCCAGGCAGACGGCCATGCCTCCCATGCTGCCCATCTGCATGTCGACCACCACGAGGTCTGGTGGGTCGTCCCGCACGATCTGGGCGACGTGGCGCCCGGAGGGAGCCTCCAGCACCTCGACGCCGGGACCCTCGATGGCGGCGGCGATCTCGCGCCGCACGCTCGGCGCGTCGCTCGCGACGAGGACACGGGCCACGACGGGAGACTACCCGACTGCCGCGGTGTCGCTCGCTGGCGGAGCATCGGAACCGCCGCCGGCCCGCGCGGCGCCGAACAGGGCGTCGGCGACCACGCCAAGCCCCTCCACGTCGTGGACGTCGGTCCCGAGCAGGGGCACGAGCCCGACCGGGGAAGGCCCGGTTGCCGCGACGAGCCCGGCGAAGGACTGCGCCTCCACGCCGGCGACGGCGTCGAGCTCACGAAGGTTGTCCTCGAGCACGGCGAGGGCGGTGCCGGCGGGTGCGGCCGGGAGCGCGATCCCGTCCGAGCCGAAGCGCGGGTGGACCCGGTTCACCACGAGCCCTGCGGCGCTCACCCCTCGCTCGGTCAAGCGCGAGGTGAAGTACCCCGCCTCCTCCAGCGAGTCGGACCTCGGAGAGGTGACGACGACGTAGGCGGTTGCCGGGTCGGCGAGGAGCCTCCGCACCGCCCGCGCCCGTTCGTCGAAGCCGGCCTCCATCCCGGCGAACGCCTGGAAGAAGGCGACCGCGTCCTGCACGATCTCGGCACCGGCAACCCTCGAGATCGTCTTCAAGAGCGCCTGCGTGGCGACGTTCAGGGCCCTGAGCGAGAGGCGCGTGGGCATCATGAGGGCGCGGAAAAGCCGGTTCTCGAGGAACTGCGTGAGCCGCCTCGGTGCTTCGAGCAGGTCGAGCGCATTGCGCGTCGGGGGCGTGTCGACGACGACGACGTCGAATTGCCCCGAGCCGGTGAGCTCGTAGAGCTTCTCCATCGCCATGTACTCCTGGGTGCCGGAGAGCGCCCCGGTCAGGTTCTGGTACAGGCGGTTCGCCTTGATGGCGCTCGCCTGGTCGTTTGTCCGCGCGTAGCGCTCGACGAGCTCGTCGAAGGTGGTCTTGGAATCGAGCATGACCGCGTGGAGGGTGCCTGGCCAGTCGCCAGCGACCTCGATGGGCTCGTTCGGCAGTGACTCGACGCCCATGGCGTCGGCGAGCCGCCGCGCGGGGTCCACCGTCACCACGCACGAGCGGCGGCCCCGTCGCGCAGCTTCGAGGGCGAAGCTCGCCGAGACGGTCGTCTTCCCGACGCCACCGGGCCCGCAGCAGACGATGACGGTGCGTCGCTCCACGAGCTCGCCGAGCGTGCCCGGCACGGCCGCGCGGGCGTCCTCGACGGCGTGGGATGCGGACGCTGACCCGCGCGCTGGCCCGCGCGCCGATGCGCCCGCCGACCCGGCCGCCGACCCGGGGGACCGGGCGGGCTCGCTCATCGGACGGCGTCCGGCAGGGGGAGGGCCTCGATCGCAAGTGCCAGCGCAGCTGCGAGGCGGTCGAGCTCCGCGGGGCCGATCGCGGGCGTGAAGAGGCGCGGGAGGTGGAGCTGGGGGAGCGGCAGCTCGCGTGCGAGCCGTGCGACCTGCTCCTCGACGAGACCCAGCCGCCGGAGCCGGAAGGCGCGGGCGGCGTCGAGCGCGTCGAGCGCCGGTGCGCTGACCGCGATCCCCGTCTCGCGCGCGGCGTCGGCCGCGGGGACCTCGAGCTCGCACGGGCCGTCCTCGAAGCAGTTCACGACGACGGGGCCGAGGTGGATCCCCACCCGGTCACGAAGGACCTGCGTGGCCTCGATCGTCTCGCTGACCGGCATCTCCTCGGGCAGGGTGACCGGGAGGACCCGGCAGCGCGCGGGGTCGCGGAGGAGCTCCACCACGTCGGAGGCCTGTTGGCGCACCGGGCCGCCCCGAGCGGCGTCGAGGAGACCGCTCGCCGAGGTGAGGAACGTCATCGCGTGGCCGGTGGCGGGTGCGTCGAGGACCACCACGTCGGCGACGCCGGCCCGCTCGAGCTGCTTCACCTTGCCGAGGACCAGCACGTCGCGGATTCCCGGGATCGCCGTCGCCACGACGTCGACCACGCCGCTCGAGACCAGCCGCTTGGAGACCCGCCGCAGACCGTGGTCGGCCAGGTACTCGAGGAGGGCGTCGTCGGGGGTGAGCCTCCTCGCCCAGACCGCCCCGGCGGGGGGCTCGCCGAGGGTCTCGGGTCCCTCGGGCCCGGCTCCGAGCAGCGTCACGGGCGCGTAGCCGAAGGGCCCCTCGCGCCCGAAGTAGGCGCCCAGGCCGTGCTTGCCCTCCAGCTCGACGACCAGGACGGACAGGCCGGCGGCGGCGGCGGCCGCGGCCAGCGTCGCCGTGATGGTGGTCTTGCCGACGCCGCCCTTGCCGGCGACCACCCATACCCGGCTCTGACGACACCATGCGGCGAGGTCCATCCCGGCCGAGCGTAGTTCCACGGGGTGGCACATCGGTCGATCAGAGTGGAAAAGTCCCTGGTCAGCGCCCTTGTTCTAACTTGTGGGACGACGGTACTGTTGGCAACGCATGTGAAGGGGGGCGGTGCCGTGGCGATGCGGAGCGCACAAGGAGAGGCATGGCAGGCCAAGGCGGCCTGTCGGGGGCCCCAGTCGACCGCGTTCTTCCCGCCGGCGTACGCCGAGCGCAAGGATGAGCGTCTCGGGCGCGAGGCTCGGGCGAAGAGCATCTGCGCCGGGTGCATCGTGCGCGAGGAATGCCTCGACTACGCCATCAGGATCCGTGAGCCGCACGGGATCTGGGGCGGGCTGAACGAGGCGGAGCGGAAGCAGTTGCTGGACCGCCGTGCCGGCTGATGCGGCGCCGTCGCGGTCCGGGGCTCAGGGCCTGAGGCCGAGCGCGCCCGCGGCCGCAGTCACCCCTGAGCTCGTGCAGACCCGCGCCGGTAACCCGCCGTCGGCTCTGCAGATCACCGCCGACAGGTAGTTCGCCGAGGCCACGATCGCCTGGGTGGCGGGGTCGGTCGGGTCGGCGAGCCCCGTCGCGATCTCGTTCGCATTGAGCTGCTGGAGGACGGAGGGCGAGAATTCGCCGCCCGTGACGACCGCCTCGTTGGCGACGTCGACGAACGGGACGATCCCGCCGGGGGCGCCAGGTGTCCTCCGGTCGTACTTCGCGAGGAGCGCCTTTTCCTGCGTCGTGAGGGGCTCGAGGACGGCATAGGCGGTCCCGGCGTCGTTCCTCTGGTCCCCGTAGTGCTCGACGAGGGTCGCGGCGAGGTACTTCGACTGGTAGCTGGCGCCGTAGAAGGTGAACGTGGGCGTGTTGGGGAACGCCTCGTCGGAGCCGGACTGGGATGCGTAGAGCGTGTCGCCGAACGTGCCGAACCGGGAGAGCGCGGCGACCAGCGCCCATCGCTCGGCAGCGCAGTACGGGCAGAACTCGTTCCCCACGAAGAGGATGTCAGGCTTGCCCCCCGAGGTGAGCCGAGGCTGGCCCCGCAAGAGGGCGGGCGGTGTCAGCGTCGCGTCGGAAGACGTCACGCCCACCGTGTCGTAGACGGAGCCCGGGATCGTCGTGACCGCCTTCACGACCGAGGGCGAGGCGGGCGCGAGGGACACCGCGGCCGACGGTGTGGAGGTCGGCGGGGTGGCCGTGACCTTGATCACGATCAGCGCGGCCACGATGACGAGCACGAGCGCCGCGGTTCCCCAGGTGAGGAGCGAGGTGGCGGGTCTGCGGGTCGCGGCCCCGAGGTCGGACGGCGCGGCGAGCGTATCGTCGGGCGGCGCTGCGACCTCGTCGGGCGGCGCCGCGCCTGGCACAGGCCCATCGGCTCGGGCCGGCTCGGCGTCCCCGGTCTGCTCTGTCATGTACGGCGTGACGCCCGGAGCGCGCCGGTCAGCGTGTCCACCCGTGGGGCGCGGCTGTCGGTGTCCCGCCCCGACCGATCATCTGGGGAATGGTCGTGACCATGAGCACGAAGAGGAGGAACGTGATCGCGTGCACCGACGTGCACCACAGGCAGATGTTCTTGATGATCAGCAGCTCGGCCGCCACGAGGTACAAGACGAAGCACATCCCGACGACCGTCGCCGCCAGACGCAGCGCGTGGACGCGCCGATCGGTGGATCGCCATGCGACGGGGAGGTTCAGCGCGACCATCGCCGCGAAGAAGAGGAGGCCCCACACGGCGACCGGCACCCCGAGGAAGACGGACTGCGCGCTCGTGGTGACCTTCTCGCAATTCACGATCCCGGAGTCCGAGCACGCGAGCGGCGTGTGCGAGAAGTGGGCGACGGTGAGGTACGTCGACACGCCGAGCCCGCCGATCGAGAGCAGGAGCGCGGCGGCCGGCCGCCAGCGCGCGGCTTCGGTCACCTCGCGCTCTTCCGGCGGTTGGGTGCGCAGGTAGGCGACCGCGCGGGAGAAGGCGCCCGGCGGCTGGTCCTGGCGTGCACGGGCGGCCTGTGACTGCAGGTGGGCGCGCTCACGCCGCGTGGTGCGTGCCGGCGGTCTCCGTCCCGTGCGCGTGCTGCTCATGACCCGATCAGACCGAGATCTTGAGGGTCTTCGCCGCGGCCTTGACGCCCGAGCTGGTGCACACCGAGCCGGGCTTCCCGCCGTCGATGGAGCAGACGGCCGCCGACATGTAGTTGGCGGTGCCGAGGATCAGCTTCGTGATGGGATTGCTCGGGTCCTTCAGGCCGGCCGCGATTGTTGTGCGCGAGAGTGTCTGCAGCGGCTGGGGGTTGTAGGTCGCCCCGGGGAAGATGACCTTGTTCCCCCAGTCGGAGAAGGGAATTGTGCCCGACCGTGTTCCCGAGCTGGTGTCGTACTTCTTGATGAGGGAGAGCTCCTGCTTCGTCAGCTTGTGCAGCTGCGGGTGCGATCCTGTCGACTTGTCCTGGCCGTAGAACTCGACCAGCTTGGCGGCGACGTAGGGGCTCTTGTACGTCGCTGTGTTGAACTCGAACGTCTGGGTCTTCGGGTACACGTCGACCGGCGAGGACTGCATGGTTCTCAGGCCGGTGAACGTCCCGAAGCGCGAGAGCGACGTGATGATCGCCCAGCGCTCCGCGGCGCAGTAGGGGCAGAACTCGCCGAGCAGCGCGAAGATCTCAGGCTTTCCGCCGAGCGTGAGGGGCTTCTGGGACGGGTCGACGACCGGGGGGGTGATGGCTGTGGTCCCCACACCGACCTTGTTGTACGCCGACGCCGGCACGTGGGTGATCTCGGCCAGCACCGTCGCGGAGACGGGCCGGGGCGGGTAGTAAAGGCCCGTCGACGGGGTCGTGGAGGTCTGGCTCACGACCACGATCACCACGACGATCGCGATCACGAGGGCGATCGCGCCCCAGATGAACAGGCCCGTACGGGACCGCCCCGCCCGCCCTGGCCGGCGAGCCGGCGGTCGGCGGGTGCCGGGGCGCTGGCCGCCCGGTCGTCCGGCCTGGCGCGGCGAGGGGCCGCGGCCCGAGGGTGGCCGTTGCCCCGGACGCTCTTGGGCCCGCCCGCCCTGGCCTCCCTGGCGCTGCGAGGGGCCCCGGCCCGAGCCGCGGCTTCGGTCCTTGGGGCGACTCTCCCGGCCGACGCTTCTGGCCGCCTCCTTGCCGCTCACCGGCCGGCTGTGCTGTCGGCTGCGCTCCTTGTCGGCAGCCCTGCGTTCGGGGTTGTCACTTGGACTGTCCGCCATTGCGTTGGGGTTCCTTGATGTCGAGAGGTGTGGGGGATCGCGGGTCGTGAGCAGGACGACCGGTCCCGTCCCACCCGTCGCCACGCACGGGACTCCGCGCGGGAAGCCTAGACCAGGGTCGGAGGTGAGCGGGTTCGGGCGGGCGGGGCAGGCGACGCACGAGAGCGCTGCGGCGCGCCCACGCGGGGAGCACGGAGGGGGCGGCGTTATCCTCGACCGCTGTGGCAGTGCGAGGTGGCGAGACCTGGCGTCACCCCGACGTGGTGCCGCGGCCTGCGGCGACGGTGATCGTCGTGCGCGACGGTCCCCACCCGATCGCGCCGCTCGAGGTGCTGATGCTGCAACGGAACCTCCGCGCCGACTTCGTCGGCGGCGCGCACGTGTTCCCCGGCGGGGGGGTCGACCCGGGTGACGGCGGCCCGAGGACCGCGCGGCTCTGCGTCGGGCTCGGAGACGACGCGGCGAGCGCGACGCTCGGTGTCGCGTCCGCCGGCCTTGCCTACTGGGTGGCCGCCGTGCGGGAGTGCTTCGAGGAGTCGGGCCTGCTGTTCGCGTGCCGGGCCGACGGGACGGCGATCTCGTTCGCGGATCCCGGCGTCGCCGGCCGCCTCGCAGCCCAGCGCGCCGCCCTCAACGCCCGCGAGCGCTCCTTCCTGGAGATCTGCGAGTCCGAGGGGCTGTTCCTCGCCGTGGGCGCCCTGCACTACTTCGCCCACTGGATCACGCCCGTAGGCTCGTCGCGCCGTTATGACACGCGGTTCTTCGTGGCGCGAGCACCCGAGGGACAGTCGCCTGCCCACGATGTCGGAGAGATGGTCGCCGACCTGTGGGTACGCCCGTCGGACGCGCTCGAGCGCTATCGCGCAGGGGAGATGGAGCTGATCCTCCCGACCATCGAGAACCTCCAGGCGATCGCCCGCTTCCCGACGGCACAAGAGCTCCTCGACGCGGCATGCGCCGCCGGCGAGATCCCGACGGTGCTGCCCCGGATGGTCGTCGTCGGCGGCGGGGTGCGACTGCTCCTTCCTGGGGACCCCGGCTACGACGCCCCCGACGGCCCGGGGGAACCGGGGGGGAGCGTCGAGATCGACTTCGACGTGGCAGTCCGCATCGCGTCCCGAGCTGCGAGCTCGGAGCGCACGCCGCGCACGAGCGCCGCACCCGTGCCAGGAAGGGCAGGAAGAGAGCGTCGGCGGCGTGGCTGACCCCGCACCGGCGCCGGTTCCCGACACCGGCCGGGACCCCACCCCTGCGCCCGGGCGCGTGGACGTGCTCGTGCCGGGGCTCCGCAGGGTCACGGCCCCGAACCCCGGTGTCATGACCGGGCCGGGGACGAACACCTACCTGATCGGCAGCCGGGAGATCGCGGTGGTCGATCCCGGTCCGTGCGACCCGCGCCACCTGGAGGCGGTGCTCGACGCAGCGCGCGCGTCCGGCGACCGCATCCGGTGGGTCCTCGTCACGCACACCCACGAAGACCATGCGCCCGGAGCTGCGCCCCTCGCCGCGGCGACGGGCGCGGAGATCATCGGGTTCGGGGCACGCGAGGGCTTCTCGCCCGACGCCGCGGCGCAGGACGGCTTCGTGCTCGACGCCCCGTCGTTCCGGCTCCGCGCGCTGCACACCCCGGGCCACGCGAGCGATCATCTCTGCTGGCTTCTCGAGTCGCCGCGGGTCCTCCTCTCGGGCGACCACGTCATGGACAGGGTGACGGTCGTCGTCGCACCGCCGGACGGGGACATGGCCGAGTACCTCGAGAGCCTTCGACGCCTCCTCGAGACCGCCCCGCCCCTCGAGGCGATCGCCCCGGGGCACGGACGCCTCCTCGGCGAGCCGCAGCGGGTCGTGGAGGCGGTGATCGCGCACCGCCTCGCCCGTGAGCGGCTCGTGGCGGCGGCGCTCGACGAGGTGGGGTCGGCGACGGTCGCGGAGCTCGTGGGAGCGGTGTACGCGGACGTCGATCCTGCGCTGCACCCGATCGCGCGGCTGTCCCTCTGGGCCCACCTGCGCAAGCTCGCTCGGGAAGGCCGTGCCGAGGAGATGGCTGACGGGCCCGACCCGGGCTACCGCTCGACGTCGGCCCCCACCGGGGTCGCGCGCGCCTGAACCGGGCCGACGAAAGCTTGGTCGACGGCGCCGGCCATCGCGCCGAGGAGCCGTGCCGTGCATCCCGACGCCTCGAGAAGCGGGGCGATCTCCTCTGCGACCACGCGGGCGAGGTCACGAAAGACTTCCGCGAGCCCGCCGCGGCTGAGCGCGACGGGTTCGCCGGCATCCCCGGCTGCGGCCATGTCGCCATGGAGGGGGATCTTCCCGACGAGAGGGACGCCGAGCTCGGCGGCGAGGCGCTCGCCGCCCCCCGAGCCGAAGAGCGGGTAGGTCGTCCCGTGCTCGCAGGTGAAGCCGCTCATGTTCTCGACGACTCCCGCGACGCGCAGGTACCCGCGCCGCGCCATGTCCGCCGCGCGTGCGGCGACACGCTGCGCGGCGAGGGGCGGGGTCGTGACGACGAGCATCTCGGTGCGCGGCAGCATCCGGGCGAGCCCCATCTGGACGTCGCCGGTGCCCGGGGGAAGGTCGACGAGGAGGTAGTCGAGGTCGCCCCAGTGGGCGTCCTGGAGGAACTGCTGGACCGCGCGGTTCAGGAGGAGCCCGCGCCACATCACCGCGCGGTCCTCTTCGGCGAGGAAGCCCATCGACAGCACGCGCAGCACCCCGTCGCCCACGCGCCGCTCCGGCGGGACCATCTTCCCGGCCCGGGCCTCGAGCCGGCCCTCCATGCCGAGGAGGCGCGGCACCGAGAAGCCGCCGATGTCCGCATCGAGCACGCCGACGGTGAGCCCGCGCCCGGCGAGCGCGGCGGCCAGGTTGACGACGACCGAGGACTTGCCGACGCCGCCCTTCCCCGAGGCGACCGCGAGGACCCGAGCCCGCGGCGGCACCGCCGTCTCCGGCGGGTGCTCGCGGACCTTGCGGCGCGCCCTCGCCATCAGCGCCGCGCGCTCGTCCGCGTCCATCTGACCGATCGACAGGTCGACCGAGCGCACCCCGGGGATCGTCCCCACGACCCCGCGGACGTCGCGCTCGAGCTGCCCGCGAAGAGGGCAGCTCGCGATCGTGAGGGCCACCACCACGCGCACGTCACCCTCGTCGGACACCTCGACGCTGCGGACCATGCCGAGCTCGACGATGTCGCCGCCCAGCTCCGGGTCGATCACGGCACGGAGGCGCGCCAGGACGTCCTCCTCGCCGGGAGGTCCGCCCGCAGGGAGCGTCGCTCGTGCGTCGCCGCTTCCAGCGGGTGGGGTGCGGGCGTCTCGGACGCCGCCACCCGCAGCTTGCGACCGGGCGGCCATGCGACGGAGCCTACCGGTCCCCACCTGGAGCTCCGGTCCCCACCTGGAGCTCCGGTCCCCACCTGGAGCACCGGTCCGCCCGACGTGCTCCGGAGAGCCTTGCGTAACCGTGACGCCGACGGGCGCGGGCGTGAGCGGGCACGCGCCGGCACCGACGCGCGCGGGTACCGGTAACATGATGGCGCCGTACCCACGACCTGCCCAAGGAGGCCACGGTGACGACGATGACGACGTCGGTGAGCATCGGGAAGAAGCCCGACCCGGTCACGCTGACCGCGAGCGCGTCGGCGAAGGTCGCCCAGCTCCTCGGAGAAGAAGACGGCGCCGAGGACCTGGCGTTGCGCGTCGCGGTGAAGCCCGGCGGCTGCTCGGGCTACAGCTACGAGATGTTCTTCGACTCCGAGCAAGAGGACGACGACGTCGTGCGCGAGTTCGGCGGGGTGAAGGTCGTCGTGGACCCGACGAGCGCGGAGCTGCTCACGGGCGCCACCCTCGACTATTCCGACGGGCTCCAAGGCGCCGGGTTCCACATCAGCAACCCGAACGCCACCCGCACCTGCGGGTGCGGGTCCTCCTTCAGCTGATCGCAGGCGCGATGAGCGCGCCCAGCGGTGAACCTGGCCGTGACGTCAGGCCTGCCGGCCCGTACCGCCCCGTGGTCCGAGCGGGCGATTGGGTGGTCACCTCCGGCCAGATCGGCGCGGTGCCCGGGCCCGACGGCACGCCGCAGCTCGTCGAAGGCGGGACCGCCGCGCAGCTCCGCCAGGTGCTCACCAACGTCTCGGGCGTCCTCGCGCAGCACGGCGCGTCGCTCGCCGACGTGGTGAAGGCGACGGTCTTCCTCGTCGACATGTCGGAGTTCGCGCTGGTCAACGAGATCTGGGCCCAGATCTGGCCCGAGCCGCGCCCTGCCCGCTCCGCGATCGGCGTCGCAGCCCTCCCGATGGGGGCCAGGGTCGAGGTCGAGGCCTGGGCCCACAGACCTGCGACCTGAGCACCCGGGCGGGGACCGGGACCAGGGGACCGGGACCAGGGGGCCGCGCCTGCGGGCGCCCGCCGGCGCTCGCAGCTACAGGTAGCCTCCGATCGGCAGGTGTCGGGGGGGGAGCGGCGTGCCGAACGCGGTGCGCCCCCCGTATCGCTGCTGGAGAGCGGGACCCATCTCGTCCGCCCGGTGGACGACGGACGTGATCGCTGCGGCGAGCTGCGACTCGGCGAGCGGATGCGCGACGACGTCTGAGAACAGCACGACCGTGCCGTCGTCCCAGACCGCCTTTACCCAGTTCGTGGTGCGGTTGATCTCGTTGACCGCCTCTTCGATCCCGTTCGGGTTCCCCAGGTCCCACAGGACCGGGGAGAAGACCCGCACGACCGGCGCGTCCTTGAACACCCGGACGTAGGCGACGCTCGCCCGCGAGCGGATGGGGATGTCGCCGTCCGCGTCCACCTGCACGTCGTCGACGCCGAGCACGGATCGCACGACCTCCTTCACCCGGGCACGGAGCTCGTCGGATCCGGTCGCTGCGACGGCCGGGAGCTCGGTCGCGGCGGCGGGGACCTCGGGTCGTCGCTCGGGGCGGGCACGCACCGGCGCGGCGGGTTCCGAGCCCAGAGCGAGCAGATGGGCCAGGACGACAGCCCTCAGCGAGCGGGCGTTCCGGCACGATCGCAGGTAGGTGACCTCCGCCAGGGCGGAGCGCCCGGCGACCGTCGCCGACCCGAGCCCGATGGCGCGCAACGCCGAGACGACAGAACGTCGGACGACCGGGTCCTTCGCGATCCACGCGTCCCGGAGCGCCGTCCACGTCTCCTTCACGAACCGCTCGGTGGGCGCCGGCCCGTAGCGGTCGGCCAGCGCCCGCGCGACGTCGGCGTCCTCGATCCTGAGCTCGTCCCTCAGCTGCCGGAGCAAGCCGCCCGGCAGCGCCGACCAATCGAAGCCGGTCTCGACCACCTCGGCACGCCTCTTTCCTGTCGTCTGGGCCATTGTGCCAGCCAGGCGGCCGCCGAGAGCCTCGCTGGCGCAATTCGAGGTTGCCAGGGTCCTCCTCGGCGAGCTGTCAGGGCGAGGGCTCGGGCCCCGGCGACCACGCGGGTTGGCCGAAGCGGTACCCGACCGAACGCACCGTCTCGATGAGGTGCGCGTGCTCCTCGCCGAGCTTCGCCCGCAGCCGGCGCACGTGCACGTCGACCGTGCGGGCTCCGCCGTAGTACTCGTAGCCCCACACCCTGCTCAAGAGGGTCTCCCGGGTGAAGACCTTGCCGGGGTGCGCGACGAGGAACCGCAGGAGCTCGTACTCCATGTACGTGAGGTCGAGCACGCGCCCGGCCACCGCGGCCTGGTACGTCTCGAGGTTCAGCACGAGAGGGCCGTGCTCGATGACGTGGGGCGCAGCATTGCGCCCTGAACGCCACAAGAGGTGCTCCAGGCGCGCCGCGATCTCCGCCGGGCGCGAAGGCAGGACGCAGAAGTCGTCGAACAGGTCGTCGCGCAGCTGCAGCTCGCGGAGCTGGTCCTCCGCGATGACGAGCAGCAGCGGGCTCACCGGGTCCTCCCTGCGCCGGAGGTGCCGGCAGAAGGCGATCGCACGGGACAGGTCGTCCGCCGCGCTCACGACGGCGCCTGCCCAGCCGTCCTTGGTGGACGTCATCTCGAGGGAGCTCGCGGCCTCGGGGCTCGAGGCCGCGCGGAATCCGAGCCCGCACTGGCGAAGGGCCGCGCCGACGACGGGCAGGACCGGGTCAGGGAAGCAGACGAGGGGCTCCACGGGTCCGATTCTTGCTCGCGGGGGCCGGTGCCCCGGCCGCCAAGAGCACGTAGCCCGCGAGGCCGCTCACAGGATCGGCAGGTAGCGGTCGAGCTCGAACTGGGTGACCGCGACGCTGTAGTCCCGCCATTCCGCCCGCTTGTTCCGGATGAACCACTCGAAGACGTGCTCGCCGAGCGTGTCGGTCAGCAGCTTGGACTCGGCCATCTCGTCCACCGCCTCTTTCAGCGAGCCGGGGAGCGGCCGGATCCCGCGGGTCCTGAGCTCGCGCTCGGAGAGGTCGAAGAGGTTGGCGTCGGCCTCGGGCGGGAGCTCGTAGCCCTGCTCGACCCCCTGGAGCCCCGCGGCGAGGACGACGGCGAACGCGAGGTACGGGTTGCATGCGGAGTCCGGGGCCCGGTACTCGACGCGGGTCGACTCGGGCCTCGCCTGCTTCACGACCGGCACTCGGACGAGCGCGGAGCGGTTGTTGCGCGCCCAACCGATGTGCACGGGCGCCTCGTAGCCGCTGACGAGCCGCTTGTACGAGTTGACCCACTGGTTCGTGACTGCCGTGATCTCCCGGGCGTGGTGGAGCAGCCCGGCGATGAACCGCTTGGCGACGTCGGAGAGGCCGTAGGCGTCGGAGGGGTCCGAGAAGGCGTTGCGCTCCCCGTGCCACAAGGAGAGGTGGGTGTGCATCCCAGAGCCCTGCACTCCGGCCATGGGCTTCGGCATGAAGGTCGCGTAGACGCCTTCGTGGCGAGCGGTCTCCTTCACCACGAGGCGGACGGTCATCACCGTGTCGGCCATGGTCAGCGCGTCCGTGTAGCGCAGGTCGATCTCGTGCTGCGAGGGTGCGTCCTCGTGCTGCGCGTGCTCCACGGGGATGCCCATCTCCTCCAGACGCAGCACGGTGCGGCGACGGACCTCGCTCGAGCGGTCGTCGACGGAGAGGTCGAAGTACGAGCCTGCGTCGAGCGGCCGCGGTCTTGCGGCCGGGTCGGCGTCGGCGAGATAGAAGAACTCCACCTCGGGCGCGATGAAGAACGTGTAGCCCGCGTCGCGGGCGCGCTCCAAGGTCCGTCGGAGCGCGTGGCGAGGGCAGCCTTCGAACGGGGTGCCGTCGAGGTTGAAGATGTCGCAGTAGACGGCGGCGACCGTCTCGTCACGGGCGTGCCACGGCAGCACCTGGAAGGTCTTGGGGTCCGGGCGCGCCAGCACGTCGGCTTCCTGCACCCGGGAGAAGCCGTCGATCGCCGAGCCGTCGAAGGTCATCCCGTCGTCGAGCGCGTCCTCGAGCTCTGCGGGGGTGATGTTGAAGGCCTTCGAAGTGCCGAGGACGTCGGTGAACCACAGCTGGACGAAGCGGATCCCGCGCTCTTCGACGGTCCGCAGGACGTAGTCGCGCTGGCTCTGCACCTGCGCCTCCTTCGCGCCGGACGCCGCGCTCACCGCGCTCGTGGAGCTCCGGGCCGTCGCGCCGCGTCGGGTCGTGCGGCGCGACTCAACGCTGCTCGTCCTCCGCCGCGCCGCACACGGTGCCGATGAGGAGGCGGCTCACCACGTAGGGGTCCATGTTCGCGTTGGGCCGGCGGTCCTCGATGTAGCCGTTCTTGTCCTTCGCCACCTGCCAGGGGATGCGGATCGACGCGCCGCGGTCCGAGACTCCGTAGCTGAACTTCGAATAGTGCTGGGTCTCGTGGTGGCCGGTGAGGCGCATCTCGATGCCGATGCCGTAGTTCTGGACGTGCTCGTCGATGTTCTTCCCGATTGCTTCGCAGGCGGCGATGATCGCGTCCCAACCGTTCCCGGTGCGCATCTCCTTGGTCGAGAAGTTCGTGTGGCACCCTGCGCCGTTCCAGTCCCCGAGGATGGGCTTGGGCTCGAGCGTCGCCCACACCCCGAAGTCCTCGGCGACCCGGAAGAGCAGCCACCGGGCCGCCCACAGCTGGTCGCCGCACTCCGGAGCGGGGAGGATCCCGATCTGGAACTCCCACTGGCCCATCATCACCTCGGCGTTCGTGCCCTCGATGGCGAGCCCGGCGCGCAGCATCGCAGCGGTGTGACGTTCCACGATCTCTCGCCCGGGCATCTTGTCGCCGCCGACGCCGCAGTAGTAGGGCCCCTGCGGGGCCGGGAACCCTGTGGCGGGCCAGCCGAGGGGGCGGCCGTTCTGCAAGAAGGTGTACTCCTGCTCGAAGCCGAACCACGCCTCGTGGGCCGCGTAGCGCTCCGCGGTCGCGGCGCACGCGTGCCGGGTGTTGGTGGGGTGCGGCTCCATGTCGACGTTGAGCACCTCGCACATCACGAGGACGTTGTCGTCGCCGCGCAAGGGGTCCGGGCAGACGAAGACCGGTTGGAGGACGCAGTCGGAGTTGGCTCCGGTCGCCTGGTTCGTGCTGGAGCCGTCGAACCCCCAGATCCCCGGCTTCTTGCCGGCGGCGACGATCTTGGTCTTGCTCCGCACGAGCGGAGAGGGCTCGGTCCCGTCGATCCAGATGTACTCGGCCTGGTAGCTCACTCCCCGCCATCCTTTCTCTGTGCTCGGTCGGGCGCAACGGCACCCGCGGACTCTCGGGTCATTAGATCAGCGACCCGTGGCAGGCGGATGTCCTGCATGTGAACAGCGCGTGAATCCATACGGGTCCGGCGCGGGTCCGGCGCGGGTCCGGCGCGGGTCCGGGTCGCGTCCGGGTCGCGTCTCGCCCGCGAGCGTCCCGAGGGCGTGGAGGGCATCGGGAGCCGGACCCTCCCGTAGGCTGAGGCAATGTCGCTCCGGGTCGCGATCGCCCAGCTCGACATGGTCGTGGGCGACATCGGGGGCAATGTCGACCGGATCCTCGGGTCGCTGCGGCGCGCCGAGGCCGCCGGCGCGCAGCTCTGCGTCTTCCCCGAGCTGGCGATCACGGGCTATCCGCCCGAGGACCTCCTCTTGCAGGCGGGCTTCGTCGCCGACAACGAGGCGGCGCTCGCCGAGGTCGCGGCGTCGACGGGCGACTGCGCGGCGGTGGTCGGGTACGTCCAGCAGCTCCCTCGTGCGGCCGGCGGCTCGGTCGGCGAGGAGGCGACCGGCGCGGAGGCAGGGGCCGACACGTGGGCGAGCCGTCGTCCTCACCTCGCGAACGCCGCAGCCGTGTGCGCCGGCGGGCGCGTCGCTGGCGTCTACCACAAGCACCTCCTCCCGAATTACAGCGTCTTCGACGAGCAGCGGTGGTTCACGCCGGGGGACGGACCGCCCCTTTTGTACCGGGTCGGCGGCGTGCTCACCGGCGTGTCGATCTGCGAGGACGTCTGGGCGAGCCGCGGCCCCGTCGCCCGGCTCGGCGCGGCGGGCGCACAGGTGGTGGTGAACATCAACGCGTCGCCCTACTCGCGCGGGCGCCGCGCGGAGCGCCTCGCGATGCTCGCAGCGCGCGTCAGGGAGGCCGGCACGGCGATCGTCTACGTGAACCTCGTCGGCGGCCAGGACGAGCTCGTCTTCGACGGGGCGAGCCTCGTGGTCGCCGCGGACGGCGCCCTCGTCTGCGCCGGCGCGCAGTTCGAGGAGGACTTCGTCGTCGTCGACCTGCCGGTGCCCCGAGCGCAGGAGCCGAGCGCCCGGGTGGTCGACCTGACCGGCCCGAAGGCGCCGGCGCGCCCGAAGGCGCCGGCGACGCGCTCGGTGACGCCCGAGCCGCTCGACCCCGTCGCCGAGGTCTATGCGGCGCTCGTCCTCGGCACGCGCGACTACCTCGGGAAGAACGGGTTCGGCGGCGCCGTCGTCGGCCTGTCGGGCGGCATCGATTCCTCGCTCGTCGCCGTCGTCGCGACCGACGCGATCGGCGCCGAGCACGTCCACGGCGTCGCCATGCCATCGCGGTACTCGAGCGAAGGATCGGTGAGCGACGCGCGCGTGCTCGCCGAGCGGCTCGGCGTCCACTTCCGCGTGGTCCCGATCGACCAGGCGCACCGGTGCATGGACGCCGTGCTCGAGTCCGCGCTCGACGCGCCGCCCGTGGGCATCACCGACGAGAACCTCCAGTCGCGCCTTCGCGGCCTCATCCTGATGGGCATCTCGAACGCGACGGGATGGATCGTCCTCACGACCGGCAACAAGAGCGAGACGGCGACGGGCTACTCCACCCTCTACGGCGATTCCGCCGGCGGCTTCGCCGTGATCAAGGACGTCTTGAAGACGCTCGTCTACGACCTGTGCCGGTACCGCAACGCGCGTGCCGTCGCCGAGGGGGCCGTCGAGCCGGTGCCGCCGTCGGTCCTCGTGAAGCCGCCGTCCGCCGAGCTTCGCCCCGGGCAGCGCGACGACGAGTCGTTGCCGCGCTACGAGCTGCTCGATCCGGTGCTCGAGGCCTATGTCGAGCGCGACCGTGCCGCAGCGGACCTCGTCGCCGACGGCTTCGATCCGGATCTCGTCGAGCGCGTGGTGCGGCTGGTCGACAGCGCCGAGTACAAGCGGCGGCAGGCTGCGCCCGGCGTCCGCATCACCAACAAGGCCTTCGGTCGGGACCGGCGGATGCCGATCACGAACGCGTACCGCCCCAGGACGAAGGACGCGCCGGCGCGCGCGGCACATGGAGGCTGACCCCGGCTCCGTCAACGACGAGCGCGGCGCGCTCAGGCTGGAGGAGGCCGCGGCCCGTCATGGCGCCTACCGCTGGGTGGAGCGCCGCCTCTTCGAGCTGACCGGGTCGTGGGCCGCCGCGCCGGGGCTGCCCGACGAGGCGCGGCCCCTCCTCTTCGAGGCGAGCGCCGCGCACGCCTGGCACGCCGAGCTTTGGGAGGCCCGCCTGCCGGTGCTCGCCGGCGTCGATCGCACAGCGCTCACGCGGCCGCCCGAGGGCGAGGTCGGGCCGATGCTGGAGAGCCTCGAGCCGGGCGCCTTCGGGGGGGACGACGGGACGGCAGGGCGGCGGTTCCTCGTGGGGCTCGCCAGGGTGGTCCTGCCGCTCCTTCTCGTCTCCTACCGCCGGCTCGGCCAGCGTCTCGTCCCGGTCGCCGACGGGCCGGCCATCCGCGCGCTCACCCTGGTCGTGCGCGACGACGAGGAGGAGCTGCGCGCCGCCGAGGGCCTCCTCGACGGCCTCCTCGGCGACCCCGAGGCGGTCCAGCAGGCCGCCGAGTGGACGCGTGCGCTGGGCGACGCGGTGTGGCGCGCCGGCGAAGAGGACGGTTTTCTCCCCGCTCGAAGGCCGAACGCGCCCCGCGAGAGGGGTGGTGGGGGAGGGACCCCTTGACCCCGCCTGTAAAATCACACCACCGGCTGCCTGCCCCCGCGCAGGAGCGGCCATTCAACGCCGGCGCGGAGGGACCGCCCAGCCGGTGCCGAACGTACTACACGGGAAGGCTCGGGTCAGGTCTTGGCGAAGGAACGCATCGAACGGGACGACGAAGACCTCGTACGTCTGTACCTCACCGACATCGGGCAGTACCCGCTGCTCACCAAGGACGACGAGGTGCGTCTGGCGCAGGCGATCGAGGCCGGCCGCCAAGCCGACGACGAGCTGCGCGCCGCGCCCAGGACGCTCGCCGCTGCGAAGAAGCGGGAGCTGCGCCGGACCGCGCTGTCGGGGGAGCGGGCGCAGCAGACCTTCGTCCAGTCGAACCTCCGGCTGGTCGTCTCCATCGCCAAGAAGTACCAGGCTTCCGGACTGCCGCTGCTCGACCTCATCCAGGAGGGCAATCTCGGTCTCATGCACGCGGTCGAGAAGTTCGACTGGCGGAAGGGCTTCAAGTTCTCCACCTACGCGACGTGGTGGATCCGCCAGGCGATCACCCGCGGCATCGCGAACACCGGGCGCACGATCCGGCTGCCCGTGCACGCGGGCGACACCCTCGCGCGCGTGCAGAAGGCGCAGGCCCGCCTCGAGCTCAAGCTCGGCCGCCCCGCGACGCTCGCCGAGCTCGGCGTGGAGGTGGAGATGCCCGAGGACAAGCTCGTGGAGGCGTTGCGGTTCCGGGCGGAGCCGCTGTCGCTCTCCGAGCCGCTGCGTGAGGACGGGGACGCAGAGCTCGGGGACGTGGTGGAGGACAGATCGGCGGAGTCACCCTTCGAGGTTGCCGCGGTCTCGCTCCTTCCCGAGGAGATCGGTCGCCTCCTCTCGCCGCTCGACGAGCGCGAGCGCGAGATCCTGCGACTGCGCTTCGGACTGGACCGCGGCGAGCCGAGGACGCTCGAGGAGGTCGGGGAGCACTTCAACCTGACTCGGGAGCGCATCCGCCAGATCGAGGCTCGGGCGATGTCGAAGCTCCGCCACCCGTCCTCCGACACGGGCGCCAGGGACCTGCTCACCGTCTGACCGGGCGAGGTGCTGGGCCTCCTCCCCGCCGGCTCGCTCCCCGGGCCGTTGGGACTACCATCGGCGATATGAAGAAGCTCCTCGTTCTCGCCGTTCTCGTCGCCATCGGCGTGGTGGCGGCCCGCCGCCTGCGCGCCGACTGAGCGATTGTCAGACCGCGTGGCGCGTCCGCGCGCCGCGCCGCGGCCAGCCTCCCATCGCGACGGCCTCCGCGGCCCGTTGACGCCTGCTCCGCCACCACAGGGCGACAGCTCCTGCGGCCAGCGCGAGACCGGTCGTCAGCACGGGTGTGCGCACGCCCATCCGGTTGCGCAGGCGCACGGGCTTCGTGAACTGCCGGATCTCCCAGCCGCGCTCGCGGGCCACCTTGGCGAGCCCTCGGTCGGGGTTGACCGCGACGGGATGACCGACGGACTCGAGCATCGGGAGGTCAGTCGCCGAGTCCGAGTACGCGGTCGATCCGGCGAGCTCGAGGTCCGTGCGCGCCGCGAGCGCGCGGATCGCCTGGGCCTTGCCCTCGCCGGACGCGTAGAACGCCATCTTCCCCGTGTAGCGGCCCTCGTCGTCGATCTCGCCGACCGAAGCGATCGCGCCCTCCGCGCCCAGGAGCTCGGCGAGGGGGACGACGATCTCTTCGGGTGACGCCGAGACGAGGTAGACGCGGTCCCCCGCGGCGTGGTGCGCCTCCATGAGCTCGAGCGCCTCGTTGTAGATGAGCGGCTCGACCGTCTCGAGCAGCGTCTCGCGGACGATCTCACGGACCCGGTCACGCTGCCAGCCCCGGGTCAGGGCGAGCATGGACTCACGGATGCGCGCGAGGCGGACCTCGTCGGCGCCGAGGTGGAGGTAGATCAGCTGGCCGATCAACGCGCGCAGCACGGCGCGCCGGTTCACGAGCCCGCCCCGGCGCAAGGGCCGGCCGAAGGCCGGGATGGACCCCTTGGCGATGACCGTCTTGTCGAGGTCGAAGAACGCCGCTCTCACGTGCCAATCGTAGGTGGGCAGCCGGGCCCGGCCGTCGACGGGGGCCGGCGGGCGGCGGGAGGAACGGCTCGGTCACGCTGTGGCCGGGACCACCGGGGCGGCGCCTCGAGGCGCTCCGGTGGTCCCGGGAGGAAGGTCGAGCCGCTCGGCGCGCCGGGCCGTTCGCGGCGAGCGTCCGCCTGGTGCCGGGCGGCTCGGGGGATCGGTTCTTGCCGCCCCGCCGCAAGGTGGCTATCGTCCCCTGGGCTCCGGACGGCCGCGCCCGTGCGCAGGCGTCCCCATCTCGGCGGCCACGCCCGCACGGGACCGCCGGGCGGTGCCGATCGGGCTGGACCGGCACAGCATCTCGAGGCACGGACTGCGACGCAGCCGCAGCAGGGTACGAAAGGACAGCGAGGATGGCGCACCCCGTCGTAGCGGAGGGCAGCTACCAGGCCTTCCACTTGGGCTCTGCCGACGAGATCTGGCTGGTCCTGGCCCTGCTCGCCGGCCTGATCGGGATCGGCACGGGTGTCGTGCTCATGCGGGGAGTCCTCGCGGCGGACACCGGCACCGACAAGATGCGCCAGATCGCGCGCGCCATCCAGGAGGGCGCCGAGGCGTTCCTCAGGCGGCAGTTCCGCACGATCCTCGTCATCGTGGTCCCGCTCGCGGTCCTCATCTTCTTCACGGCCACGAAGGTGTCCCGGCCGGACGGGTCCGTGGCGCTCAGCTTCGGGGAGGCCGGCATCTACCGGGTGGTCTGCTTCCTCTTCGGCGCGGCGTTCTCGGGCCTCACCGGCTTCATCGGCATGAGCATGGCGGTCCGCGGGAACGTGCGGACCGCCGCGGCGGCTGCGCGCGGCGGGCGGATGGCCGGCGCGCTCCAGGTGGCCTTCCGCACGGGCGCGATCACCGGCATGCTCTGCGTCGGCCTCGGCCTGCTGGGGGCCACGTCGATCGTCCTCATCTTCCAGAACACGGCGACCGCCGTGCTCATCGGGTTCGCCTTCGGCGCCTCGCTGCTCGCCCTCTTCATGCGTGTCGGCGGCGGCATCTTCACCAAGGCGGCGGACGTCGGGGCGGACCTCGTCGGCAAGGTGGAGGCCGGCATCCCCGAGGACGACCCGCGCAACGCGGCGACCATCGCCGACAACGTGGGGGACAACGTGGGGGACTGCGCCGGCATGGCCGCCGACCTCTTCGAGTCCTACGAGATCACCATCATCTCGTCGCTGATCCTCGGGTACTCGGCCTTCCGCAGCCTCGCCGGCCACGCCCACGACCCCACCCCGGCGGTGATCTACCCGTTGATCGTGCCAGCCATAGGGATCGTCGCGTCCGTGATCGGCGTGTACGCCGTCCGGGCGCGCGCGAAGGACCGCAACGCCATGGCCCCCATCAACCGCGGCTTCTGGCTCGCCGCGCTGCTGACCGTGATCGGCGCGCTCTTCGTCGCCGAGTACTACGTCCACGACATCACGGTCTTCTGGGCGGTCCTCACCGGAGTGGCGCTCGCCCTCGCGCTCAGCCTGATCACCGAGCAGTTCACCTCCACCGAGCGGAGCCCCGTCCGCGAGATCTCGGAGGCCGCACGGACGGGTCCCGCCACGACCGTGCTGTCCGGCTTCTCGGCGGGCCTCGAGTCGTCGGTGTGGGCGATCCTCGCCATCGCCGTGGCGATCGGCGTGGCCATCGGCCTCGGCGGCGGCAACATCGAGCTGACGCTGTACCTCGTGGCGCTCATCGGGATCGGCCTCCTGGCGACGACCGGCATGGTGGTCTCCGAGGACAGCTTCGGTCCGGTGTCGGACAACGCGGCGGGGGTCGCGGAGATGTCCGGAGAGTTCACCGGCGAGGGCGAGAGGATCATGGTGAGCCTCGACGCGGTCGGCAACACGACCAAGGCGATCACCAAGGGCATCGCGATCGGGTCCGCGGTCATCGCCGCCATCGCGCTCTTCGCCGCGTTCGTGGAGACCGTCGGCTCGCAGCTCAAGCTCCCGACGGCAACGCTCTTCCGCAACCCCCTCACCCAGGTCAACGTGTCCAACCCGACGACGTTCGTCGGGCTGCTCATCGGAGGCTCGATCGCGTTCTTGTTCTCCTCGCTGGCGATCCGTGCCGTCGGGCGTTCGGCAGGGACGGTCGTCCAGGAGGTGCGCCGCCAGTTCCGCGAGCACCCGGGGATCATGGACTACACCGAGACCCCCCAGTACGGCCGGGTCATCTCGATCTGCACCGCAGCGGCCCAGCGCGAGCTGGCGACGCCGGCGCTGCTCGCCATCCTGTCGCCGGTGATCGTCGGCTTCGGGATCAACTACCTGGCGCTCGGCGGCTTCCTCGCGGCGGCGATCCTGACCGGCCAGCTGATGGCGAACACCCTGTCCAACTCAGGAGGGGCGTGGGACAACGCCAAGAAGTACATCGAGGACGGCCACGAGGGCGGCAAGGGGTCCGATCCCCACAAGGCCGCGGTCATCGGGGACACGGTCGGCGACCCGTTCAAGGACACGGCCGGTCCCGCGCTGAACCCGATGATCAAGGTGATGAACCTCGTCTCGCTCCTTGTGCTGCCGGCGGTGATCAGCCTCCGCCACAGTGACGTCCGGTACGCGATCGCGGGGATCGCCCTCGTGGTGCTGCTCGGGGCGATCGGCTTCTCGAAGCGCAAGGCCCACGGGATGGACGTCGCGATCCCGCAGCCCGCGGTCACGCCCGGAGGCCCTGCGTCGCCGGCCCCGACGGTGGCGGCAGCTGACTGAAGACCGGAGGCGGGCACCGCGTCCGCCCCTGTGCCCTGATGGGGGCCGGCTTCGGGTCCGAGACGCCGGGCGCCGGTGGGCCGCCCCCGCCGTGCACGGGCGGTCGCCGTGCGACGGTGCCTTGACAAGGTCCTGGCGGAGCCGGGAGCCTGTCGTCGTCGTGAGCCCGACGTCGTGAGGCAGGGAGGAGGTCAGGTGGTCGGCCCGATGAGAGGAGGCGCATTCGGTGGGTAAGGCGCTCGTCATCGTCGAGTCGCCGGCCAAGGCGCGCACGATCTCCCGGATGCTCGGGCCCGAGTTCGTCGTCGAGTCGTCGGTCGGCCACGTGCGTGACCTGCCGCGAGGCGCCGACGAGGTGCCCGCCGCCTACAAATCCGAGGAATGGGCCCGCCTCGGGGTCGACGTGGAGAACGGGTTCAAGCCGCTGTACGTGGTGTCGCCCGAGAAGCGGTCCGTCGTGGCGAACCTGAAGGCCAGGTTGAGGGAGGCCGACGAGCTGTACCTCGCGACCGACGAGGACCGCGAGGGCGAGTCGATCGCGTGGCACCTGATCGAGGTGCTCGCGCCGCGTGTCCCGGTGAAGAGAATGGTGTTCCACGAGATCACCCCGGCAGCGATCCGGCGCGCCGTCCAGGAGTGGCGTGAGCTGGACCGCCGCCTGGTCGACGCGCAGGAGGCCCGACGGATCCTCGACCGGCTCTACGGCTACGAGGTCTCGCCCGTCCTGTGGCGCAAGGTGATGCCGCGGCTGTCGGCCGGGCGGGTGCAGAGCGTCGCCACGCGCATGGTCGTCGAGCGCGAGCGAGCCCGCATGCGGTTCCGCTCCGCGGCCTGGTGGGGCGTCGAGGGAACCTTCGTCGAGGTGGAGCCCGCCGCGCACGGGGGGCCGCCGCAGTTCGCAGCGACTCTCGTCGCGCTCGGCGGGGTGCCGATCGCGACCGGGCGGGACTTCGACGAGCAGGGCAAGGTGGCCGGCGACAGGGTGCGCGTGCTCGCCGAGGCCGACGCCCGGGCGCTGGCGGAGGGACTCACCGGGAAGACCTTCACGGTCCGGTCGGTGACCGAACGGCCGTTCCGGCGGGCGCCCGCGGCGCCGTTCATCACCTCGACGCTGCAGCAGGAGGCCGGCCGGAAGCTCCGCTTCAGCGCGCAGCGCGCCATGCAGGTTGCGCAGCGCCTCTACGAGCAGGGCTGGATCACCTACATGCGCACGGACTCGACGACGCTGTCGGACGAGGCGCTGGCCGCCGCCCGCGCCCAGGCCACCGCCCTCTACGGCGCCGAGTTCGTCCCGCCCGAACCGCGCCGTTACGAACGCAGGGTGAAGAACGCGCAGGAGGCGCACGAGGCGATCCGCCCTGCCGGCGACGTCTTCCGCACGCCGGACGAAGCGGCGCAGACCCTGCACGGCGACGAGCTGCGCCTCTACGAGCTGGTGTGGAAGCGGACGGTCGCCTCGCAGATGGTCGACGCGACCGGGACGAGCGCTCAGGTCCGCATGGCCGCGGCCGTGCCTGCTGAGCCGGCGGCCTTCGCCGGCACCGAAGCCCTCGCCTCGGCGAGCGGCCGGGTCATCGCGTTCCCAGGGTTCCTCCGGGCCTACGTCGAGGGGGACGACGACCCCGAGGCGGAGCTCGCCGACCGCGAGGTCGTCCTGCCGCGGCTCGCAGAAGGCGACCTCGTGCGCGCGGTCGAGCTCGAGCCGGGCTCGCACGCGACCCAGCCTCCCGCCCGCTTCACGGAGGCGTCGCTCGTGAAGTCGATGGAGGAGCTCGGCGTGGGGCGCCCCTCCACCTACGCGAGCGTCATCGCCACGATCCTCGACCGGGGGTACGTCTGGAGGAAGGCGAGCGCGCTCGTGCCGAGCTTCACCGCGTTCGCCGTGGTCGGCCTGCTCGAGCGGTACTTCCCCGATCTGGTGGACTACGGCTTCACCGCGGCCATGGAGGACGACCTCGACGAGATCGCAAGCGGCCGCGAAGAGGCGCTCCCGTGGCTCACGCGCTTCTACTTCGGCGAGGCCAGGGACGACGGCGCGGGGCGCAGCGCCGAGAACGGGTCCGGCGCCAGCTCCGGCGAGGAGTCGGAGACCGCCCGCCTCGGCCTGAAGGAAGCGGTCGCCGCGCACCTCGGCGCCATCGACGCGCGGGAGATCAACTCGATCCCGATCGGCGTCGGCTCGGCGGGCGTCCCGATCGTCGTGCGCGTCGGACGCTACGGGCCCTACCTCCAGCGCGGCGAGGACAGGACGTCGATCCCCGAGGACCTTCCGCCCGACGAGCTCAGCGCGGAGCGCGCCGAGGAGCTCCTCGACGCCCCCTCGAGCGACCGTGTGCTCGGGACGGACCCAGGTACCGGGCTGGAGGTGCAGGTCCGAGCCGGAAGGTTCGGGCCCTACGTCCAGCTCGGCGCGCCGGTCGACGGCGGTGGGAAACCCCGCACCGCGTCGCTGTTCAAGTCGATGTCGCCCGCGACCATCACGCTCGAACAGGGCCTCGAGCTCCTCCGCCTTCCCCGGGTCGTCGGCACCGATCCCGAGGGCGGCGAGGAGATCCTCGCGTCCAACGGTCGGTTCGGCCCCTTCCTGAAGCGAGGCACCGACACGCGCAGCCTCGAGTCCGAAGAGCAGCTGCTGTCCGTGACGCTGGACGAGGCGCTCGCGCTGTTCGCCCAGCCGAAGGCGCGCCGTGGACGGGCGCAGGCTGCAGGGCCCTTGCGCGAGCTCGGCGCAGATCCGGGGACCGGTCTTCCGGTGGTGGTGCGCGAGGGGAGGTTCGGCCCCTACGTCACGGACGGCACCACCAATGCCTCGTTGCGCAAGGGCGACGACCCGCTCACCGTGACCGTCGAGCGGGCGGCCGAGCTGCTCGCCGATCGGAGAGCAGCCGGACCGGCGGCACGCAGGCGGACCGGCACGGCGAAGAAGAAGGCGGCGGCGAAGAAGGCCCCGGCGGCGAAGAAGGCCCCGGCCCCCGCGAAGAAGAAGGCGGCGGCGAAGAAGGCCCCGGCGGCGAAGAAGGCCCCGGCCCCCGCGAAGAAGGCCCCGGCCCCCGCGAAGAAGGCCCCGGCGAAGAAGAAGGCGACGGCCCCCGCGAAGAAGAAGGCGGCGGGGAAGAAGGCCCCGGAGGCGGCGGGCGAGTGACGCCTCGGCGAGGGCGGCTCGTCGCGTTCGAGGGGGTCGACGGGAGCGGCAAGTCGACGCAGGCGAGGATCCTGGCCACGACGATCGGCGCCGTGCTCACCTTCGAGCCGGGTGCCACCGGCCTCGGCAGCGCCCTGCGGCACCTCCTCCTCGACCCCGGCCACCCGGAGCCCGACGTGCGGGCGGAGGCGCTGATGATGGCGGCCGACCGCGCGCAGCACGTCGCCGAGGTGATCCGCCCGGCGCTCTGCGAGGGGCGAGCCGTCGTGACGGACCGGTTCTCGGGTTCGACGCTCGCCTACCAGGGGTACGGCAGAGGGCTCCACGTCGGGGAGCTCAGCCAGCTCGTCGCGTGGGCGACGGGCGGCGTCGAGCCCGACCTGACCGTGGTGGTCGACGTCCCGCTCGCCGTGGCCCGGCACCGGCTCGAGCACAGCCCGGCAGACCGGCTCGAGCACAGCCCGGCAGATCGGCTCGAGCGCCTGGACGCGGGGTTCTTCTCGCGCGTGCGGGACGGGTATCTCGAGCTCGCGGGCGCGGACCCCCTCAGGTGGTCGGTGGTCGACGGGGACGCGGACGTGGACTCGGTGGCGGCCGCGGTGCGCCAGGTCGTCGAGCAGCGGCTGCGCGACGTGTTCGACGAGGAGCGGTCGTGACCCCCTCGGCGACGGACGGCGAGCGTCGCGCGTCCGCGCTGTTCGAGGGTGTCGTCGGCCAGGAGCGCGCGGTGGCTGCGCTGGAAGCGGCCGTCCGAAGCCCCGTGCACGCCTATCTCTTCGTCGGCGAGCCTGGCTCGGGAGCGCGCATGGCGGCCCGGAGCTTCGCCGCGGCGTTGCTCTGCCCGTACAAGGGCTGCGGTAGCTGCGACAGCTGCCGCCGCGCGCTCGCGGGGACCCACCCGGACCTCGTCACCGTCGAACGCACCGGCGCCGCGATCGACGTGGACGACGCCCGCCGGCTCGGGGCGCTCGCGCTGCGCCGCCCGCTCGAGGCGACCCGGCAGGTGCTCATCCTCGGCGACGTCCATCTGGCAGAGCGCGCCGCTCCCGCCCTTTTGAAGACCCTCGAGGAGCCGCCGGCGACGACCGCATTCATCCTCCTCGCGGACGAGGTGTCGTCGGACCTCGCGACCATCGCGAGCCGCTGCGTGGAGATCCCCTTCCCGCCGGTGCGGACCGAGACCATCGCGGCGTGGCTCGTCGAACGTGGCACGGACCCCGCACGTGCGCGCCTCGTCGCCGACGGTGCCGGAGGGAGCATGGAGCGCGCCCGCCTCCTCGCAGAGGATCCCGGGTTCGCTGATCGTCTCTCTCTCTGGCGCTCGATCCCGTCACGCCTCGACGGCCACGGGGCCGTCGCCGGTGCCCTCGCACGAGAGGTGCTGGCGGCGACCGACCGCGCGCTGGCGCCCTTGCGGTTGGAGCACGAACGTGAATTGGCCGCGCTGGAGGCGGAGGTGAAGGCGATGGGCGAGCGGGGACTGCCGGGGCGCAAGGACGTCCTCGACCGCCAGCACCGGGAGGAGCGTCGCTGGCGGACCGACGAGCTGCGCACGGGCCTCGGGGTCCTCGCCCGCGCGTACCGGGATCGGCTCGTCGACGCCGTGGTGACATCGGCCGCGACGGCGACGGATCACGCCCGGCCCATCCGGCCCGACGAGGCGAAGGGGTGCGAGGCGGCGGTGACGCTCGTGTCCGACGCCGCCCGGGCGCTTCGCCGCAACGCCAACGAGACGCTGCTCTGCGAGGCGCTCTTCGTGCGCCTCGGCCGCCTCGGCGGGTGACGGCCTCCGTGCCTCCGGCGGGTTGCGACGCGCCTAGATTTGGGGCGGTCGGCAGGCCTCGAGCGCGCCGACGACGGTACGCCTGGGTAGCTCAGTCGGCAGAGCAGCGCACTCGTAACGCGCAGGCCGTGGGTTCAAGTCCCACCCCAGGCTCCACATGAGGTCTCCACGCAGGTGTTCCTCGTGGGGCTCGGCATGAGGGCTCCACATGAGGGCTCCACATGAGCGCACCACGTAGCGGCGGGGACCCACCTCGTGACGGTCGTCGCATGGCTGAGCTCCGTGACTACGTGGAATGGCACAAGCAGTACGACGACCCGGGCTCGGATCTTTCCTGGCGTCTCCGAACCGTCCAGGCGTACCTGCACGAAGCGCTCGACCGGCATCCTGGGTCGATCCGGATCTTGGACCTGTGCTCTGGTGACGGCCGAGATCTCCTGGAGGTGCTCGCGGCACGCAGTGACGCCCGCCGCGTGCGGGCAACTCTCGTGGAGCTCCATCCGAAGATCGCGGAGCAGGCACGATCACGGGCGGCCGGAGCTGGTCTGCACGGCGTCGAGGTGCGAGGCGTGGATGCCGGGGTCTCGGACAACCTTCTTGGCGCTGTGCCGGCCGAGATCGTGCTGATGGTCGGGATCTTCGGGAACATCAGCGACACGGATCTCGAGCGGACGATCAAGACGGCTCCCCAGCTGTGCGCCGAAGGAGCGTCGCTGCTGTGGTCGCGCGGCCGCGACCGCACGGATCGCAACGATCGCGTACGAGCCTGGTTCGAAGAAGCAGGCTTCGCCGAGGTGCACTACGACGAGCGGGACACCGGAAGTCGGCCGGCGTTGGGCATGATGCGTTTTGGCGGCTCGGTGCAGGCGCTCGAGACGGGCAAGCGCTTGTTCGCCTTCGACCGCTGACGGGGCCGCTCGACCCCGGTAGCGTCGGGCGCAATGGCGTGCGGCTCGTCCTCATTCGACCCCGGGTTCATCCGGGCGGTCGTCGACGTCGTCGGTCGCGCCCACGTGCTCACGGATCCCGACGTCGTCGCGTCCTACGAGATCGACTGGACCGGGCGCTTCCGCGGGTCGACGCCGGCGGTCGTCCGGCCCGGGTCGTCGGAGGAGCTCGCCGCCGTGGTCGCGCTCTGCCGTGCCGGTGGCGTCGCGGTCGTGCCCCAAGGCGGCAACACCGGGATGGTCGGCGGCGGCGTCCCGCTCCACGGCGAGGTCGTCGTGAGCCTGCGCCGCCTCACCGGGGTCGGGCCTGCCGACGTCGCAGCCGGGCAGCTGACCGTGCAGGCCGGCGCCACGCTCGCGGACGTCCAGGTGGCGGCTCGCGACGCAGGGTGGGAGTACGGGGTTGACCTCGGCGGCCGCGACAGCGCGACCATCGGCGGCAACGTCGCCACGAACGCGGGGGGACTGCGGGTCCTCCGGTACGGCGACACGCGGGCGCAGGTGCTCGGCGCGCAGGCGGTGCTCGGAACGGGTGACGTCGTGGAGCACCTCGGAGGGCTGCTGAAGGACAACACGGGGTACCCGCTCCACTTGCTCATGTGCGGGAGCGAGGGGACCCTCGGCTTCGTCACCGCAGTGCGCCTCCGCCTCGTGGCGCCGGCACCTCAGCGCGTCGCGGCCATCCTCGGGATGAAGGACGCGGCGTCGGCGCTCGCCGCGGCGCAGGCGCTGCGACTCGGGCTCCCGACGCTGTCGGCCGCGGAGCTGATGCTGCGCGCGGGGGTGGAGCTCGTCTGTGCCGTCACCGGTGCGCCACCGCCCCTTCCGTCGCCGCACGAGGCGTACCTGCTCGTGGAGGCGTCCGGACCGGCCGACCCCACCCTCGAGCTCACGGCCGCGGTCGCCGGGCTGTCGGGGGTGGAGGACGCGGCCGTCGCGGTGGACCCCCGGCGCATCGCCGCGCTCTTCCGCTATCGCGAGGGCCACACGGAGGCCGTGAACTCGCTCGGGGCACCTCCCCACAAGCTCGACGTCACCCTCCCCTTCGGCGTCCTCGCCGAGATGGTGGAACGCCTCCCCTCGATCGTCGACGCCGTCGTCCCCGGCGCGGCTGTGTGGCTCTTTGGCCATGTCGGGGACGGGAACGTCCACGTGAACGTGACCGGCGTGGCGCCCGACGACGAACGGGTCGACGAAGCGGTCTTCCGCGCGGTCGCCGGCGTGGGCGGGAGCATCAGCGCCGAGCACGGGATCGGCACCGCGAAGCGAAAGTGGCTGGAGCTCAACCGCAGCCCCGCCGAGCTCCGCGCCTTCGCTGCGATCAAGCGCGCGCTGGACCCGGACGGGATCATGAACCCCCACGTGCTCGTCCCGCCGGCGTGAGCGCGCAGGTGCGGCGACGAGGCAGCGGGCTGCGTCACTCTCCGCACGCACGCATCGCGGCAGCGAACGCGAGCGCCCGCTCCTCGTAGTCGCGGAACTGCCCGAAGCTCGGCGCCGCCGGCGACAGCAGGACCACGCCCGCCCGCCCGCCTTCGCCCCGGGCGCGCGCCCAGGAGAAGCAGGCGGCGGTGGCGCGATCGAGGTCGTCGAAGTCCACGACCTCGATCCTCGAGTCCCCCCCGCCCTCGGCACGCACGACCTCTCCGATCCGCGCCCCTGCCGCGGGAAGCGTCGCGACGAAGGTCTCGGCGTGGCGCGACCAGAGCGCCGCCGCGAGCGGCCGGTAGTCGAGGCCCCGGTCTTGGCCGCCGACGAGGAGCGCGACGGGCCGGTCCCCGAGCGTGTCGAGCGCCGCGAGGGTGGGGAGCGGGTTCGTGGAGAGCGAGTCGTCGACGAACTCGACCCCTTCGACCGTGCCGACGGTGCGGAACCGGTGTTCGAGCGGCGTGAACCCGGATGCTGCGGCGGCGAGCCGGTCGTCGTCGGACGCGGCGTCGACGCCGAGGCCGAGGAGGCTCGCACGCCCGATGAGCGCGTCACGGCGATGATGGCGCCCGGGCAGCGCCAGCGCGTCGACCCAGGGACCGTCGAGCTCGGGGTCGCCTTCCTCCACCCAGCGGACCTCGGGGCCGAGCAGCGATGCGTGGCGGCGGAGGGCGTCGCTCGAGGCGTCGGCGACCGTGAGCGCGGCGCCCGGCTGGCTGCACAGCGAGAGCTTGTCGGCGTAGTAGGCCTCCAAGGACCCGTGCCAGTCGAGGTGGTCCGGAGCGAGCGAGGTCACGGCGACGACGGGCGGCGACGACGCGACGTCGGTCGCCTGGAAGCTCGACGTCTCGACGACCCAGAAGTCCCAGTCGTCGCCGGCCCCCGGGTCCCAGGGGGGGAGGCCGATGTTGCCCGCGACGAGGCAACGGCGCCCGAGCCCTCGAAGAAGGTGGCCGGCGAGCGCTGCGGTCGTGCTCTTCCCCTTGGTACCGGTCACGCAGACGACTCGCGTCCGGTCCGCCTCCCGGAGCCACAGCCCGAGGCCCCCCGCGACGGCGACCCCTGCGCCCACGAGCGCGCGGACCTGGGGGCCGTGCCGGCTGATCCCGGGGCTCTTCACGACCACCTCGCAGTGCGCCAGCGCGTCGAGCCCCGCGTCGCCGGACTGGACGCGGAGCCCTCCGAAGGTCGGCGCCGCCGGCCGGTCGTCGACCACCACCGGCACGACGCCCATGCGCCGGAGGCGCCGGAGGCTGGCGGCGCCCTCCGTGCGCAGGCCCCAGAGCCCGACGCGCGCGCCCTTCAGGTCCGACCAGCCGAGCGACGGCCGGTCCACCGCTCCCACCCGGCGAGACACCGTGCTCATCGTCGGGCGGTGCCTACGGGGACGACGGAGTCCCGGCGTACCGGGGTTCGGGCTCTCCGGGGACGAGCAGCCTGTGGGCGTTGCGGGGCTCCGCCGTGCCGGCCCAGGTCGGGGGCAGGAGCTCGGGCCCGTCGGCTTCGAGCAGCCGCTGTGCGGCCGCATCACGGGCTGCGGGATCGGACCAGGCAGGCGCGGCGGTGCGGACCTCCGCGGCGAAGGCCTGGAGCTGCGCTGTGCCCCGCCGGTCCGGCCGTTCGGCGGCGAGGACCGCTGCCGCACGGCACTCCTCCTCGTCGCCGACGCACTCGAAGGGCTTCGGCTTCCCCCCGACGCCGAGCAGCGCCTGGAACCGAGGAGCAAGGTCGGGGTTGCCGAGAGGCTCGCGGCCGCCGAAGATCGTCGACAGGGCCGCGGCGGAGAGGTACGGCGCGAGCACGAGGTCGATGAAGCAGCACTTGTCGCAGGTGCCGCACCAGTGGTCGAGCCGGCGGGCCGGGTCGGCAGCGAATGCGCGGTTGCAGCTCCGGAACACGGGGTGGTAGCGGTCGAGCGCGGCGAACTCCCGGGCCACCCACAGCTCGGAGCGGGCGCGAAGGAACGAGAAGTACCCGGGAGCGGGCGCGAGCGACTCGTCCAGCAACCGGCGAAAGGCCGATTCGAACGCAGCGCCCTTCGACCACTGGTGGTTGACCGGTCGTTCGCCGTCCCAGACCGTCGGCACCGACGCCGACCGTTCGTTCGACATCACGACTGCATCGTGCCCGCCGAGCACCGCCGCCACGATCGCGATCGCAGAGAGGATCCCGGTGACCGGCACGTGCCCGTTCAGGAACCCGAGCTCCGCCGAGCGAAGCACCGCCGGGTCGATCCTCCGATCGGCACGCACGATCGGGAGCCCGGTGACCGCGGCCGCGTGCTCGATCGCCGGGAATCGGTCGCCTGCGCGGCTCACGACGAAGAGGGACGAGCCGGGGACGCGTCGGGCGACGTGCGCGACGGTCACGATCGAGTCGATGCCCGCGCCGAAGGGGACGAGTGGCCGCCCGGCGACGAGCGCCGGCCGCTCGGGGCGTCGCGCGGCCGAGTCGGGTCCGACGATCTCCAGCCCCGAGAGGTCGAGCCCGTTGCGGTAGGCGAGCTCGCCGAGCCCTTCGACGTAGAAGGTCCGGAGGAACGCGCGCTCGTCCTCCGTCGTCTCGGTGGCGCCGAGGTCGACCACAGGCGGGGCGGAGGTCTTGTAGTACGAGACACCGGCGAGGAGGAACAGGATGCGAGCCGCCGCGCCGACCGCCGCATCGTCCCACGCGGCGTCGCGGCCGGCCGTCTCGAAGCGGACCTCCTCGGTGAACCGGTGCTGGCCGAGCGAGTAGCGGCACACGACGCGCCGCCCGCGGGCGTCGAGGTCGTACCCCTCGTAGACGAAGCGGTCCGCGGTCATCGTCCCCCCGATGCTACGGGCGCCACCGGACGAGCCTCATCGCAAGCGGGCGAGCAGCCCGAACCGGCCGCACGGCCGCTCGGACCGGTCGCTGAAGAAGTGCTCGTCGCCGGACGTGAACGAAGTCCCGACGATCCGCCCGTCACCGACGCCGCCTGCACGGAGCTGCAACCGGTTCGCGCCGGCCACGTCGAACCGAAAGCGGTCGCCGTGCGCCCACAGCACGCGGCTCGCGCCTGCGCCGAGGGTCGTGCGGGCCGCCGCCTCGATCTCCGGCCCGACCACGTAGACCGCGGGCGACACGGTCGGGCCGATGACGGCGATCGTCCGATCCGCCCGAGCGCCGAGCGCGGCCATGGAGTCGAGGGCCGAGCGGACCACGCCCGCGACGGCCCCGCGCCACCCGGCGTGCACGGTGGCGAGGACTCGGGCCTCCGGGTCGACTAGGAGCACCGGCGAGCAGTCTGCGACGAGCGTGACGAGCACCGGCCCTGGTTCCGCGGTGACCAGCGCGTCGGCCGCCTCGAGGGCGTCTCGGTCGTGGAGTGCCCCGCGCCCCGCCTCCGCCCGCCCGACGACCGCTGCCCGGGTGCCGTGCACCTGCCTGGCGAAGACGAGGTCGCCGACGCCGGTGCCGAGCGCGGTCGCTGCGCGACGCCGGTTCTCCGCGACGGCGTCGGGGTCGTCGCCCACGTGCAAGCCCAGGTTCAGCGACCGGTACGGCCCGACGGACGTGCCGTGCGCACGCGTGGTCACCGCCGCGTCCACGCCGAGGTCCGAGAGCCACGGCCACGAGAGCACCTCCACCTCGCCGGCGCGCAAGAGCGCGGCGCTGTCCTTGCCGAGGGTGCGCGCGCCCATGGCGGTCGAGGATAGAGGCCCCCGCCGCCCATGGCGGTCGAGGAGAGAGGCCCCCGCCGCCCATGGCGGTCGAGGAGAGAGGCCCCCGCCGGCCATGGCGGTCGGTGTCGACCGCTCCCCCGATGCTGGGTAGGGTCTCTGGTCATGGCGGACCGGGCCAGATTCGCAGAGCAGGCGAT
Organism: Actinomycetes bacterium; assembly: GCA_021803085.1. GTDB lineage: Bacteria > Actinomycetota > Acidimicrobiia > Acidimicrobiales > RAAP-2 > JAJYVT01. The sequence continues at coordinate 34,667 of JAJZMD010000212.1, forward strand.
GGAGCACATGACCGCCCTGTACAGCGCAGCGCTCCGGATGACGCGCAACCCGGCGGACGCCGAGGACCTCGTCCAGGAGACCTACCTCAGGGCGTACCGGTCGTTCGACTCCTTCACCGAAGGCACGAACCTGAAGGCCTGGCTCTACCGCATCCTCACGAACACCTACATCAACTCCTATCGCGCCGCCAAGCGCCGCCCCGAGGTGAGCGACGTCGAGGACGTGGAGGACCTGTACCTCTATCACCGCCTCTCGCCGGAGCAGGGCTTCGGCCGGAGCGCCGAGGAGGAGGCGCTCGCCGGCTTCACGGACGAGGAGGTGAAGGAGGCGATCGAGGCGCTCCCGGAGGCGTTCCGGATCGCCGTGCTCCTCGCGGACGTCGAGGGCTTCAGCTACAAGGAGATCGCGGACATCACCGAGGTCCCGATCGGGACGGTGATGAGCCGCATCCACCGGGGAAGAAGAGCTCTGCAGAAGACGTTGGCAGGATTCGCGCAGTCGCGGGGCCTCGTGGCTGCGGGCCCTGCGACGGCGCCGTGATCCGCGGCGGGGGGCGGGAGCCGGCAGCGGCCCCCGCGAGGAACTGACAGGAGACCGATGGTGGCCCACGATGGACGAGGGGGGTGCGGGGACTACGCATCGTACGTGGACTGCGCGGAGGCGGTCCGCCAGCTCTACGTGTACCTCGACGGGGAGCTGACCGACGACCGGCGCCTGGAGATCGCGGCACACCTGGACGAGTGCGGTCCGTGCGCCGACGCGGCGGGGTTCGAGGCGGAGCTGCGGGCCGTCATCTCGAGCCGTTGCAAGGACCGTGTGCCGGACTCGCTGATCGCGCGCGTCGCCTCGGCGATCGCCGCGGAGGAGGCGTGCCGGGGGTCGGGAGCCGCCCCGTCGTCGGCGCCGGCATGAGCGCCCCACTCCCCGAGCCTGTGGACGCCGATCGCGACGGGGGCCGGTACGGCCCCCGGGATCCCGGGCTCGTCGACTGGCGCGTGGCGGAACGGGTCGCGGCCTGGGCGATCGCCCGGCGCTCCCCGGGTGTCCGGTATGACGCGGACGAGCTCTCGCGGTCGTTCGCCGCCGCGACCGCCAAGGCCGAGGAGCTCGTCGCCGCCTCGACCGGCTGGCACGCCCCCACGCCGGCCCGATCGGTCGTCACGGATCGCCTGGGCTGGGCGCGGGCGAACGTCGCCTCCTTCCAGCGCCTGCTCACGCCTGCGCTCGCGAAGTTCGAACGTCGGCGGGAGGAGCGGCGGGAGGAGCGACGACGCTCGGCTGCACGGCCCGCCTGGCTCGTCGACCTCCCCGAGCCCATTGCCGCCAGGGTCGCCGGAGCGGGCCGCTCGGCGAGCGGGGCGCAGCTCGGCGCGGTGCTCGCCTGGATGTCGACCCGGGTCCTCGGGCAGTACGACCTGCTGCTCACCGAGGAGATGGCCGACGACCAGGACCTCTTGTACTACGTCGGGCCCAACGTCGTGGACCTCGAGCAGCGCCACGGGTTCGCTCCCGAGGAGTTCCGGCTGTGGCTGGCGCTCCACGAGGTCACCCACCGCTGCCAGTTCACGGCCGTTCCGTGGCTCCGCGGCTACTTCCTGTCGCTCGTGGACAGGGCGATCGAGCCGTTCCAGGCGGACCCGGGACGCCTGGCCGAGATGGTCCGACGCACGGCAGAGCAGCTCCGGTCGCGCAAGAGCCCGTTCGACGACGCGGGTGTGCTCGGCATCGTGGCGAGCGAGTCGCAGCTCGAGGCGATCCGGAGCCTCCAGGCGATGATGAGCCTCCTCGAGGGGCACGGCGACGTGACGATGGACCGGGCGGGCGCTGCAGAGGTGCCCGGAGCCGCCCGCTTCAGCCAGGTGCTGCGCGAGCGCAGGCAGTCCGTGAAGGGGCCGGCGAAGGTGTTGCAGCAGGTGCTCGGGCTCGAGGCCAAGCTGCGGCAGTACCAGCAGGGAGAGGAGTTCATCAGGGCTGCCGAGGCGCGCGGCGGACGGGACCTCTTCGACCGGGTCTGGCGCGGACCCGAATGGCTTCCGACGCTCGCAGAGATCCGCGAGCCGGAGCTGTGGATCTCTCGCGTGGAGGCGACGCGGGACGGCGGGTGACGGATCCCGCGGTCCCCCGGGCGATCGCAGGCGACGGCCTCGCGGGGAGCCTCCTTCCTCGCTGCAACTTCCCGCCCGCCGCCTCGCCTCTCACCTGTGCCGTCTCGGGCGGACCCGATTCCCTCGCCCTGCTCGTCCTCTCGACGCTCGCCGGCTGCCGTGTGACCGTGGTCCATGTGGACCACGGGCTGCGCGTGGGCTCGGCCGGCGAGGCCGATCTCGTCGCAGCGGCCTCAGCGTCGTTCGGCGCGTCGTTCCGAGGCGTACGCGTCCAGGTCACGCCGGGCCCGAACCTCGAGGCCCGGGCGCGGGCGGCTCGCTTCGCATCGCTGCCTTCTGGAGTCGCCACCGGCCACACGATGGACGACCAGGCCGAGACCGTCCTGTGCAACCTGCTGCGCGGTGCGGGCCCCGACGGCCTCGCGGGGATGAGGCCGGGCCACGAGCACCCGCTGCTCGCGCTGAGGAGATCCGAGACGCGTGCGGTGTGCGAGGAGGCGGGCCTTCGCTGGGTCGAAGATCCCACCAACGACGATCCGCGCCACCTCAGAAACCGCGTCCGCCACGAGCTGCTGCCGTTGTGCGCCGAGCTCGCGGGGAGAGATCCCGTCCCGCTCCTCGCACGCCTTGCACAGCTCGCCGCACTGGACTCCGGTTTCCTCGCCGACCTCGCTGCGGAGATCGTGCCCGACCCCACGGTCGCCCGGGACGTGGCCCTGGCGCCCGAACCCCTCGCAGGCCGCGCGATCAGGCGCTGGCTGCGCGAGCTCGGGGCCACTCCCGGCTCGGGGGGGAGGCCTTCGGCCGTTCCCGGCCCGGACCGCCAGCCGCCCTCGCTCGCCGACGTCCGGCGCGTCCTGGTGGTGGCAGCCGGGGGAGCGGTGGGCACCGAGCTCGCGGGCGGATGGCGCGTCCGGCGGTCGAGGGGCCGGCTGGTCGCGACGCCGCCAGCCGTGCCAGCCGCGCCAGCCGCGCCAGCCGCGCCAGCGTGCGACGCGCCTGACGAGGAGCCGGGGAAGGCCGCCGTGCGCGATGTCGAGCACTAAGGTGCCGCCGATGACGACGGGGGCCGCGATGCCGATGACGACGGGCGACACGGGGGGTACCGGCGCGGGGAGGGAGGCGGGGGACGTCCCCGTCTGGGCGCGGCCCACGGTCGGCCCGATCCTCGTGACTGCCGAGGAGATCGCCGCCAAGGTCTCCGAGCTCGGCAAGCGGATCACCGAGGACTTCGAGGACGACCCGCCCCTGCTCGTGGGGGTGCTGAAGGGCGCGATGCTCTTCATGAGCGACCTGTGCCGGGCGATCGAGCTGCCGGTGGAGGTCGACTTCATGGCGGTCTCCTCGTACGGGAACGCCACTCAGTCTTCGGGCGTCGTGCGCATCGTGAAGGACCTGGACGCCGAGCTGACCGGTCGGCGCGTGCTCGTCGTCGAGGACATCATCGACAGCGGTCTCACGCTGAACTACCTGAGCCGCTACCTCCGCGCCAGGCATCCTGCGTCGGTCGACGTGTGCGCCCTGCTCGTGAAGGAGGGCGAGCAACGGGTGGACCTCGACCTCCGCTACGTCGGCTTCACCATCCCCTCGGAGTTCGTCGTCGGTTACGGGCTCGACGCCGCCGAGCGGTACCGGAACCTGTCGGGGGTGCACGCCTTCCGGATCGGTTCGGAGGGGACGGGTTGACCGGGCAGCCGGTAGGCGAGCAGGGTGGACGTCCTCGAACGCCCGTACATGCGGCGGTTGGCGCCGGATGAGCGTCGACACCGAACGGGTCATGGCCGCCGTCCGCGAGCTCTTGGCCGGGATCGGCGAGGACCCCGATCGCGAGGGCCTGCGTGAGACGCCTCGCCGTGTCGCCTCGATGTTCGAGGAGCTGTCCGGCGGGATCGACGAAGACCCGGGCCACCACCTGACGGTGACGTTCGCAGCGGAGCACGACGAGATGGTGATGGTGCGCGACATCCGCTTCGCGTCGTTCTGCGAGCACCACCTGGTGCCGTTCATCGGACGGGCCCACGTCGCCTACATCCCGGCCGAGGACGGCCGCATCACGGGGCTGTCCAAGCTCGCCCGCCTGGTCGACGGCTACGCGCGGCGGCTGCAGGTCCAAGAGCGCATGACCACGCAGATCGCGGAGGCGATCGAGAAGGCGCTGGCGCCCCGGGGAGTGCTCGTCGTGGTCGAGGCGGAGCACCTCTGCATGTCGATGCGCGGGGTGAAGAAGCCCGGCGCGCTGACCGTCACCTCGTCGGTTCGCGGGCTCTTCCGCCGCGACGCCGCGACCCGCGCCGAGGCGATGCAGTTCATCCGCGGAGGCTGACCGCCGCGACGGCGGGGCCGGGAGAGGGCCGGTTGGCCTACGCTACGGCTCCGATGGCAAAGGTGACGGACCGCCCTCTCGTGATGGGGATCCTGAATGTCACCCCCGATTCCTTCTCCGACGGCGGCCGGTTCCTGCGGCATGCCGACGCGATCGCACGCGGGGAGCAGATGGTCGTCGAGGGAGCGGACATCGTCGACGTGGGCGGCGAGTCCTCGCGGCCCGGTGCGGAGCCGGTCGAGGAGCAAGAGGAGCTCCGCCGCGTGCTCCCGGTCGTCGGGCAGCTCTCCCGCGCCGTCCGCGTGTCGGTGGACACGACCAAGCCCGCGGTCGCCCGCGCGGCCGTCGCCGCGGGGGCGTCGATGGTGAACGACGTGTCCGGGGGTCTCTGGCCGGTTGCGGCTGAGCTCGGCGCCGCCTGGGTGTCGATGCACCGGCGCGGCACGCCGCAGACCATGCAGGGGCTCACGGACTACGACGACGTCGTGAGCGAAGTCCACGACCACGTGCTCGGTGCCGCGGAGAGGGCGCGCCGCGCGGGGATCGCCGAGGTGTGGGTGGATCCGGGCATCGGGTTCGCCAAGACCGCGGAGCAGAACGTCTTGCTGCTCGCCTCTCTGCCCGAGCTCGCCGTTGCGGCGCACGCCGCCGGTGCGAAGGTGCTCGTGGGCACGAGCCGCAAGACCTTCCTCGGCCGCTTCGGCGCGCTCGCGCCGGACCGGCCGCTCGGCGAGGGCGACCGGCTCGACGCCTCGCTCGCGACGGCCGTGTGGGCCATGGTCGCCGGCGCGGGGATGGTGCGTGTCCACGACGTCGCCGACACCGTGCACGCGGCGGCGCTCGTCGCCGAGAGCCCGTCATGAGAGGCAAATGGGCCGCCGGAATCCCGCCGCGCAACTTCACCTGGGTGATCCGCGACCACCTGGCGTTGAGCGAGCGCCCCGGGGGCTTCGCCCCCAACCACCGCCGGGTCCGCCGCACCGAGGAGCTGATCTGGCTCCGGGCCCAGGGCTTCACGCGGATCGTCTCACTGCTGCCGTCGCAGCACAACCTCCACGCCTACGACGACGAGCACATCGCGCACGCTCATTTTCCGTTGGTGCCAGGGGCGGACCCGCGGCCGGCGCTCACCGACTGCTACCACGACCTCGACGCGGCGATCCGCGGCGGCGAGCGGGTCCTCGTCCACCGAGAGGAGCTCGGCGACCGGGTCATGGGAGTCGCCGCCGGGTTCCTCGTCTGGACCGGGCGGGTCCCCTCCGAGCCCAAGGCGATCTCCCTGGTGGAGCAGCTCCTCGGCCGCCAGATGGGCACGGCCGGTCGGGAGCTGGTGGTCGCCGCCGCCGCCCTCCCGCCGCGCCAACCGGTGTGACCCGGGTCCCGTCGACAGGCCGCATCGAGATCCGGGACCTCCGGGCCCTCGGCCTGCACGGGGTGCTCCCGCACGAGCGCGAGCGCGCGCAGCCCTTCAGCGTCGACCTCGACGTGCACGTCGACATGTCGGCCGCCGCCGCGTCGGACGCGCTGGCCGACACGGTCGACTACGGCGCGCTCGTGCAGCAGGTCGCGCAGGTCGTCTCCGGGACCTCCTTCTCCCTCTTGGAGGCGCTCGCCGCCGCGATCTGCCGGCGCGTGCTCGACGACCCCCGCGTGGCGCGCGTCGAGGTCGTCGTGCGCAAGATGCGACCCCCCGTCGACGTGGACGTGGGCTCGATCGGGGTCCGCGTGGTCGATGTGCGCCGCACCTGAGCGCCTCGACCCGGCGCGGCGGGCCTTCATCGGCCTCGGCTCGAACCTCGGCGACCGGAGGGCCGAGCTCGCGCGTGCGGTGGCGGGCCTCGTCGAGGCCGGTGACGTGACCGCGGTCTCGCCCCTCTACGAGACCGAGCCGGTCGGGGGTCCCGAGGGGCAGCTCCCCTACCTGAACGTCGTCGTCGAGCTGTGGACGAGCGACGACGCGCGTGCGCTCCTCGATCGCTGCCGCGCGCTCGAGGCGGTCGCGCGCCGGGTCCGCGCCGAGCGGTTCGGTCCGCGGACGCTCGACTCCGACGTGCTCCTCGTCGGCGACGACGAGATCGAGGAGCCCGATCTCAGCGTTCCGCATCCGCGGATGTGGTTGCGGAGGTTCGTGCTCGCGCCGCTGGCAGATCTCGCCCCGGAGCTCGTCCCGCCCGGCGCGCTGGAGCGGGCTGTGGGCGCTGTGCGGCGGATCGGTAGACTCTGAGCACCATCCCGATCGCCGCAGGCGACCGGCACCCGGGCAAAGGGGCTGGAACGCTGAAGGAGAAGTCGGTGCCAACCGTGAGGATCATCGGCCCTGGACGGGCGGGCCGCTCTTTCGCCCGTGCACTCTCGGAGGCCGGGTGGGACGTGCTCCCGCTTCTCGGGAGGGGAGACGACCTGGCCGACGCGGCGAGCGGCGTCGACGTCCTCGTGCTCGCCGTGCCCGACGACGCGATCGCCGAGGTCGCGCAGGCCGTCGGGCCGGACCGTTCGACGCCGGTCGTGCACCTCGCCGGTTCCCTCGGTCTCGGTGTGCTCGCTCCCCACCCGCGCCCCGCCGCGCTGCACCCCCTCGTCGCGCTGCCCGACCCCGACACCGGCGCCCGCCGGCTCCGGTCCGGGGTCACGTTCGCGGTCGCCGGGGACCCGATCGCCTCCGCCATGGCGGCGGCGCTCGGGGGGGACCGGGTCGAGGTCGCCGACGACGTGCGCGCGGCTTACCACGCGGCCGCGTGCGTCGCCGCCAACCACGTGGTGGCCCTGCTCGGCCAGGTCGAGCGCATCGCCGGGGCGGCTGGGCTCCCGCTCGAGGCCTTCCTCCCGCTCGCCCGCGCGGCCGTCGACGACGCCGGCCGGCTGGGGCCGCGCCGGGCGCTCACCGGTCCCGCCGCACGCGGGGACTGGCAGACGCTCGCGCGGCACCTCGAGGCGATCCCCGAGGCCGATCGCTCCGCCTATCGGGCCGGGGTGGGGCTTGCGCTGCAGCTGACCGTCGGCGCGGACGGGCGTGTCCCCGCCGCTCGCCCGGACTCGCTGGACGAGTCCCTTCCCGAACCGGCAGCGGCGCCTGCGCCGGCGCTGCCGACCGCCCCGACCGGGCGCTCCTGAGCGGTGCAGGTCGTCGTCGAGCCGCCCGCCTTCCGTCGCGCCCTTTGCCGGGCGAGGGCGGAGGGCGAGCGCATCGGTCTCGTGCCCACGATGGGGTCGCTCCACGCGGGCCATCGCGCCCTCATGGCGCTCGCCGCGGCCGCGCACAGGCACGTGGCGGTCTCGATCTTCGTGAACCCGCTCCAATTCGACCGACCGGAGGACCTCGCGGGCTACCCGCGGGACCTCGGGGCAGACCTGCGGGCGTGCGAGGAGGCGGGCGTCGCGACGGTCTTCGCGCCGAGCGACGCCGACATGCTCCCCTCCGGCACCGCGACCAGCGTGTCCGTCGCCGGCCTCGGGGACCGCTGGGAGGGGTCGTCCCGGCCGGGTCACCTCGCCGGGGTCGCGACCGTGGTGGCGAAGCTCTTCTCGCTGGCCGGACCGTGCGCCGCCTACTTCGGCGAGAAGGACTTCCAGCAGCTCGCGCTCGTGCGCCGCATGGCGGCGGACCTGTCGATGCCGGTCGAGGTGGTCGGATGCCCGACGGTCCGAGAGCCCGACGGGCTCGCGCTGTCCAGCCGGAACGCGCTCCTCTCTCCGGCCGAGCGACGGGCGGCGACCGTGCTGTGGCGTGCGCTGGAGGCCGGGCGGGCCGCGGTCGCCGAGGGAGAGGACCGCCCCGAGACGGTCGCCTCGGCCATGTCGGGCACGATCACGGCCGAGCCGCTCGCGAGCGTGGACTACGCCGCGGCGGTCGACGCCGCCGACCTGACGGTGCCGGCGTCCCTGTCGCAGCCCGCGGCGCTGCGGCTCCTCGTCGCGGCGAGGATCGGATCGGTGCGGCTCATCGACAATTGCGCCGCGCCCCGGCCGGCGGAGCCGGTCGAAGACGATCGCGGGCTGACCGCGGCGCGGGCGTCCTGAGGACGTTGGTGGGCGCGGTGCACCAGGAGGGGCGTGTCACCGAGGCCGGGCCGTTCGACGTGCTCGTGCTCGGCAGCGGCGTCGCGGGACTCTCGGCCGCGGTCCGCCTCTGCCAGACGACCCGTGTGGCGGTGCTCACGAAAGGGGAGCTGTCGCAGTCCACCACTCGATGGGCGCAGGGCGGTGTGGCCGCGGTCATCGGCGGCGACGAGGACTCGACCGATCTCCACCTGGCCGACACGCTCAGGGCGGGCTCGGGCCTCTGCGACCCCGACGCGGTCCGGGTGCTCGTGGACGAGGGCCCGTCCCGCGTGGAGGAGCTGGTCGCCCTCGGGGCACGCTTCGACCGCGAGGCGTCGGGGTCGCTGTCCCTGGCGCGGGAGGGCGGCCACTCGAGGGCGCGCATCGTCCACGCGGGGGGCGCCGCGACGGGTGCGGAGGTGGAGCGCGCGCTGGTCGCGGCGACGGCGACCGGCGCCGTCGCCGTGCTGGAGCGGTGGTTCGCGCTCGACCTCGTCGTCGAGGACGGCCGCTGCCGAGGCGTGCTCGCGCTCGCGCCCGACGGCGCGACGGTCCGGGTGCTCGCCTCGCACGTCGTGCTGGCGACGGGCGGCGCGGGCCAGCTCTACGCGGTCACGACGAACCCGACCGAGGCGACGGGGGACGGATTCGCGATGGCGTTGCGGGCGGGCGTCCCGGTGGCGGACGTCGAGTTCGTCCAGTTCCACCCGACGGCGCTCCACCACCCGCTCATGCCGCGCCCGCTCCTCTCCGAGGCGCTGCGCGGCCACGGGGCGCTCCTGCGGGACAGGGACGGCGACCGGTTCTGCGACGAGCTCTCCCCCCGCGACGTGGTGAGCAGGGCGATGGCCGCGAGGATGGCCGAGCAGGGCGTGGAGCACCTCTGGCTGGACGCCACGGGGCTCGAGCGGTTCGAGGAGCGGTTCCCGACCATCGCCGCGTCGCTCGGCGCGGTCGGGCTCGATCCGACGCGGGACTGGCTGCCTGTGGCGCCCGCCGCCCACCACGTCTCCGGCGGGGTCGTGACCGATCTGTGGGGAGCGACGGCGCTCGAGGGGCTGTGGGCCGCGGGGGAAGCGGCATGCACGGGCGTCCACGGCGCCAACCGTCTCGCGTCCAACTCGCTGCTCGAAGGGATGGTCTTCGGCGCCCGGGTGGCCGAGGCCATCGCCGGGGGCGCCGGACCGAGCGCCACCGGCGTGCTCGGATCACTGCGCGCACCGGCGGAGATCCCGGTCCGCCTGCTCGAGCTGCCCCTCGAAGGCCCGCCGCCGGGGGACCCGCGGCCGACCGCAGGCCCGCCGTCGGGGGACCCGCGGCCGACCGCAGGCCCGCCGTCCGCGGAGAGGCCCCCCGTCCGCGCCGCCCGGGACGCCCTCGACGCCACGAAGTCGTTGAGCGTCCTTCAGTCCGCGATGACCGCCGGCGCGGGCGTGGTGCGCAGCACCGCGTCGCTGGCTGCTGCAGCGGCGGCCGTCTGCGAGGTCGCGGCCCGCGCCACGGGCACGGACGTCGCGTCGCGCGAGCTCCAGAACCTCGCAGACGTCGCGCGCGCCCTCCTCGGCGCGGCAGCTCGACGGGAGGAGAGCCGCGGGGCGCACACGCGCTCGGACTTCCCCGAGACGGCGGAGGGGTGGCGCTGCCGGCAGGTCGTCGCCGTGCGCGCCGGCTCGCCGGACCGACGATGCGACCCGCCGGCCCGCACGGAGGGCTGAAGATTGCTGCTCGCCGTCGACGTCGGCAACACCGAGACCGTGATCGGCCTGTTCGCCCGAACCCCGCAAGAGCGTGAGTCGCTGCCGCACGCCGGCATCGGGTTCGGCATCGGAGCGGAGCACCTGCACGGGCGGGACCTCACGCACCACTGGAGGCTGTCCACGGTGCCCACGAGGACGCCCGACGAGTACGCGGTGCTCCTCACGCAGATCCTCGACCTGGAGGGCCTCGACATCGCCGCGACCGTCGACGGCCTCGTGATCTGCTCCTCGGTGCCCTCGGTGACCGGAGAGCTGCGACAGACTGCAGCCCGCTGGTTCGGCGGCGTGCCCTGCGTCGTGCTCGGGCCGGGCACGAGGAGCGGCATGCCGGTGCGCTACGACAACCCGAAGGACGTCGGCGCGGACCGCGTCGCGAACGCCATCGGCGCGTTCGACCTCTACGGCGGCCCGTGCGTCGTGGTCGACCTCGGCACGGCCACCACCTTCGACGCCATCTCGAGCACGGGCGAGTACCTCGGCGGGGCCATCGTTCCGGGAGTCGCGATCAGCTTGGAGGCGCTCTTCCAGCATGCCGCCGCACTCCGCCGGGTCGAGCTCGTCGAGCCCCGCTCGGCGATCGGGCGGTCGACGGCCGAATCGATCCAGTCCGGCGCGCTGTACGGATTCGCGGCGCAGGTGGACGGCATGTGCCGCCGCATCGTCGCCGAGCTCGGCGGCGCGACGGTCGTCGCGACCGGGGGGCTCAGCCAGCTCGTCGCCCCCCACGCCGAGACGATCGAGCACGTCGAGCCGTGGCTCACGCTGCACGGCCTGCGGCTCGTCTACGAGCGCAACGTCGACCCGGAGGCGAGGGGCGCATGACGACAGTCCCCTACCGCTTCGACCAGACGGCGACGGCCTCGGAGGTGGTCGCGCGCTTCGGCGGTCTCGCCCCCGGAGAGGAGTCCGGCGACGAAGTGTCGGTCGCAGGACGGGTCATGCTCTCGCGTCCCCAGGGGAAGCTCGCCTTCGCCGAGCTTCGCGACTCCTCGGGCGCCGTGCAGCTCTTCGCGCTCGACGGGGTGACCCGCGACTTCCAGGCGTTCACCCGGCTGCGGCTCGGCGACTGGGTGGGCGCGTGCGGCGAGGTGGTGCGCACCCGGCGCGGCGAGGTCTCCGTGAAGATCGCCGACTGGGTGCTGCTCGCCGAAGCGCGCCTGCCGTTCGGCGACAAATGGCGGGGTGTGACCGACGTGGAGACGCGGTTCCGCCAGCGCGAGGTGGACTTGTGGACGAGCCCCGATGCCCGGCGCGTGCTCGCCCTGCGCAGCCAGCTGGTGCGCCGCATGCGCGAGCGTCTGTGGGACATGGGGTTCGTGGAGGTCGAGACCCCGATCCTCCACCCCATCCCCGGCGGCGCGCACGCGCGCCCGTTCGTCACGCACTTCCGGGCCCTCGACATGGACGTCTACCTGCGGATCGCGCCGGAGCTCTACTTGAAGCGGCTCGTCGTGGGCGGCTTCGAGAAGGTGTTCGAGATCGGCCGGCTGTTCCGCAACGAGGGTCTCTCGCCGCGCCACAACCCCGAGTTCACGACGCTCGAGCTCTACCAGGCCTACGCCGACTACCACGACATGATGTCGCTCGTGGAGGAGCTCGTGACCGGGCTCGCGCGCGACATCCTCGGCACCACGTCGCTCACCTACCAGGGGAGGCCGCTCGACCTCACGCCCCCGTGGCGCCGCGCGACCCTCACGGAGCTCGTCTGCGAGAAGACGGGTCTCGACGTGAGCGTGCACACGCCGAGAGAGACGCTGGCGAGGTGGGCGCGTGACCAGGGGGTGGAGGTCGCACCCAGCTGGGGGCCGGGGAAGCTCCTGCTCGAGCTCTACGAGAAGACGACCGAGGGCGAGCTGTGGGAACCGGTCTTCGTGCACGACTACCCGAAGGAGGTCTCGCCGCTCGCCCGCGTCCACCGTGACGACCCGATGCTCGCGGAGCGCTTCGAGCAGGTGGTCGCGGGGCGCGAGCTCGTCAACGCGTTCAGCGAGCTCGTCGACCCTGCCGAGCAGCTCGCCCGCTTCGAAGAGCAGGCCGGGGCGCGCGAGCAAGGCGACGAGGAGGCGATGCTCGTCGACACCGACTACGTCCGCGCGCTCGGCCACGGGCTCCCGCCGACCGGGGGGCTCGGGCTCGGCATCGACCGTCTGGCGATGCTCTTCTCGGACGTCGCGCACATCAGGGAGGTGATCTCCTTCCCGATGATGCGGCCCGAGCGCGCCGAAGGCGGTGAGGGGTCCGCCGCAGGCGGTGAGGAGCGTGCCGCAGGCAGGGGGGGCGGCTCCGGCGGAGACGAGCTGCGCGCATAGTGCCGGAAGGCGAGCCGTCGCCTCGGCTTCAGAACTCCGAGACGGCACTCCTGTCAAGTAGATGGGACTTCACCCCGCAGGACCCGGTGGCCAAGGGGGCTGACGGCGACGCTGATCTCGCTCGGCTTCGGCCCGTACCTCGACTTCTTCCTCCGGCCCCGCGCTGGGCGACCGGCGCCCGCCCTCGACCTCGCCGATGACCTGCGCTTCCGCGCCGGCGACTCGGTCTTCGTGAGCCCGGACCTCCTGACGTGGTGCCGTCATCCCCGTGCGGTCACTGCGAGGTGTCGGTCCTCTGATTGACGCCACCGGACCCGGGGGAGAACATGACGCCCATGGCGCTGCCTACCCCCAGGCTGCACACCGCCCGTCTCCGACTTCGCCCCTTCGAAGACGCCGATGCCGGCGACCTCTTCGCGCTGCACACCAACGCGTCGGTGCTGCGCTATTGGGACGCACCGCCGTGGACTGACCCCATGCGCGCCGAGCGGTTCATCGCGGCGTGCCAGCAGATGGCAGAGGCGGGCACCGGGGCGCGGCTGGCCGTGGACCGTGCCGATGAACGGATGTTCATCGGCTGGTGCAGCCTGAACCGGTGGAACCCTGACCACCGCAGCGCGTCGCTGGCCTATTGCTTCAAGGATGCGGCGTGGGGCCGCGGCTACGCGACGGAGGCGGCCCGCGAGTTGCTGCGGTGGGCATTCGACTCGTTGGACCTGAACCGCGTCCAGGCTGAGACCGATACGCGCAACGCGGCGTCCGCCCGGGTCCTCGAGAAGCTCGGTTTCGTGCGGGAAGGGACGGTTCGGGAGGACTGCGTCGTGAACGGCGAGGTCTCGGACTCGTGGGTCTACGGGCTGATCAGGCGTGAGTGGCAGCCCTCGTCCGCGGCGCTTCCCGCCCGCTGAGCCTCGATCCCTCGCGAAGCGTCACCCGGCGGCTTCGCCCGACCACACGCGGGCCGGCCCACACGGCGGTGTCGGTCGATCCTGCGGGGGCCGGCCAGCGACGCCCACCACGACGAGCTCGGAGGGGCGGCGGGCCCTGTGCCGGGCGGGCTCTACCTCGCGCTGTGCGGTGGCGTTCCGTCCGACTCCCGATCGCCCGCCGAAGGCAGTACACGGTCGAGTAGCGCGGAGGCGGGGCACCACCCGGTGGCGACGAGGAGGAGCTGGTTGGCGCCGACGAGCCCCGGCAAGAGCGCGAACCATCGGTTCACGCTGGCAGCGAGGATCGTGCCGGTCAGCGTGAAGGTTCCGGCCAAGAAGAACAGGATCCGGTGCTTCGGCCAGCCCCTGTTGGCGGCGCAGTGGGGAGCGGGACCGAAGCGGTCCTGGGCGGTGGACGCGGCGGTGGTCGCGGCGGTGGTCGCGGCGGCGGTGGAGAGGGTGGCTGGTGTCATCGACGGTATGGTACCAAATACCCCTATGGGTATATGCACTCAGGGCCGCAGGCTTGGCTCGTCGAGGTTGGAGGTTCCCCGGGACGGGCCGCCAGCGGCGTCGTCCTCGACTCGCGCTCCGGACTCGAGAAGGGGACGGTCCGTGCTCGCACGCGAACGACCCGGCCCCCTGCCAGGAGGTCTGGACTCGGGGTGAACGCGCTCAGCCTGGCAGGTCGTCCAGGAGCGACCTGGCCAGACGCGCGAGCCCGTCCGCGACGCTCGGTGGGCCGATCCCCTCGGTCGCCACCAGCGCGTCGGCGACGTGGCGGCGCGCGACCGCGACCGTCGTCTCGATCGCCGTGGACTCGCTCACGATCGAGCGCGCCTTCTCCCGCTCGGGCTGGCCCAGCGGCTGGCCGAGGAGCGTCCGGAGCTCGGGACCGGCGTCGGGGTCGCGCAGCGCGAGCAGGACCGGGAGCGTGTAGACGCCCTCCGCGAGGTCCTGGCCCGGCGGCTTGCCGAGTTCGCCGTCGTCCGCGACGACGTCGAGGACGTCGTCGCGGAGCTGGAAGACCATCCCCAACGCGCGCCCGAACTGGGTGAACGCGTCCACCTCGTCTCGGCGCGCGCCGCTCGTGAGCGCGCCGATCCGGCAGGAGGCCGACATGAGTGCCGCCGTCTTCCCGGCGATCGCGGCGAAGTAGTCGCCCTCGCTCCGGTCCGTCTTGAAGCAGGACCGGACTTCGACGATCTGACCCTGGCAGAGCTGCCCGAGGGTCGTCGCGAGGAGGCCGGCGACCTCGGTGCCCAGCGCGGCGGCGATCGCCGCGGAGCGCGCGAGCAGGTAGTCGCCCGCGACGATCGCGACGAGGTTGCCGTACCGGCTGTTCACGCTCTCGACGCTCCGCCGGACGCTCGCTTCGTCGATGACGTCGTCGTGGTAGAGCGACGCCAGGTGCACGAGCTCGACGGCCACCCCCCCGAGGAGGTCCTGCTCCGACGCCTTGCGCTCGCCGCGCGTGGCCGCGACGAGCGCGAGCGCCGGCCGGAGCCTCTTGCCGCCCGCCGCGATGAGGTGCGTCGTCACGTCGTCGAGGAAGCTGTCCCCCGTCATCACCGACCCGGCGAGCAACGGCTCGAGACGCTCGAGCTCCTCGTCGACCATGGGGAGACCGAGAGCCTCCGTGGCATTCACGATCCGCACGTTACGCGACGGGTGCGGGGCGGGAACACTTCCGGCCGGTGCGGTCGTGGGCCGCGGGCGCGGCCGTGTCCGTGGGCGCGCCCGTCGCCGCGCCCGTCGCCGTGATCGTCGCCGGAGGCGCTCTCGTGGCCGGCGGGCGCGGTCTCTGCCCCGCCGCGTCGCCGCCGCGTCGCCGCGTACGGGATCGGTGAGCGCCCGCTGAGCTGGGCATACACGTGCTGGTTCCCGGGCCGCCGCCGCGGCCGACGCGGAGGCGCCGTGAGGCGCGCGGCGGGCGGGTAGGACCCTACGGGTACACTCCAGTCCTAGGTAACGAGCCAGTACGGAGGCGGACACGTGTTCGAACGCTTCACCGACCGGGCACGGCGAGTGCTTGTGTTGGCGCAAGAAGAAGCGCGCCTTTTGAACCACAGTTTCATCGGGACGGAGCACATCCTCCTGGGCCTGATCCACGAGGGCGAGGGGGTCGCGGCGAAGGCGCTCGAGTCGCTGGGCATCACGCTCACAGCGGTGCGCGAGAAAGTGGAAGAGACGATCGGCATGGCCGGCAGCGCTCCGAGCGGCTCCCCCCCCTTCACCCCACGCGCGAAGAAGGTGCTCGAGCTGTCGCTTCGCGAGGCGTTGCAGCTCGGGCACAGCTACATCGGCACCGAGCACATGCTCCTCGGCCTGGTGCGCGAGGGGGAAGGGGTCGCGGCGCAGGTGCTCCAGAGCCTGGGCGCAGACCTGGGGCGCGTCCGCCAGCAGGTGATCCAACTCATGTCCGGCTACCAGGGCAAGGAGTCGGTCGGCGCGGGTGCGGGGACGTCGTCGAGCGACGCGCCGTCGGGGTCGCCGGTTCTCGACCAGTTCGGCCGGAACCTGACCCAGCTCGCCCGCGACGGCAAGCTCGACCCGGTCATCGGGCGCGAGAAGGAGATCGAGCGGGTCATGCAGGTGCTGTCCCGCCGGACGAAGAACAACCCCGTGCTCATCGGCGAGCCCGGCGTCGGCAAGACGGCGATCGTCGAGGGCCTCGCCCAGCGGATCGTCACGAACGAGGTCCCAGAGACGCTCGCGGGCAAGCAGCTCTACACCCTCGACCTTGGCGCGCTGGTCGCGGGAAGCCGGTACCGGGGCGACTTCGAGGAGCGCCTGAAGAAGGTGTTGAAGGAGATCCGCACGCGCGGCGACATCATCTTGTTCATCGACGAGCTCCACACGCTGGTGGGCGCGGGTGCGGCCGAGGGTGCGATCGACGCCGCGTCGATCCTGAAGCCGATGCTCGCGCGCGGCGAGCTCCAGACGGTCGGCGCCACGACGCTCGACGAGTACCGCAAGCACCTCGAGAAGGACGCGGCCCTCGAGCGGCGCTTCCAACCGGTGAAGGTGAGCCAGCCGTCCGTCGCGCTCACCATCGACATCTTGAAGGGGCTGCGAGACCGCTACGAGTCGCACCACGCGGTCACGATCACCGACCAGGCGCTCGTTGCCGCGGCCAACCTCGCGGACCGGTACCTCTCTGACCGCTTCCTCCCCGACAAGGCCATCGACCTCATCGACGAGGCGGGCAGCCGGCTGCGCATCAGGCGGATGACCACCCCGCCCGGCCACAAGAAGCTCGATGAGGAGATCAACCGGCTGCGCCAGGACAAAGAAGCCGCGATCGGCCGGGGCGCGTTCGAGCAGGCGAAGAGGCTCGCCGAGCAGGAGTCCGACCGGCTGTCCCGAAAGGAGGCGATGGAGGCCGAGTGGCGCGCCGAGGGAGTGGACCTCTTCGACGTCGTCGACGAGGACGTCGTCGCCGAAGTGCTGGCGAACTGGACGGGGATCCCCGTCTACCGCCTCACCGAGGAGGAGACCGCGAAGCTCCTCCGGATGGAAGACGAGCTCCACAAGCGGGTGATCGGCCAGGAAGAGGCGCTGAAGGCGCTCGCCCGTGCGATCCGGCGGACGCGTGCGGGCTTGAAGGACCCGAAGCGCCCGAGCGGCTCGTTCATCTTCCTCGGCCCGACGGGTGTGGGCAAGACCGAGCTCGCCAAGGCGCTCGCGGAGTTCCTCTTCGACGACGAGGACGCGCTGATCCAGCTCGACATGAGCGAGTACATGGAGAAGCACACGGTCTCCCGTCTCGTCGGCTCGCCTCCGGGCTATGTCGGCTACGAAGAGGGTGGCCAGCTCACCGAGGCGGTGCGGCGCAAGCCCTTCTCCGTTGTCCTGTTCGACGAGGTGGAGAAGGCGCACCCCGACGTGTTCAACGCCCTGCTCCAGATCCTCGAGGACGGGCGGCTGACCGATGCCCAGGGGCGCTCTGTCGACTTCAAGAACACCGTGCTGATCATGACGTCCAACCTCGGGACCGCCGACCTGCGCAAGGCGTCGGTGGGCTTCCAGAAGACGTCCGAGGCCGTCACCTACGAGAAGATGAAGGCGAAGGTGCACGACGCGCTGAAGGCGCACTTCCGGCCGGAGTTCCTGAACCGCATCGACGAGATCATCGTCTTCCACGAGCTGAGCAGGGAAGAGGTCATGGAGATCGTCGATCTCATGGTGAACCGCACCAGGGAGCAGCTCTCGGGCCAAGGGCTCGGGCTCGAGCTGACCGCGCTCGCGCGGGCATTCCTCGCCGAGAAGGGGTACGACCCGCAGCTCGGCGCGCGCCCGCTGCGCCGTGCGATCCAGCAGCTGGTCGAGGACCCGCTCTCCGAGCGGATCTTGTGGAAGGACTTCCGGGTGGGGGAGACGATCGTCGTGGACGTCGACGCGGAGCCCGGCGACGGGCACGACGGCCCTCACCTCGTGTTCCGTGCCGTGGAGGGTGTCGAGCCGCCGCCGATGGAGCTGGCCGGCAGCGGCTCTTCGGACTGAGCTCGAGCGGCCGGCGGGGCCCTCGCGCGGCCGGTGCACAGGCCCTGCGCCGGTACGATGCAGCGGTGGCCGACCAGAGCGACGCGCTGCTGGACGCGCTGGCGCTCGTCGCGCCCGGGACGCCGCTGCGCCAGGGGCTCGACCGCGTCCTGCAGGCCAAGCGCGGAGCCCTCGTGGTCATGGGGGACGACGCGGCCGTGCTCGCCATCTGCACCGGGGGCTTCCTGCTCGACGCCGAGTTCACGCCCCAGCGGTTGTCCGAGCTCGCGAAGATGGACGGCGCGATCGTGCTCACCGCCGACTGCTCGCGCATCGCCAGGGCCAACGTCCACCTGATGCCCCGCGCGTCGATCCCGACGAGCGAGACCGGCACGCGGCACCGGACGGCCGAACGGGTCGCCCGCTCCCTGGACGTACCGGTCGTGACCGTGTCCGAGGCGATGGCGACCGTCACCGTCTACAGGGGCGCTGCCCGCCACACGCTGCAGCAGCCTGGCCGGTTGATCGACCGGGCCAGCCAGGCCATCGCCGCGGTGGAGCGGTTCAAGTCCCGATACGACGTCGCGCTCGCGCTGCTCTCGACGCTCGAAGTGGAAGACACCGTCTCGGTCAATGACGTCGTCGCCGTCCTCCAGCCTGGCGAGATGGTGGTGCGGTTCACCGAGGAGGTCGAGGGGTACCTCGTCGAGCTCGGCGAGGACGGCCGGCTCATCCGGCTGCAGATCGAAGAGCTCGGGGCCGGCGTCGAAGAGGCGCTTCGGCTCGTCGCGCTCGACTACGTCGCGCTCGACCACGTCGCGCTCGACCACGTCGCGCTCGACCACGTCGCGCTCGACCACGTCGCGCTCGACCACGTGGTGGCCGACGAGCCCGAGGGTGACGAGCCCGAGGGTGACGCTGCAGGGTCCCGTCACGACGGGCACGTCGCCGACCGGCGACGCGACCGGCACGTCCTGAATCTGAAGCAGCGTGCGGACGCGGCGCTCGCGGCGCTGCACGGCCTCAGCCACGAGGATCTGCTCGGCAGGATCGCGGTCGCCGGGGTGCTGGGCTTCGACCCCGTGCCCGGTGCGCTCGACCTGCCGGTCGAAGCGCGCGGGTACCGGCTCCTCCACCGTCTGCCGCGGGTCTCCGACTCGATCATCGAGCGGATCGTGGAGCGGTTCGTCACCCTTCCGCAGATCCTGCAGGCGACCCTCGTCGAGCTGGAGAAGGTGGGCGGGGTCGGCGAGGCGAAGGCCCGGACCGTGAAGGACGGCCTGTCGAGGATGGTCGAGGCGAGCATCCTCGAACGCTACGAGTGACGCGCCAAGTTGGCCGCTCGGAGGCTCCCCTGAATGCGTGCGTCCCCGACGGCCCGGGGGCGGCGCCCGCTCGCGATCCGGTACAATGGTGGACCGCCGGTCCCCGTCTGGGCCGGCAGCATGGAGCTGCCGCCGCCCCGGTGATGCCGTGTCCCGTCGTCGA
>JAJZMD010000125.1 GCA_021803085.1 Actinomycetes bacterium
AGCTTGCGGACCAGGCGGACAGCCTGCTCCTTCTCCGCCGGCGTGTAGCGGCGCGTAGACGCCTTCCCCGGGATCCTCTCGTGTGGCATGGCTCCATCTTCCTTTCAAAGGCGAGGAGCCTCCAACAGACCCAGGGTGGTTCACAACCAGTCACGCCGTCAACACGTGCGGGCTCATGGCGAAGGACACCGGACGCCACGTCCCGGTCGGCGGGGGCCCCACGGTGGGAGGACGCGAGACTCATGGAGCTGGGCAGGAAGGCTTGGAGAGCCTGGCCCAGGCACAAGACGAGCCGGCCAAAATACAAGCGCCCCGGCCGGCGATAGGCGTCACGGTAGGGTGGCGAGCGGTTCGCACACAGGGGGCGGCGACCTGCTGCGGCAGCGGCGCGAGCGTGTCCGCTCGCTCCACCGCTGATACTCCGGGTTCCAAAGTCTGCGGCGGCTGTACAACGACGCGGGCGAGCTCGAAGGACATGAGCCGGTTGGGCGATGTGCGATTCGCCCAGCGGAGCCCGGTGGTACGCGAGGGTTCCGCGTCATCGCTTGGTAGCGTCTCAGTCGTGACCGACGGCCGCGAGCCGGTGCCCTTCGAGGTGTACGAGCCTGGCGTGTACTTGCACGGAACGAAGGCCGACCTCGTCGTGGGGGAGATGCTGATCTCCGGCCGTTGTGAGGATCCCCAGCGAAAGTGGACACCCGATAAGCCGACTCGAGGGTCGGCTGGAAGAATGTCACCGTGGGAGCAACCAGAAGACGGCTCACCCAGCGCACGGGTAACGGTGGGAAGGACCAGCGGTGCATGGCCCAGTCCCTCTGGGACGAGCAGGTGGCCCTGGGAGTCCGCCACGGCGTCTTCACGTCGACCACGAGCTGGACCGGAAGCGGAGAGGCCGTCGAAGGCTTTATCGAAGGCGCCGCTCCCGGCAAACTGGCCGAGGCCAAAGCTGAGGTTGGCGACAGCAAGATCCGCAAGGCCAGGTGGGTCGCGCAGCAAACCGACTGTCCGGCGGAGATCGACGATCTCTACCGCCAGATCGTCGCCACCCTTGACCGGGGGGTCGTTGATGCCTCCAGCTCAGGAGAGAGCCCGTCACAGCCCGACGGTACGGTCACGAGATGACCACCTCGGTACGCGCCACCGTAAGCCCTCGGGTGCTCGCATGGGCACGCGGACGCTCTGGCCTGGAGGTCAACGAGCTGGCGACGAGGTTCCCGAAGCTCGCCGAGTGGGAGCGCGGTGAGCGCGTCCCGACGCTCAAGCAGCTCGAAGACTTCGCCCGGGCGACGCACACGCCGATCGGCTTCCTGTTCCTTTCCGAGCCGCCCGAGGAGCAGGTTCCGATCCCCGACTACCGGACGATCGGCGACATCGGGGTGCGTCGGCCCAGCCCCGACCTGCTCGACACGATCTTCGCCTGCCAGCAGCGACAGGAGTGGTACCGGGACTTCGCCCAGGTGACCAGGGAGGATCCTGTCGCACTCGTCGGCTCCCTGACGACGTCGGTACCTGTCGTGGAGGCGGCTGAGCTGATCAGGACAACGCTCAGGTTCGATCCGAGCGAGCGCGGTCACACCTGGTCGGATGCGCTGCGAACCCTGGTCGACCGTGCCGAGGAGCTGGGCGTGCTCGTGATGGTGAGCGGCGTCGTCGGCGCCAACACGCACCGCAAGCTCGACCCCGAGGAGTTCCGCGGCTTCTCCCTCGTCGACCGGCTCGCGCCGCTGGTCTTCGTGAACGGCGCCGACACCAAGGCGGCCCAGATCTTCACGCTCGCTCACGAGCTCGTCCACCTGTTCTTGGGCGAGACCGTGCTGGACGACGCCGACCTCAGAGCAGCTCCGACCAACCCGGTCGAGCGTTGGTGCAACCAGGTCGCCGCCGAGGTGCTCGTCCCCCTGGCGTCCCTGCGAGCCGCGCTGTCGCCGGAGGTGGCGGTCACCGACGAGCTGGAGTCGCTGGCTCGCAGGTTCAAGGTGAGCACCCTCGTGGTCCTCCGGCGCGTCCACGACGCCGGCCATCTGAGCTGGGACGAGTACCAGACCGCCTACCGGGACGAACTGACCAGGATCATGGAGATCCTCGGAGAACGATCGGGGACCGGCGGCAACTTCTTCAACACCCAGCCGGCGCGGGTTTCCAAGCGGTTCGCCCGCGCGGTCATCGTCAGCACCCTCGAAGGGCAGACCCTGCACCGCGACGCCTTCCAGATGCTGGGACTCAAGAAGCTGTCGACCTTTGAGGAGCTTGTCAGCCGGCTCGGGACCGGCTGATGGCCTACTTGCTCGACACGAACGTGTTCATCGAGGCCAAGAACCGCCACTACGGCTTCGACTTCTGCCCCGCGTTCTGGGACTGGATCGATCACGCCCACCAGGCGGGAACGGTCTTCAGTGTCGACAAGGTCGCCATCGAGCTCGACGCCGTCGACGACGACCTCGCGACCTGGGCCAGCGAGCGACCCGACGCCTTCTTCCTCGAAGCCGACGCCGCCGTGGTGCCGAGCTTGCAGGCCACCAGCACCTGGGCGAACGGCGCCGGGTACGAGCCGGCCGCGGTCGCCACGTTCCTGCAAGACGCCGACTACTACCTGGTTGCCCACGCCCATGCCCACCATCATGTGCTGGTCACTCACGAAGTCGTCGCCCACTCCACGAAGAAAATCAAGATCCCGAACGCCTGCATCGGCGTCGGCGTTCGCTACGTCACGCCCTTCGAAATGCTCCGAGCCGAACGGGCCCGCTTCGTCATCGTCACCTGAGCCGGCCCGCCTGCACCCGGTGGCGGCTGGTTCCTCGAAGAGCCCCGTCAACTGCCCTCACCCCAGCCGAGCCTTGTCGAGAACGGCGATCAATGTCGGCCGCCGCCGGTGCGTCTCCCGCAACGCTGCCAGGTGCGCGGCGAACTCACCCTGGCGGTCCGCCGCGCGTGCCACGTGAGCTGCTTTCTTCAGGATCGCCACCGCTCGCACGTATGCCGCCTTTCCGGTCGTCTCGAGCTGGAGGTCGGCCAGGCGCAGGTAGACGTCGAGCGCGTTGCCCGGCGCAGACGCTTCCCGGGCCTCGGCCAGACGCATCCACCGCTGCGGCCCAGGATCCCAGCCGGGATGAGCTCCAGGGACCTCCCAGGCAGCCTCCGGCTCTCCGTCGGAGAGCAGCACGTCGACCAAGCCGCCGAGGTCGTGCTCCGCCAACACCGCCCGTGCCCCTGGGCGCTCGGCCGGCCACACGCCACAGGCCTCGGCCGCGGTACGGAGGAGGCTGTACGTCGAGGACGAGGGCATCCGCTTGTGCTGCTCCCAGCGGAGCCGGAGCACCTCTTCGTCCTCTCCCCGGCGGGTGTGGACCCCGGCGGCAAGGTCGTAGAGCTGGGCGACCTGCCAGCCGCTCGGCTCGGCGATCCCCCGGGTGGCCCAGGACAGGACGTCGTCGTCGCGGCCCAGCTCCGCCATGGCTTCGGCGACCCTGATGAACTGGTACGGCCGACTCAGGTCACCGCCCAGCAGCCCGACCAGGGTCTCGGTGTCGCCGTCGAGAACAGCCAGGCGCTCCTGGGCGTACGTGGCCGCGAACGAGTCGCCACCACCAACTTCGACCCGCTGCTTCACCTCGCGGCGGTACGCCGCGAGCCCGAGATCGCCCAGGGCATCGGCGTAGCGGACCGGGTCCACCTCGAAGAAGTCCTGGTCGTCGAAGCGGAACCGGACCATCCAGCGGGCCAGCTTGATCGGATCCGCGTTCCCAGCGTCGCACGCCCGGGCATGCAGGGCGAGTAGCTCACGAGCCAGGTCGCCGATCAGCCCGTCGGAGTCGTCCGCCCTGAGGATCGCCTTCACGATGTGGCCGATCGCCCGCTCGATCAGCGCGACCAGCTCGGCCGTGGGCGACAAGCCGACCGCCTCGCCGATCGCATCCACGACGGACCTCGCCTGCATTGCCCAGCCGCCGCTCTCCCGGTAGCCGAGGTACCGACTCGTCCGCAGCCCGCGGTCGATCTCCGCTTTCAGCTGGGAGAGATCCCCAGACCCGCGGGTCGCCGCCAGGCGGACCGCCCGAGCGACGTCCTCGTGGCGCTCGGCGGCCTTGCCGACGATCCCGCGGAGGTCCTCGGGGTCGAGCCCCGTGATCAGCACGTCGAGCTCCTCAGGACCCGAGCGTGGCGCACGTGGACTCATGGCGAATTCTCGCTGCTCATCGCCCCGAACGTAGCGGGCGGCCCGTAGTCCAGCGAGTCACGCGATCGGGCCAGTTGGGCGCCCGGAATCGCACGGTGGCGCGGCGTTACAGCTTCCGGGTCAGGCAACCTGGGGATTGGGCCGCTGCTCGGGTAGCCCAATCCACTGCTCGGCCACGTCGGCCGCTCCAGGCACGTAGGCGATCGGGACCTCGTCGGCGCCTGCGTCACCGCTGAGGATCCTGGCTGCGGCCAAGGGATCTTCGAGACGAGCGGAGAACATGTGAGTCGACACCAGGCCGAGCGGTATCTGGTAGCCCGCGATCACCACCGACACGTCAGCCTTTTGCCAATGAAGTGGCCTGGGTTTGACGGAGACTCCATACCTTGGAAGTGAGGATGGAGTCGTGGCAGACAACAAGGGATCTCAGAAGCGGTACCCGCCGGAGTTGAAGGAGCGGGCCGTCCGGCTGGTGCAGGAGCTGCGCCAGAAGAATCCGGCCGACCATTCGATCATCTCTCGGGTAGCCCGTCAGCTCGGCGTTGGCACCGAGTCGTTGCGTCAGTGGGTGAAGCAGGCCGATGTCGACGCTGGTCGTCAACTCGGGTTGACGACAGCCGAGCACGACGAGCTCGTCACGTTGCGCAAGGAGAACCGGGAGCTGCGCGGGACCAACGAGATCTTGTTGGCCAGTGCGAGTTTCTTCGGGGCGGAGCTCGACCGCCGGTCCAAGAAGTAGTCGCCTTCATCGGCGCCGACCGGGACCGAGAGACCGGTGGGCGTCGATGGGGGGTCGAGCCGATCTGCGAGGTCCTCGCGGTCGCCCCCTCCACCTACTACGACGCTAAGACCCGACCACCTTCGGCCCGGACGCAGCGCAACGGCGTGCTCGGACCGATGCTTCAGGCGTTGTGGGTGCACAACTACTCGGTCTACGGACGGCGCAAGCTCTGGAAGGCGGCCCAGCGAGCCGGCATCGACGCCGGCCGGGACCAGGTGGCCCGGCTCATGGCAGCCAACGGCATGCGGGGGGCCAGCCGGGCCAAGAAGTGCTTCACCACCAAGGTGGACTCGACGCACCCCCGAGCCCCTGATCTGGTCAAGCGCAACTTCACCGCGACGCGTCCCGACGAGCTGTGGGTGGCGGACTTCACCTACTGCGCGACGTGGTCGGGGATCGTCTACGTCGCGTTCATCATCGACGTCTACTCCCGCCGCCTGGTCGGCTGGAAGGCCGCCAGCTCCATGACCGAATCCCTGGTGATCGACGCGCTCAACATGGCGGCGTGGGCCCGGCGCAACACCGCCTTGGGCGGGCTCATATGCCACACCGACGCCGGCAGCCAGTACATTTCGATCGCCTGCGCGACGTCGGTGCGGCCCCGTCGATCGGCACCGTCGGCGACAGTTACGACAATGCCATGGCGGAGTCGGTGATGGGGATCTTCAAGACCGAGCTGTACCGCAACCCGGCCGCCCTGGCCGCCAACGGCGGACCGTGGAAGGGGCTTGACGACCTCGAGCTGGCCACCTGCGGCTGGGTGTCGTGGTTCAACGAGAAGAGGCTGCACTCCGAGCTCGGCGACTCCACCCCCGACGAGGTCGAGGCGAAGTGGCGGACCGGCCACGACCGGGCCGCATGACCGGGGCGACCGTCGCCGACTGGCCGGGTCACGCTCAATCAGCTGTCAACCTTCGTTGATACCCTCGGCTACGATCGGCGGCCGTGGCCACTGCACTGCGGCGGATCGAGACGCTGACTGCACGGCTGGATTCGCTCAACACCGAACGGGACATGGCGGTGTCAAGAGCGCTCGCCGCCGGCGCCACGTGGGTCCAGATCGGATCCGCGCTCGGCTGCACCCCTCAGGCGGCCCACAAGCGCTACCGCTGGGTCCGCCACAGCGAGCGGACCGGGGCCGTCTGGCACGAGCGCCCAATGCCGCTCTGAAACGCTCCAGCGGGTATCTGGCGACGTCCCGCTCGCTGTTGCCCTCGGCGTCGCCGGCGGGGCACAATCGAGCCGACGGGCCCCATGGACCCGTTGAAGTTCCAAACGCGAGAGTCTCCGGGAATCCCAGGCCGCTTCTGGTCGGCAAAGCGCGACTCGGCCAAGCGGGCAAGGAACGACTCCAGTATGTAGAGCTGCAACAGCTCGTCGACCGGGTGGCGATCGCCGCGAGCCTTGGCCTGCAGGTCGAGATAGGCCCGACCTGCCGAGGTGGCTCGGGAGGGAGGGGTCACAGCAAGACTTCCAAAGCTCGGCGCAGTGCGGGCTCGGTGCGGGGAAATCTCTGGGCCAGCTCGATCAGCTGGGCTGGGCTGCGGCCCGGGCGGCCGAGCCAGCGCCGCAGGGCCTCCCAGGCCACCTCGCTGCCTTCGAGGTGGCGAAGGCGGACGACATCGACCAGGGACCGTTCTGCCGAGTACAGCCCGATAGGCCGACGGGCACCGACGTTCAGCTCTTCGCGCCCCAGGTCGAAGGTGCGGGGGTCGAACTGGTGGATGCGAGACGGCGCCTGGAGCGCCGGGCGAGTGCTTCCTCGGGGGATGGCGATGTCGATGGCGGCCGGAATGGCGTCGATCAGGCCGTGGCGCGCGAGCGCGGTCTCCAGGCACAGCGTGGCGTGCGGAACTCGCTCGGCGATCTCGATCAGATCGGAGTCGGCGGGCGGCGCGTCGGCCCAGCGGTAGACGCCCCCGCCGAGCGCGATGATCTCCCCGCTGTCGCGCAAGGCGTACAGGCGCCGGTCACCGACAGCCGCCTGCTTGGCCTCGCCGTAGGTGAACGTGTCACCCAGCTGCTCTCGGAGATCCGGGACTCCGGCCGTCCTCATGGAAGGAAATCATACTCAGATACCGCCTACCTGGGTAGGATTTCCTTCAGCCGGCCAGAGGGGGAGGCGTCAAGGCAGCTCCAGCCGCCGGTTCAGCCGCACCACCCGTCGGAGGACTGGCCCGGCCCCTGCCGGGGGCGCCGACCAGTCCTCCGCGCGAACCCGCTCGGCGGACTGGGCAGTGTCGCTGCCAAGCTTGTCGAGGGTGGCTGCGACATCGAGGGTGCTGTCGGCCGGCTGGTCGACGACGTCGAGTTGCAGGGAGTCGAACAGCGTCAGCAGGTCGCTCCGGGGAGCCGCGTCGAGCGAGCCGGCGAGCATCGTCAGGCTGTCGGGCAACGGAACGCGGGATCCCGAGGAGATCGAAGGTGACCTCCGGCTGGCGTGCGCGCTGGCGGGTTGCTGCTTCGGCCGTGGGGCCGGTCGCTCGGACCTCGCAGCTCGGGCAGCCGGCCACGTCGCCGGTCGTCTCGACGAGCCCCCGCAGCGAAACCCACACCCCACACCCCACACCCCACACCCCACACCCCACACCCCACACCCCACACCCCACACCCCACACCCCACACCCCACACCCCACACCCCACACCCCAGCACGCCCCGCCGACACCAGCTGCAACGACCCCGTACGGCCCCACCCACGGCCACGTCGAGACAGGAAGGCTCAGCCGCAGCCTTTTGAAGGCGCGCCATCGATTGGGGACTAGGGACCCTGGGCCAGCCCCGGTCTTCCCGGCAGGATCGTCGTGTGGACCCAGGGCACATCGTCGGCCAGGTTCGGTCACCCGGCCCGGCGCGAGCTCCTGTGCCCGCGCTCCGGGGAACGGTGACGGTTCAACCTCCGGTGGGTGGTGCACGGTGACGGTTCAACCTCCGGTGGGTGGTGCGAGGCTGTCCTGTGCACACACGCGCCCCGATCGTGGGGGCGGAAAGGGCGGAACGACGCCACGCCGTCGGCGCGACGAGGACTGCAGTCATGCTCCGCTCTGAGATGACGGCCGCCGCCACGGCGGCAACCGGGCTGACGAGCGACCAGGTCGCTGAGCGGGTCGCCGCCGGGGCGGTCAACGTTCCCGGCGGCAAGGGGGGGCGGTCGCTCGCCCAGGTGCTGCGGGCCAACGTCTTCACCAGGTTCAATGCCATCCTGGGCTCGTTGCTCGTCGTGGTCATCTTCGTCGGTCCGCTCCAAGACGGCCTCTTCGGTGTGGTCCTGGCCGTCAACACGGTGATCGGGGTGGCGCAAGAGCTGCGGGCCAAGCGGACCCTTGACCGCCTGGCGGTGCTCACCGCTCCTACCGCGCACGCAGTTCGGGACGGCACCTCGGTGGTAGTCGCCGCAGGTGACGTCGTGCTTGACGACGTTCTCGAGTTGCGGTCTGGCGACCAGGTCGTGGTGGACGGCGTGGTCCTGTCGTCCGACGGGCTCGAGATCGACGAGTCACTTCTCAGCGGCGAGGCCGTCCCCGTCGTCAAACGTCACGATGACGAGGTCCGCTCGGGGAGCTTCGTGGTCTCGGGGACGGGGAGGATCCGAGCTGTTCGGGTCGGCGATGACGCGTTCGCCCAGAAGGTGCAAGGTGACGCCCGCCGTTTCAGCGTGGTGCGCTCGGAGCTCCAGCAGGGCACCAACCGGATCCTTCGCATGGTGACGTGGGTCATGATCCCCGCTGGTGTGCTCCTGGTGACCAGCCAGGTCCTGCGCTCCGGACAGTCCCTCGACGACGCACTCAGGGCGTCGGTCGCGGGAGTCGGCGCCATGGTGCCCGAAGGACTGGTGCTTCTGACCACACTCGCCTTCGCCCTTGGCGCCGTCCGATTGACCCGACATCGGGTACTGGTCCAAGAGCTGGCGGCCATCGAAGGCCTGGCCCGGGTCGACGTGGTGTGCATCGACAAGACCGGCACCCTGACCGAGCCGGGCATGAAGGTCGCCACGATCGAGATGCTCGGGGACGCCCCGGTTGAGGAGGCATTGGGGGCGCTGGTCGGCAGTGACCCCTCGCCCAACGCCACCATCCAGGCGCTGGGCGCCCTCCCGGTCCCCGCTGGGTGGCTGCCTGAGGCACGGGTCCCGTTCTCCTCGGCCCGGAAGTGGAGCGCCGCCCAGTTCGCCGCCAACGGTACCTGGGTGCTCGGGGCGCCCGATGTGGTGACCGCCGACCGTCGCCTCCCGGACACCCTCTCGGGTCGGATCGACATGTTCGCCGCCCGCGGCGACCGCGTGCTCCTCGTGGCGCGAAGCCCCGACCCGCTGGAAGGCGACGTCCTCCCCGACAACCTCGAGCCGGCCGGCTTGGTCATCCCCGACAACCTCGAGCCGGCCGGCTTGGTCATCCTCGAAGAGCGGATCCGCCCCGAGGCGCGGGCAACGATCGCCTACCTCCTCTCCCAGAGGGTCCAGATCAAGGTGCTGTCGGGCGACGACCCGCGGACGGTCGCCTCGGTCGCTGAACGGGTCGCCATTCCCGGGTCGGCAAGCTCTGTCGACGCTCGGGAGCTGCCCGAAGATCCGATCGGGCTGGCTCGGGTCATCGAGACCGCTTCGATCTTCGGGCGGGTCCAGCCACACCAAAAGAAGGCCCTGGTCTCTGCTCTGCAGGACAACGGCCACGTCGTGGCCATGACCGGTGACGGTGTCAACGACGTGCCCGCCCTCAAGCAAGCCGACCTCAGCCTCGCCATGGGGTCAGGGAGCCAGGCGACCCGCGCCGTGGGGCGGATCGTCCTTCTCGACAGCTCGTTCGGCGAGGTCCCGGGCATCTTGGACGAGGGTCGACGGGTCATCGCCAACATCGAGCGGGTGGCCAACCTCTTCGTCACCAAGACCGTCTACGCCGCGATCCTGGCCGTGGTGGTCGGGATCAGCGCCATCCCGTTTCCCTTCTATCCCCGTCATCTCACGATCGTCAGCACGCTCACGATCGGGATCCCTGGGTTCTTCCTGGCACTGGCCTCGGGCTCGCCGCGTGCGCATCCCGGATTCGTCCGGCGGGTCCTCTCCTTCACCGTTCCGTCCGGCGTGGTGGCCGCCGCCGTCACGCTCTTCTCCTTTGTGGTGGCTCGCGGCCCGGCCCACGCGACAATGGCCCAGGCTCGGACGGCAGCGACGCTTGCCCTCGTGGCGATCGGTCTCGCCGTCTTGGTGCTGGTGGCCCGGCCGTTGAACACGGCGAGGGCGGTCGTCGTCGGCTGCGTGGCCGGCTTCGCGGCGTTGATCTGGGCATTGCCGCTCTCCCTGAGGTTCTTCAGTCTCCAGTGGCCTCCGGCTGTAGCGCGCTGGGCCACCGCGGCGATCGTCCTCGTAGCGATACCGGTCCTTGGGATCCTGGTCCGCACGGGCACCCGACGAACATCCCGGCGGACCGAATAGCCCGCCGCGTGGGATGTGGCTCGGGCCCCAAGGCTCGACCTCGGGGCGATCCTGGACCTTTGGCCCTGGCTCCGGACTCGGCGGGACTGCAACATGCAGACGATGGCCGAACCGCCAGCGCACGTCACGGCTCGCAAGAGACGCCTGGTGCCGGGTGTTCTGCTGACGGCGACCGGGGCGTTGCTCGTGATCGGTGCTGCCCTTCACCTCGAAGGAGCAGGGGCTCCGGGCAATCTTGCATGGATCGTCTCGGGTGCTCAGGGAGCTCTCTATGCCGGCTGGTCGGTGATCGACAGCCTGCGGCACCGTCGGCTGGGGGTGGACGTCATAGCCCTCCTGGCCTTGGTGGGAGCGCTGCTCGTGGGCGAGTACCTCGCGACAGCGGTGATCAGCCTTATGGTCACGAGCGGGCAGACGCTCGAAACCTGGGCAGCGGGTCGAGCACGCCGGGACCTGCAGGCCCTTTTGGAGCGGGCCCCGAGAGCAGCCCACCGTTACCGGGGCGACGCCCTGGAGACGGTGACCGTGGACGAGGTGCTCCCCGGCGACCTGTTGCTGGTGGCTTCGGGCGAGCTGGTGCCGGTGGACGGGACGCTGTGCGGTGCGTCAGTTCTCGACGAGTCGGCGCTGACCGGCGAGGCCCTCCCGATCGAACGCGGTCTGGGTGATCCGGTACGAAGCGGGGTCGTGAACGCCGGACGACCCGTCGATGTCCGGGCCACGACTCGAGCCGCCGACAGCACCTATGCCGGGATCGTCCGCCTGGTGGCCGACGCCGAGTCTTCGCCAGCGCCGTTCGTCCGGCTTGCCGACCGCTATGCCCTGTGGTTCCTGGTGCTCACCCTCACGGTGGCCGGGGCCGCGTGGGCCGTCGCCGGCGCCGGCCGGGCGGTGGCCGTCCTCGTCGTCGCCACGCCCTGCCCCTTGATCCTGGGCGCCCCGGTGGCATTCGTGTCGGGGCTGTCCCTGGCGGCACGACGCGGCATCGTGGTCAAAGGCGGCGGCGTCCTCGAACACCTGGCTCGCTGCCGGACGCTTCTCTTCGACAAGACCGGAACCCTGACCAGCGGGCGACCTGCTCTGGCTGCCATCGTCGACTCGGGATCACTGCCCTCTCTCGAGGTCCTTGCCTTGGCCGGGTCCTTGGACCAGGTGTCGCCGCACGTACTGGCTGCCGCAGTGGTCCAGGCGGCCCGTGGACGAGGATGTGAGCTGGTCCTTGCCGAGGACGTCGAGGAGGTCGCGGGGCGAGGCATCCGAGGGACGGTGGGCGGCCGACGGGTCGCCCTCGGCAAGGCCGAGTGGGTGGGTGTCACCGGCATGCCGCGGTGGGCCCGGGCCGCGCGCCGGATGGCCCAGCTTGACGGTGCGCTGACGGTGTTCGTAGCCGTCGACGACTGCCCGGCCGGGGTGCTCGTCTTCGACGATCCGCTCCGGCCCGACGCCGCCCGAACGGTCCGGGCGCTACGCCGGGGAGGCATCGAGCGGGTCGTGATGGTGACCGGCGACCGGGCAGAGGTGGCCGACACCGTCGGGGCGGTGATCGAGGCGGACGAGGTGCTGGCCGAGCGGTCCCCGGCCGAAAAGCTCGACATCGTGCGCCACGAACGTCGGCGAGCCCCCACCATCATGGTTGGCGACGGGATCAATGACGCTCCTGCCCTGGCTCTGGCCGACGTCGGGGTGGCAATGGGAGCCCGAGGCGCCACCGCCTCATCGGAGGCGGCCGACGTCGTGCTCACGGTCGATCGGCTCGACCGGGTGGGCGAGGCTGTGACCCTGGCCCGCCGCACCCGGCGGATCGCGCTGCAGAGCGTGATCGCGGGGATGGCCATGTCCGTCGTGGCCATGGCGGCAGCGGCGGCTGGTCTCCTGCCGGCGGTGTGGGGCGCGATCCTCCAAGAGTGCATCGATGTCGCGGTCATCCTGAACGCGCTCCGCGCGCGCCTGCCCGTTGGCTCCGTCCACCTGACCGAGGAAGATGCCGCGCTCACCCGACGGTTCCAGGGCGAGCATCGGGCCATCCAAGCCGATGTCGACGAGGTGCGTTCGGCTGCCGCCGTCCTGAGAGATCTCGACCCTGCCGAAGCCGTCACCCGGGTCCGGAACGTGCACCGGCTCCTGGTGGACGAGGTCGAGCCACACGAGCGGGCGGAGCAGGAGGTGCTCTACCCGACGATCGACCGCCTCATCGGAGGCCGGGACCCCACCGGACCGATGAGCAGGGCGCACGTCGAGATCGCTCACCAGATCCGGCGGCTCGGATCGCTGCTCGACGACATCGGCCCGGAAGGCCCGGACGAGGAGGACATCGCCGACCTCGAGCGTCTCCTCTACGGGCTGCACGCCATCCTGGCGCTGCACACGGCCCAGGAGGACGAGAGCTATCTGTCCCTCGCCGACGACGTCGAACCCTCCGTTGCCGCGGCGAGCACGAGCGGCGGACCGGCCCGATCTGCCGGCTCAGGCCCAGAGTTTCGAACCGAGGCCCGACGCGCCGAGGACGGGTAGGTGTGCGAGAGCGTGCTGCGACGTGGCGGCTCAGGCCCAGAGCTTGGAACCGAGGCCCGATGCCCGGCTGACGGGCCGTGCGATGGCGGCCCGCAACGACGCTTCGGTGGCGACGATGGTCGCCTGCCGGCGGGCGCGGGTGATCGCGGTGTACAGGAGCTCCCGGG